>JAZKZQ010000150.1:0-14398 GCA_045612745.1 Cellulosilyticum sp. | reverse complement strand
AAAAATAAAGTTATTCATAAAACCCTCCTATATAATTGCCATTTTATATTATTAATTCTCCTCTTATAAATATAAGTTTTATCCCTTTAAAAATAATTTATAATACTCACTTATCATAATTTTAAGTGTTTCAATAACCATCTCTTTTGTTGTCTCTTCCATAGTACCCCAGGTTTTTAAAGCCATATTAATGTTTTTTAATTTATCTGCTGTTAATTCACTCACTGTTTTTGCACCTGTAGATGCCAATACATTATATAATGCCTCTATAAATTGTGCTCTTTGGTTAATATCTATATTCTCTAACCACGACTTAATTGTATAATCTAACTTACGACTATTTTTACTTACACTCTCTAGGTAAATTAGTTTCGTCCCTAGTACTTCCCAGTTCATAATATCATGCTGTAAAATGCCATTCTTCTTACTTTTGACAATGACATACTCTTCTTCATGTTCAAGGAGCATGCCTACTACTGAAGACTCTGGGATAATTGTCTTAATCTTATGTAGCATCTGTTTATAGCCTTGACTTTCAATCACATCTCTATAAAAGCCCGGTCCATCATTATTATAAATTTCAATAATACGCTGCTTTAATTGGTCATTGCAATGGGTTCCTGCATAAATAGCTAAGTTTCCCCCCTTAGAATGCCCACCTAATCTTAATAAGCGCTTACTTTTCTTAGTTGTCTCTTCTAAATACTTTAATGCTTCAATCTGAGCTGGTACAGGCGCCATATAAGTCATATTAAAATCTTCCTTCCAGCCCACTAAAGTATCATCAGTCCCTCTATATGATATATAGGTCGTACCATCTTCTAGTAAAATATGCAATGCTGCAAACTGTTTTTCATCTTTATAATCTATACTACTCACATATTTACACAATCCTACATTTTTAAATCGCTCAGTTTCTGCTACTTGTCTTAATATAAATGGTACCATCTTCGTAAACATATTTTGTACTGCAAGATCCCTATCTGTATACATTTTAAAAAATAACTTACTTGCTTCTTCTAATGTAATAATATCCTTATAAGCTGGACCTGGTACAATGCTATCAAAAACTATATATGACATAACTGCTAATATTAAATTATCTACCTCATTAAATGCTGCCTGTTTAAAGGTTAAATCACCTCGCCACTTTAAATAATCTTGTATGTTTGCCATAAGTTTCCCCTCTTCATCAAACCCTTTATACTCTCTCTTTTTAATTATTTATAGCGCCATCTTCTTTTTTATTATACTCAATTTAATTATCAGGTAGGACATTTTAAATAAATTTTTTTAAATCTTCTATCTCTTCTTTACTTAGTTGGCGCCAAGTACCATAAGCTAAGTCCTCCATCTTAATACATAGTAAGCGCACACGTTCTAATCGTATTACTTCATAACCAAAATGTTTGCTCATCCTTCTAATTTGTCTATTCAAACCTTGAGTTAATATAATCTTAAAGGTATTTTCATTTATAGCCTCTACCTTGCATGGTCTTGTCATTTCTTTTCCTAAATTAACCCCTTTTGACATTCCTTTTATAAATGCTGTATCAAATGGTTTATCTACGGTAACAATATACTCCTTTTCATGTTCATTGTCTGACTCTAATATAGCATTGGCTAGCTCTCCATCATTTGTCATAAGAATTAATCCCCTAGAGTCCTTATCTAATCGACCTACTGGAAATATATAATCTGGATAATTAACATACTCAATAATATTATCTTTGACTTCCATAGCTGCTGTACAAGTAATCCCTACTGGCTTGTTCAAAATAATATAAACCTTCTTCTTAGCCTTCAAAGGTTCACCATCCAAATAAATTTCATCCTCATCTTCTTCTACCCATTGCCCTTTAATACAAGGCTTGCCATTTACTATAATTCTTCCTGCTTCTATTATTTTATTAGCTTGTTTTCTAGAACAAATACCCTTGTTACTTAATAATTTATTAATTCTCATTTATATAACCCTACCCTGATGCATCATTTTTATGATCTATAGATTCCATATCTATACTTCTTATTTACTAGCTCTCATACTGTGAAATCATAAAAAATCACCTTATGTATGGTCATTATAACATAGTATTATAATTTTATATCATTTTTAATCTTTTTATCTATATGACGTTTTTTGCTGTAAAATTTCTATTTCTACTGTTATAATAGTATCTTATTAGATATTTATTAGTAGACATTATTATACATTCATCAAAAGGAGACTAATATGGAAAAGATTTTTGCCCTGCTAGGTATCATTATTTTCACTGCCCTAGCATACTTATGCTCAAAAGATAAAAAGAACATTAAGTGGAAAAGTGTAGGCATTGCTTTTATTACACAATTTATACTTGCATTCCTACTTATTAAAACACCTATATGGAAAGGTGTACAATGGCTTTCAATTGTTTTTACTTGGCTTATCAACCAATCTACAGAAGGAATTAATTTTGTATTTGGCGGACTTACAGATAACTATGTATTCTTCATTAATTCCCTTTTACCAATCGTATTTATTTCGGCATTTATGGGAATTTTATTCCACTTTAATATTCTTCAAAAGTTTATTGGTACTGTAGGAAAAGGCATTGCTAAGCTTTTACAAGTAGATACACTTGTAGCTGTAAATGGCGTTGCTAATATGTTTTTAGGACAATCTGAGAGCTTATTTGTAACAAAATCTTACTTATCACAAGCTAAGGATAGCGTTATTTTTGCCACACTTGTTGGAGGTATGACCTCTATTAGTGCCTCAATCATCGGCTTATATGTAGGCTTCGGTGCATCTATGGAATGGATTATCATTTCAATGCCACTTACTGTATTTAGCACATTTGCACTTACACAAATCATTATGCCAACATCATACTGCGCAGAAGAAATTGAGCTTGAAAATGATAAAGGGGTTAACTTTATTGAAACAATGATGAACTATGGTATGTCAGGATTTAAAAGCGTTATCGGTATTTCTGTAGCTCTTATGGTATTTTTATCTATGGTGGCTATGATAAATGGATTACTTGTTATGATTTCACCAAATATTACTTTAGAAAACATTTTAGGTTTCCTCTTCTCACCATTTGCTCTTCTTATGGGCGTTCCAATGAAAGAGGTAGGCCTTGTATCTCAAATTCTTGCTTCTAAGCTTGCTCTCAATGAAGCTGTTGCTTTTGGTCTTCCTCAATTTAATATGCTTAGTGTTAATACAAAAGCTATGGTAACTGTAGCTCTTTGTGGTTTCGCAAGCTTTGGAAGTATCGGTGTCTTAATAGGTGGCTACTCAGCTATAGCTCCTAAAAAAGTGGCTACTGTGGCTAAATTGGGTGTTAAAGCTTTATTAGTCGCTACAGTGGTAAACTTATTAAGTGCTGCTATCGTAGGATTAATGTTATAATTAAATAAATTACTTTAAAATGACTAAAGGGCATTGTAAAATAATAATCTATTTTACAATGCCCTCATTTTTTATAAAACAAGGATTATCGCATAACTAATTTATTGACTAACCCAAACTCCTACTTCATAACAGATTTTATACATCATTTCTAACTAAAATTATATTTAAATCTTCTCTTTATCTTATTTATGCATTAATACCATCTTTGTAATATTAATGACTACTGCATATAAAACACCACCCACTGCAAATACAATCCAGCTTATCCCCCATGCATTTGTGATAAAACTATAACCTAAATATATTGCTACAACTAATCCCCAATATATCCCTCCGATGGTTTCTAACTTTTTATTAACCCTTCGATTTTCCCGGGAAAAGTCATCTTCCATAAGAAGTTTTTTAAAGCCACCCCATACTGTTGAGACTTCCACGATACGATTTACGGCAATAGCTACAATAATTAATAATAAACATACTGCTACAGTATATATATAATCCTCTGCCTCCATTAACATAGCTATAAAAAGAGGAATAACACTAAGGATACATAGTATTACCCCTACAGTTATATTTAAATTATATTTACTTTGATAAAGTTTTCTTCTTTCCTTTATGATACTTGTTGCACCATATTCCAAATCAATTATTTCCACTTCCATATAATGATACTCAGCCATTTTATGCCCATAATTAAGAAAAATACAAACAGCTATACTTACTATACCCACTAATACAATCAACCCTATACTAGCTACTACATTTTCTGATAAATTAATGCGATTCCCCTCACTAGCCCTTGCAAGAAAGATAAGTAATACCGGTGATAAAATACATAAAGATACAGCTAAAGCCAGTTTCTTAGATTCTCTCTTACATAAATCCATAAATTGATTAGCTGTTTCTAAGGATACTCTTCTTTCCTTCTCAGAAACTTCCTCTATCATATCTGCTTTTTCAAATGTTACATCTTCAATTTCTTCTTTTAAAAGATAATCCGTACTTACCCCAAATATTTGACCTAATAAAAGAATCTTATTTAAATCTGGAATACTACTACCTGCCTCCCATTTTGAAACAGATTGTCTTGATACATTAAGCTGAGTTGCTAATTCTTCTTGAGACCATCCATTCTTCTTTCTAAGCTGTATAATCTTTTCTGATAATAGCATCTGCATCCTCTCCCTCATTGAACAATTTAACTATCTTTATAGTTAATATTTTACCTTTTTTCTCAGTTGCATGCTATCAAAAAAGATTATAAATTTGTCAACTAGCAGTTGCACTTATGATAAATACGTTGTTTTTATACCTCTTCTCGTAATCTTTCCACCATACTTTTCTTACAAAGCTGTTTTTTGCAAATAACAGGCACTACTATCGCAATAATTCCAAATACAGGTAAACAGCAAATGGCAGGAAGCATTGTAAAGGTTGGCGTAAAATATTGACTGCCCTCAAACATTAATGTCACACATAAATATCCTATACCACTTCCTACTGTAAGTGATACAACTGCTGTGAGCAGCATATAAATAAGTCCTTCAAAAATAAGCATTTGTCCTAACTGTTTATTCCCCATGCCTACACTTTGCAACATGGCAATCTCTTTCTTTCTAGAAAAAATAGATGTAATCATTGTATTTATAAAATTCATCACACCAATAAATCCTAATAAACCACTTAAGGTCATACCTACTACTTTATACGTCTTTTGTGTACTTTCATATTCTTTTACTAAAAGTGTCTTAGATTCATATTGCATATTTGGGTCTATCTCTTCACTATAATGCTGTAAAAATGCTTCCATAAAAGTTTCTGCCTCATCAGCTACATTCATTACCACTACCATAGGTGCCTTTTCCTCAATATGCTCTAGAAACACCTCCGTAGGCATGAAAAATTCTGTATTCACGCTATGACTATGACGGCAGCTTATGCTATCTGGAATCTGGGCTATTGCCATAATTTCATAATTCTTGATTTTCCCTTCGTTACTCATTAAATCCACTTTATCCCCTATATGATAATAATTAAAGTCATTCCATTCATCTATGGAAGCAATCACATAATCTCCTGTCATCAATTTTTCATAATCAATCGTACCTTCTTTTATTTCTAATTCATTAAGCGTTTCTTCATCCAAACCATAAAAGTGGGCAAGCTGCTTACCTTGATATATGCTATCTTTCATAGATTGAATATCTTCTTTTGAAAAGCTGCCTTCTTGATCAAGCTTTTCGATTGTTTGTGTAATCTGCTTATGAACTGGTATATAGTACTCTGAAAAATAAATAGGACTCATCCTTTCTACCCCTGCTTGTGCTTTTAATTCCTCTAAGAAAGTGGTACTCAAAGTCCCTTGGTCAAAATAATGTAAATGAACATTGAAATAAGCTACATCACCTATGGCAAAATCATATTTTATTCGGCTACTTAAATATTTATCCATATCAAAGCTATTTGCCATGGAAAAGGCACTATTTAAAATAACAAGCCCTAATGATAAAGAAAGTGTCACTACGATAACTTTCTTTTTGTTTCTAAATACATTCACCCATGCTAGCGAAAAGGCATGAATAGGTTTACTCTTCTTTGATTTATTGCTTATCTTACCTGTATAATCATTTCTACGAAGTGCTTCTATAGGGCTTACCTGAGCTGCTTTTTTAGCCGGTCTTGTAATACTTATAAAAACAGTTATTATAGAAAAAAGAGTTGCTCCTATAAAGCATATTGGATTTAAAGTGACGCTTATGACATTAGTATTTAAAATACCTAATATCATAGGTGTCAAAGTGGTTCCTACTATGTAGCCTGCAAAAAGTCCTAATGGTACGCCTAATAAACATAAAGCAAACGCTTCTTTTCTTACCATTAATTTAATTTGTTTTCCTGTCGTCCCTATAGTTTTAAGGAGACCATAAGATTGAATATCCGTCGTCACATAAATATAAAAAACGTTTGAAATAATAAGATACCCACATAACCCAATCATTAAAACTGCTACTACTATACCACAAATCATACCTAAATCTAGGCTTTCACGCCCCCCTACATATGCCCAGTTCACACCGATATCTATTTTTTCTGGGTCTAAACCACTTTCTATAATGACCTTATGTAACTTCTCCTCAATTTTGAAAGCATTAGAGAAATTTACTTCAGCATTAATAGTGCCAATGACCTGGTCATCAGCAATATTTTTAAAGTTGGCTAATTGCTTTTGTCCATAGCTAGGACTGACCCATGCCTGACTTGCTTGCATTAATATATCACCTTGCCAGAAGCCTACAAGTGTAAAGGTATTCTCTTTCTTTTCTCCATCTAAAGAATAACTTAACGTTACTTTTTCACCTAAAGCTGGTTTAACACCTAACTTATCCAATACAATTGTATCTAGTGCAATTTCATCTTCTTTTTCAGGTAAACGTCCTACTTCTGGCATAGAAAACATCATTTTTGCTATTAGCTTATCATGGGCAAAACGAATTTCTGTTGGCCTTTTAGCTAACTCTTTATTTTCTGCTATGCCAATTACTATAGAATAAGAGATTTCTTTTATATTTTTATTATCTTTAATTTTATCATATTCTTCTTGTGTTAAATATTTAAAGCTACCATGACTGCTAGACCCCACCTGCCTCATAGTGCTTTCTTCCATAGAAGTCAGCAAATTACTCCCTATAGTAAAAAGCCCTGTAAATAATACGGTGGTTAATAAAATGGCTATAGTGCCAAATAAGTTTCTCATCTTATGTGTTTTGAGGGAATGCCATACAAGTTTATTAATTTGTTTTTTATTTTTTACCTTCAACATCTTACATTCCTCCTACAATTTTGCCATCTTCTATGCGAATAATGCGATCTGCTAATTGGGCAATCTCCTCATTATGTGTAATCATCACAATGGTTTGTGCAAAACGTTCACTACTTACACGTAATAGAGAAAGCACATCTTGACTTGTACGACTATCTAAATTTCCCGTAGGCTCATCTGCTAAAATAATAGCTGGCTTTGCAGCTAAAGCCCTTGCTATTGCCACACGTTGTTGTTGTCCTCCTGAAAGATTATTGGCTAAATTATTCACCTTACTTTGTAAGCCAAGCATTTCTATAATTTGAGATATGTACGCTGTATCAGGCTTTCTGCCATCTAAACCAATAGGAAGTACGATATTATCATATACATTAAGGTTGGGAATAAGGTTATAATTTTGAAAAACAAAGCCAATCTTTCTTCTTCTAAAAATCGTCAGTTCTTCATCTTTTAACTGAAAAATATTTTTCCCATCTACAATAACCTCACCACTTGTAGGTCTGTCTAACCCACCTAACATATGTAAAAGTGTGGACTTACCACTTCCTGATGTACCTACTATTGCAACAAATTGTCCATTTTCTATTTTTAAGTCTACTCCTGCAAGGGCATGTACCCTATTTTCACCTGTACCATATTGCTTTTTTAAATTTTTTGTTTCTAATATAATCATGATTTCTCCTCCACTCATCTTTGATAGTATTACTCTAGCATCACAATCTTTCCCCATTCTTTCTCAAATCTAACAGTTTTGACAGATTTGCATGTTAAAACATGATAAAATAAAAGGAGTAGGTTCACCTTTAAGCTTCCTACTCCCTATATATTCCTATCTTTGTGGCAAATAGACTGAAAAAGTTGCTCCTTTTCCCTCTGCTGATTTTAGCTTGATATAACCACCTTGTTTCGTAATGATTTCTCTAGCTAAAAATAACCCAATGCCAAGTCCTTCTTCATGACGTACAGCTTGACTACGATAAAAACGTGCAAAGACCTTATTATGTTCTTCTTCACTTATACCAATGCCATTATCTTTGATATAAATTTTACAAAAAAGTTCAAAAGCAGTCACACTTACTTTTACCCTACCTCCAGCAGGCGTATACTTAATCGCATTATGAACAATATTATAAATAGCCTCTCTGGTCCACTTCAAATCAAAGAGAGCTGTTTCCTCACCTACCTCTATCGTCAAATCTATCTCTTTTGCTACCACATCCGTTGCTACTTGCTTTTGTACTTCATCAAGGAGTACTGCTACTTTATTAATTTCAGGATTTACCACAATAATTCCTGTCTCTAAGCGGGAACTTTTAATGAGTACTTCTATTAAAAACTGTAGTTTTTCCCCTTGTAATAAAAGTGCCTCTATCAGTGCCTTATTCTCCTCATTTTGCTCGCTCTCACTTAAAAGCTGGGCATATAGCAAAATATTGGCAATGGGTGTTTTGGTCTGGTGTGAAATGTCTGATATCAGTTCTTTAATCTGATTTTTTTCCTCTTCTAATTGTTTCTTACTAGTTTGCGTCATTTGAAGATATTGACTTAACTTGCTTTCTAAAGATGCCATCTTTGTCTCATCATATATATTTTCAATTGGATCTCCATTAATGGCATGCTCTATCATCTCATCTAGCCTATGGATGACTTTATTTACTTTAAAAATATTCATCTTAATCCACCACCCATACGTAACCTATACCATATACTGTTTTAATATATTGAGGTGCCCCGGGTGTATCCTCAATTTTATTTCTTAAACGTTTAACTGTAACAGATAGGGCATTCTCATCCACATACTCCGCCCCATCAGACCATATTTTATCCACAAGTTGATTTCTTGTAAGGGTATTTCCTTTATTTTCGATTAATAGCCTAAGTAACTTTTGCTCTGTCTTACTGAGTTCTATAGTCATGCCTTTTTTATAAAAATTCATTTTCTCAAAATCAAATTTAAAGTCATCTATCACATATTCATTTTTAGACACAGCCTGTCCTTTTCTAAGTTGTGCACCTACCCTTGCTCTTAATACCATCAGGCTAAAGGGTTTTGTCACATAATCATCTGCGCCCATTTCAAAACCGGTCACGATATCTGTTTCCAAATCATTTGCTGTTAGTAAAATAACAGGTTTTTCATGCTTTGATTTAAACCATTCCAAAAACTCAAGTCCATTCCCATCTGGTAAATTAATATCTAAAATGATTAAATCTACCGATTCCTCCATTACAATTTTCCTCGCCTCTTGCAAAGTATACGCCTTTGTAAATACCAAATCTTCACCTCTTAAAGCAAAGGCAATCCCATTACTAAGTGCTCTATCATCTTCTACTATTACTATATGTTTCATCATTTTTTCCTATATTTAGCGATATCTACGGTAATAATAGTAGCTATCACTTATCATATTCGGCTGTTTATGGCTTATAGGCATTCTCTTTTCAAATAATTCGAATCCTGCCTTTTCTGCAACTCTGCAAGAGGCTTCGTTTGCACAATCGATTGTTAAAACCATATAAGGTACTTCTGACACCTTCATACACCAATCAAACAATCCTTTTAATGCTTCTGTTGCATATCCCTTCTTCTGATAAGCTTCATCAATAAAGTATGCCATCTCTACCTCATTTATTGTATCCTCTAATCCCATACCTACCATTCCTATTAAAAGATTATTCTCTTTGAGTGCTACTGCATATCGTTTATTCTCATATATATCCGTAGAGTTTTTTTGACTCTGATGCCATTCTATATAGCCGTGAAATGCTTCTGGTTCTGGACTATTCTCTGACCAGTCTTTCATAAATTGTACAACACCTTCTTGCCAGACGATATTATACAGTTGATTTTTATCTTTTTGCTCTAAATCTCTAATGATTAATCTCTCTGTTTCAATATGCATTTAACTTCCTCCTATATATTTAATTGTCTATTATTTTTTCATACTCAAAAAGATAAAACCCATCTTTATCTTCCTTTGGTAATGTTTCACCGATTTTATTATATCCCATCTTTTCATAAAAGTGGTGATTTCTATAGCTTTTAAAAGGTGTATGAAGCCTCCATCTTTTTGCTTGTGGAAATTCCTTTTCAATAAATGTAATTGCCTTAGCACCTATCCCCATATTTTGATGCGCCTTATCTATGTAGATTCCCCCTAGCCAAAATACACCTTCACCTAAGTCACAACAACTCATACCACCTATAATGACATCATCTAATACAATTTTATAAGTAGGATAATTAGCCATATTTTCTTTTTGTTTTTCAAAATCATCATAACCACTTGGACCAAAACCATATTGTTTTACATCATCAGAAAACGCATCTATTTTGGCTTTCATATACTCCTCAAGATCTTCTTCTGTTGCTCTTATAAACTCTAACATATTGCACCTCCTAATAATCTATTACTCCGTATTTTAATTCGTTTCTTTATCCCTCTACCTGCAAATTCATTAATTATTCTATAATACAAATCCACTTTCTTAGTATAGTTCCGCTTGTAATAACTCCCTTTCTTAAGGTTTTGCTCCTATTCTTATCAATGCTTTAATAATAATTAATAACCCTATAATAATAATAATAGTTGCCCCAATATAATCTTTTTTTTTGATACTATCTTTTATATATACTAGCCAACTAATACCAAACAGTGCGACACTAACAAAAATTAATATAATACCTAAGACTGCCGCTATTCTAAAAAACATATCTGGATCCGATGATTTTGATAAAATAGTACTCAAAAGTAGAATTAAACCTATAACACCAGTAATAACTGCCACTTTATACACCTGTTTACCTCCCATATTTCACCCTCCTAATAAGACTTTTCATTATATTACTAATCAAATTATATAATATTTGTTATTTTCATTCAATTTTATTCACTACATTCTCTAAATAAAAATAACCTCCAAGAGATTGCTCTCTCAAAGGTTCTGCTCCTTCTATATGCTAACTTGCTACTATAATTCTTCTATCTTGCAATGATATTCCTTACTTTTAGCATCATAGCAAATCGCTACCGCTAGTATCTTGTGTGCCACATTTTCTTTTCGTAATAGTTAATATATCCTAGAATATTTTAATACTCTAAGGCTACTTAATTACTTTAATCTGTGTTCTAATATTTAATTTTCCATCTGCCCATATTCACTAATATCCACACTATCTATAATATCATAAAAAGTTGCTTCATCTATTCCATTCACAAAAATACCATACTCATATTCTCCCACATAAGTTTTCGCTTTTAAATAATCATCATTTGTTGATTCATCCCTTTCCTTAAAAATTTCATATTTTACATCGTTCTTACTTCTATAAATTTCATCAGAAGATTCCCTAATCGCTATACTAGTTCCCTCAGCAACATGTTCTTCCTTGACTATATCAATCTTTAAAAAACTATGCTCTTCTTCTGTAATGGCATCAAATATAACATATACAAAAGTTTGTTCTGTTTCGGGATTTATAAGTACCATGACTTCCTTTTCTTCCTTAAATGCTTCTGGTATATTATTAGGTAATATAATTGCAAAATCTAAGGCCTTTTCTGCTTCCTCTATAGTTGTATAATGATTTTCAATTGGTTCTATTACCTCTGCATCCTCCCCAATCTCCTCAGGTAAATTTATAAGGTCTTCTACCATCTTTTGTGCTTGTTTTTCTGTAAGGTTATCCGTTGTCTTTACAATAGCCGTCCCTTTATTAGTTAAAAAAGTGAATTTCTTTAATACACCACTAGCATAAACTACAGCCGTACCGATTAAACAAACACTTATAAGACTTGCAACCTTGAATGATTTTTTCATACGATATGTCCCCTCTTTTTGACTTTTTATAATGCGTTTAGCAAATATCTTACTTTCTTCTATTTCATATGGAAACTCATTTTGCACTATAAACTGATTCAGTGCAGTTTCAAATTTATCTATATCTTGACTATTTATAAGCTCATTAATTACTTCAAACTCCTGCTTTATATCATCTATATCTTTACTCAAAATACTGCACCCCCACTTCTTGTATTTTTTTCTTAAGCTTTTTTCTAAGACGTACGCACCGCATGCGCAATGTTATCTCGTCTATTCCCATTAATTTCTCAATTTCCTTATAATTCTTCTTTTCTACATAGCGATAGTTATAGAGTTTTCTTTGTTGCTCGTTCAGTGTATTAAGTATATCTTCTATATAATCATTCTCCTCAATATCCTTATCTTGTTTCTCAATCATGCCTTCATAAGCACTTGGCTCACTTCCTTCTGTCTCCATCTCTGCTATGCTATATTCATAGTAAGCCTTTTTACTCTGCTTTCTCTTAAAGTTAGCAGCTTTAAACTTAGCTGTTTGATAAATAAATGCTGCTGGATTTTCATGATAAGCTATTTGCTCTAGTCTATCGTAAACAAGTATAAATACATCTTGTGTTAAGTCCTTAGCATCATCTATATTACCAACTGCATAATAAAGATATTTTAGTACTTTTTCATGGTATTCTTCACATAATCGTATAAAGTTTTTTTCTTCTTTTCTTGTACGCGTATAAGACAATTTTATCCCCCCTCATACTATAATGTCTTATATTTCTCAATGTAACGTTTATTTTTTTATTTTCAAACAATAATAAGAGTGTTACAAAATCGTTTATAATTTTGTAACACCCTCATCTATCCATTGCTATCTGCAAGCCCTGCTCCTAATGTTCTGTTTATGAATTGTTTCTCCATATGCTCAATATGATATCTAACTTTCCTGACTTACTAAAAATGTATCTACCCTTTCAGCTGTTTCAGCTACAGTAAGCTCAGTATTATCAATGATTAAATCCATGCGGTGTGTATTATTTCTAAACCAATTCATATACTCAACCTGAGTTGCAATAAATTCATCTGTATGCGTCATACGTTCTACAGGCCTTCCTTTAAGTCTCATGGTTAATGCTTCATCGCTACACTGTAAATTAATAAAATAAGTTTGCTCGATTCCCTCTATAGGTCCTATCTTCTCATGATAATCCATAGGATTCATACAAGTAGCTAACACTATATTCTTCTCTCCTCCCTACTGTTTGCTACCTTTAAAACATCCTTAGCAAATTTAATATTGCTATCTTCTAAATCCTTATAATCATGCCAATTTAACCCTAACTCATCTACATCATAAAAAACAAAACTCTCTGTCTTAGTATTACTATTTAAACACTCTATAATTGTAGATTTCCCTACGCCACAAGTAGCACATAATACAACTAACTTTTTCATTACACATTCTCCTCCATATACTTCTTATAATGTACTTTAAAATAGTCATAATCTTGCTGTTCTGTAATCCATATAATAACATCACACATCTTAATATCTAAACGTTTCATCGCTTCAAATTGATAAGCCCCATCATTCATATCAAAGCCCTTATCCACAAAATTAATAATAAGTGGTGGTAACTCTTCTCCCTTTTGAAGCATCATCCTTTGGACACGTTCTTCAAACATTTGTCCATCTACTAGCCACTTCATCCCTACTTCTGGCCCACAGTTTCTCACAAAGAACTGGGTTGGCATCTTAATTGGCCCTATATATATACGTTCAAAGAATCTAAGTCCATCTGAAAAACCCTTATTCTTACGGTCAAATAATAAATATGTGTGAATCCATTCCTCCAACATTCCTTACTTTGCATGCTCTTGAGCTGAAGTTACTGTTCCTTGATATACCATATACTCCTCCTTATTCTTGGAATAAACAATACGCTTGATTGTTTCTTCCGATAAAAAATATTTTTCCGAGAGCTCTCCTATGGTTTGACCAAACATAAACATATTACGAATCATTTGATTCCTTCTTGTTAATTTAAGCTTATATCCTGAACTTTCTCCCCAAGATTTTCTTTGATCTTTTTTAGGAATATAAACTAATTTGCCCTGGGCATAATGCTGCATTTGCGCTAATAATTCTTTTGGAAATAAATCTGCTGCATTTTCATATTTCATAAGGTACCTCTATACTTATCATACTTATTTTATATGTAAAAAAATATATCATAATCATTTATAACCATTTTTAACATATTCCCTTTGCTTTAATATACTTAAAAACCAGTATAATTATTATCAATTTTATAACATTTAATATTTTTATACAAACCCTACCTAAATAAAAATAACCTT
>JAZKZQ010000149.1:0-24817 GCA_045612745.1 Cellulosilyticum sp. | reverse complement strand
AGGAATATAATTTTTATCATTATCTCATAGCCTTCGAAGTTTGTCAATTACTGCCTGAAAATATGATGGCAGTTCACTTTCAAAGTACATTTCTTCTCCTGTAATAGGATGTTTAAAGCCTAAAACTTTAGCATGTAACATTTGTCCTGTAAGTCCAAACATTGTTTTAGCTGGACCATATACAGGATCACCTAGTAATGGATGCCCAATATGTTTCATGTGTACACGAATTTGATGTGTGCGTCCTGTATAGAGTGTGAGCTCTACAAGTGAAAAGTTTTTAAATGTTTCTAACACACGATACTCTGTTTTAGCATGACGTCCACCTTGTACAACTGCCATTTTCTTACGGTCTTGTGGTGACCTAGCAATAGGTAACTCAATAAAACCATGCTCTTGCTTTGGCTTACCATATACAATGGCTTGATATTTTCTTATGATATCATGATCCTTTAAAAGCTCTGAAAGTCCTAAATGTGTACGATCATTTTTAGCAATCATTAAAAGTCCTGATGTATCTTTATCAATGCGATGTACAATACCTGGTCTAATTTCACCATTAATACCAGAAAGTCCTTCTTTACAATGATATAACAGGGCATTAACAAGTGTTCCAGTATAATTCCCTGGTGCTGGATGGACAACCATATTTTGAGGCTTATTAATAATAAGTAAATTCTCATCTTCATAAATAATATCAATAGGAATATTCTCAGCCACAATATCTACTTCTACAGGTGCTGCAATAGTAATTTCTATCCTATCATCATACTTGACTTGATATTTATTATTTACTACTTTACCATTAACTAATACACTTTCACTTTCAATTTGCTTTTGAATAAAAGATCTAGTATACCCTGTTAAATTTGCCGCTAAGTATTTATCTAAACGTGTCCCTACCTCATCTTGTACTATAATTGTTATTTGTTCTTCCATTTATGCCTTCTCTTTTCCTTCTTCTAATTCACCAAATAGCATTGCTACTACTAAAATACATACACCAACCACAACTAATACATCTGCTACATTAAACACAGGAAAGTTGATAAGCTTAAAGTATAAAAAATCTCTTACATAATTTAAAAATACTCTATCTATAAGATTCCCAATTGCACCACTTATAATCATTATAAAAGATACTTTACTCCATTTTCCCCAAAATGTTTGTGGTAACTTACGATAATAAATTATCATTCCAATAATAATAATTGTGGTAATAACCATAAGAAATACTTGTTTGCCACCTAACATCCCAAAAGCAGCACCTGTATTTTTTACATAATGCAAATGAAATATACCATTCCAAATAGGAATATCTCTTCCATTACCCAGTGTCGCCGTTGCCCAAACCTTTGTTATTTGATCCACCCCAATAAGTACTAGTGCAATAAGCCCAACTATAATATACATTATCTATACTCCTTCATCTTATAAACTTAGAAAAAACGTGCTACTATTCGCACGTTTTTTCTATAAATACTATGGCATCTATAACTTCTTCTTTAGTAACATCTGTTACAATAACTGCTTCACCAATAGCCTTTAATAAGATAAATGAAATTTTACCATAAGCCATTTTCTTATCGTAGCTCATTTGTTCCCATACCTCATCTTCATTAAAATGAGGTATAGTTGACAACAATTTATAGCTTCTAAAAACATTTACAATGCGTTCAACTACTTGCTCAGTAATATACCCTCGTTGATAACTGATATATGCTGCCATACATGAACCATAGGCTACACATTGTCCATGTGATAGTTTAAAATTACTTAGTGTCTCAATACTATGCCCTATAGTATGTCCTAAATTTAAAATTTTTCTTAGGTTTGATTCTTTCAAATCTTTTTCAATAACATCACACTTTACAAGACATGACTCGTAAGTCATTTCTTCAATGGCATCATCTCTTTGGTTTAAAATATCTGCTACATTTTTCTCTAAAAAATCAAATAACGCTGCATTTCTTATTAGACCATGTTTGATAACTTCTGCAAGGCCTCCTGTAAATTCACTTTCAGGTAAAGATTTTAATGTAGTAAGATTGCTATATACTAATATTGGATTATAAAAGGCACCTATCATATTTTTATGTGCCTTATAATCTACACCTGTTTTTCCACCCATACTACTATCATTTTGTGCAACAGTAGTTGTTGGTAATTGCATAAACCTAATGCCTCTCATATAACTAGATGCTACAAATCCTGCCATATCACCCACAACACCACCACCTAAAGCCACAATAAGTCCACTACGGTCCATATTATGTGTCACTAATGTATCATAAATTTCTGTGATTGTTGTTAGGTTTTTAGATGCTTCTCCAGCATCATACACATGTACAAAAGTATTTGCAATACTTTGACAAATGTGTCGTACCTCTTTTAAATATAATGCTTCTACATTTGTATCTGTAATGATACAAATCTGACTAGGTTTACAAACTGCTTTTATTTCTTCTTCGAGTAAATTAAAATTCTGATGAAGTAAGATTTTATAAGGTCTATTTGTAACAGCATTTATTTGTCTCATTTAAGCTCCTCTTCTTTTACAGGAATATATTCTTTTGTATATTCCTTTTCTTTTTCCTCACCTTCTAAAGGTTTAAACTCTTCTGCTAACATCTCTGGTTCATCCTCAATATGGTCAAAAGCCTTAAGTAATTCCTCATTATAAGGATGCATTTGTTTGTCACCTTGCTCTAAAAGTTCCATTTGAGATTGGAGTAATTGCTTGAATTGGCCCTTATATGCTAAATACTGTCTTCTTAATTCATCACTTTTTTGACCTAATTCAAAGACTTCCTGTCTACCTTGCTCCATAATACGACTTACGCGTTCTTCAGCAAGAGTTGTCATTTTTTCTGCGCGCATTTCAGCTTCCAGCTTCATTTGCTCTGCCTTCTCATATGCATTAGCTTTTGTTTCTTGAGCTGTTTTATCTGCAAGTACAAGTACATTTTGAATAGTAGATTCCATTGTGCGGTAGTACTGTACACTTTCATTAAGTACATTCACCTTATCTTTAAGTGTATAATTTTCGTTAATAAGTTCTTGATAAGATTGTAAAATTAAGTCTAAAAACTCATTAACCTCATCAATATTATAACCACCTAATTTACTTTTTTTAAATTCTTTGTTCTGAATGTCGACTGGTGATAACATGTCCAAGTCCTCCCTATATATACTTATCAATTACAACGCGTAGTCTTTCCTTTTTACTTATTCCAAGAGTAGGACCTATTTTAATTTTTCCATATCCTCTTAGGGTGACACTATCGCCTTCTTTAACTAAATAACTATTCGCTACACTTACACCATTGCATTTAGCTTTATCAGCTGCAATGAGCTTTGTTGCTGTTGTCCTAGAAATTCCAAATCCGGCTGCTATAATAGCATCTAACCTTAAAGATGAAACTGTAGCTTGTAATGTTTTGATATTCGGTGATTCTGGCACTATTTCATCAAATCTAATTGCTGTAACTACAACATTTTGATAGCGCCCTATACTTGTTAGATTGTAACTTACATAATCTGCCATTTGCTCTTCTAAAATCACATAAGCCCCAAAAGGGGCTAAAATAATATCGCCAATAGATTCTCTTACTATGCCCAGTCCTAAAAGTGCCCCTAAGAAATCTCTATGAGTTAGGGGTTTACCAATACCTATCTTTACCTCAATCTTAAGACAAGTTAAGGGCCATTCTTCCCATGTAAGTCCATAAGGTGAAATTCCCATCATTTGTCTTTCAGCACCTTCATAGCCACCAAAGTAAAAAATCATATTGCTTGGCACAAATCCACCATATTGCTTAAGCATTTGTACCATCCAATCTTTATTATAAAAATCAGTAAAAAAAGCTCTATTTTGATGTTCTGCTTTATGCAAATATTCAAAGAAGCTTTTCATAAAAAGTTTCTCTTGCATATTAGAAATAACTATATTCCTACTCATAGCTTAGATCGTAGGTGGAAATACACTTCTTTGTTTTAGCTTTTCCGGATTCACATTTACATGCTCTGGTGCAAAAATAAAGATATTATCAGTTACCTTTTCAACTGTCCCATTTAAAGCACAGCATGCACCTGTTAAAAAGTCTACTGCACGTTGCATTTCATGTGGTACTAGCTTCTCCATATTTACAATAATTGGTTTCTTATTCTTAATATAACCACATATTTCTCCTGTCATATCATAACTTAACATTGTAAAATTTAATAGTTCCATTTTATTAACTGCCCCTAAACTTACAACTTTAGGTTGTGGAAGTGGTGTAGGATGCACAGCTGGTCTACTTACAGGCTCGTGTTTTCTCTCTACTTCTTCCATCTCCTCCATTTCTTCTTCATCATATTCATCTTCTGGTGAAAACATATTTTTAAATTTGGACATAAAAGTACTCATAAATTACCTCCTCTAATTCTTATCTTTTCGTATAGTCTCTATAACCAAAAATAGCTGTTCCGATACGTACATGTGTTGCACCCTCTTCAACTGCTACCTCAAAGTCGTTGCTCATACCCATTGATAATATATTCATATTTATATTATCAAACTTTTGCTTTTGTATGTCAACTGATAAATCATAAAGTTTCCTAAATATAACTCTATTTTCTTCAGCATCTTCTACAAATGGTGCCACTGTCATAAGTCCCTCAACCCTAACATGTGGAAGTTGTGATACTTCAGCAATAAGCGGTATGACATCATCTACATTAGCCCCATGTTTTGAAGCTTCTTGCCCTACATTCACTTCAATTAAAATTTTGGTTACTACATCATGTTTAGCAGATTGCTTTTCAATTTCTTGTGCTAATTTTAAGCTATCTACTGAATGAATAAGCTTCGTTTTACCTACAATATATTTCACCTTATTTGTTTGTAAGTGACCAATTAAATGCCAATTAATAGGTGTATCAATCTCATCAATTTTCCCTACTAATTCTTGCACTTTATTTTCACCAAAGTCGGTACATCCATAGCTCATAGCCTTTTCAATATCTTCCACTGGATAGGTCTTCGAAACAGCTATTAATGTAATATCCTCAGGATTTCTTCCCGCTCTTTTTGCTGCTTCTTGGATACGTTTATGAATATTCTCTAAATTTTTCTTCATCATTCTCTATCACCTACTCATTTTTAATAGTCATATCTTCTAATAATTGATCCATTCTTATATTCTTTGGATTAGATATAATTTTATCCTTTTCCTTAAGTTGGCTACTACCATTATTTCTTATAATAGCATAATCTTCATTTTGCACGTAAATATCCACTTTTTTAAATTGTGCAATCTTACCATTAATAACATAGACCCCCTGTGCAGTTTCAAAGTCTTCAATGGCATAAATACCACCGCTTACTGGATTAATCAACTTACTACCTACACTTAATCCATTTAAATTGCCAACATCTTGTAAAATATACATCATATCTTGTTGCTCACTTTGTGGCTTGATTTCTATAAATTCAATAACTTCACCATTTTTACGCTGCACCCCTACTTTATTATCCTTTTCAATCTTATATTCTACTGGAATCTTAAGTAATCGTTGTTCTACAATGGCTTTTAGTGGTATTTTTAAACCACTTTCATCTTTATTGCCTATACTAAAATGAACTTGACGCATATTTAAAAACTGACCAATTTGCTCCTGTGTTTTAAATACAAGACGCAGTTTATTTCCTTCTTCTACTTTAGATACTAAAGAAAAAGAAATCTCACCACCATTTAATGTCTCAAAACTTAAAGTATAATTTTCTCCTTCTTTAAATACTTCATTTTTTTCAGTTCCTACATAACTTACAATATACCAAGTATTATCTAATATTAACTTATATACAGGTTCATCTTTTTCTACATAAGTCTTAACAAGGTTTTCTGTAGCAGTTTTCTTAAAAATTTTATTATATGTGCTATAATCTAACTTTCCAATCTGTTCATAACCTAATCCTTCTTCTCCATCCATCTTATAAGAAATAATACCAGATTCTGAAGTTTTTTGTACACTCTTATATTTTTCTAAATTACTTGCAATACTATTAGCTTTTTCACCTACAGTTGTATTTAAAACATTTTGCTCTTTTGTATATAACTCTGTTAAATCTTTAACATTATCATCCAGTTGTCCTCTTAATGCATAAATATAATCTGTTGTAGGCATATTAATATTCTTATAGTAGTTTTCCATCTTACTTGAAAAATCTTCTGCTATTACAGAAGCTTCATCTTGATAATAAGAAATATCTTTTCGCTTATCCGCGGCGTTATAAAGTTGTAAGTCAACCTGTTCTTTTTCACTTTCTACTTCAGCTAAATGTGATTCATCCGATATAACAGCATATACAATACCTTCTTTTTTAATTTTCTCTCCTTCCCCTATATTGTACTGAATTGTACCAGTTACCTCACTTGTATATACCTTTTCATTCCTTACAATAATACCTTCAAAAGCTTCTGACATATCTAATGTACCTGTATTAACAATTTGTGTTGAAACTTCTGGTTTCGTAAAAAATTCTTTTATTTTTAAAACACTCCATACACAGACTGTTGTCAGCAACATGATTAAAATTAATTTATTTCTAAAACGTTTCTGCCTTCTTCTTCTATTTCTTTCAATCTGTGCTTTAGAAAGTTTATTACGTTTTTGCAAGTCTCTTCTGCGTAAATCTGGAGATGATGCATTATTTTGCTGATAAGTACCATAATCACTATATATTTGTTTTTTTACGGTGGTTGTTTTAGGAGTTCTTTTTACATCTTTTTTACCACCACTTGCATATGTAGACTTTTTCTTTTTGGGCATGGAGGTTGTTCCTTTTGCATAGGGATTAAAATAAGCAGAAGATTGTTTTTTACTCCCCATTCTTTTCTCTTTAGTTCCTTTCATGTTATCACTTCAACTCTTTCCTCTTAACCTTATTCTTATAGCTTATTTTCTATAGCTTTTAACTATTAAGATTTACTTATCTTTATCATAATATAATGGAATAAATAATCTTGCAAGTCTATCCCCTATAAATTCCACAAAAAAAGGCACTACTGTGCCTTTTTAGAGTAAAATACAAATTAAACCGCCATTACCTTCATTAATAATCTTTTGTAAAGTTTCTTGTAACTTTTCTTGTGCATCTTCTGGCATACGATATAATTTATTTTGTAGCCCTTCATTAACAAGTTCATGAAGAGATTTACCAAAAATATTAGATTCCCAAAGCTTTGTTGGATCTGTTGAAAAATCATTTAATAGATTTGTGATTAAATCTTCACTTTGTTTTTCTGTACCAACAATAGGTGAAACTTCCGTTTGAATATTAGCTCTTATAATATGATAACTCGGTGCACTTGCTTTTAATTTTACACCAAAACGATTACCCTGCTTAATAATTTCCGGTTCTTCTAATTTGAGTTCTTCAAATATAGGACTTACAACACCATAACCTTTTTCTTTTACTTCATTCATTGCATATGCTACTTTATCATATTCTTTCTTTGTACTTGCTAACTCCTTAATAAGACTCATTAGCTCATAATCACCATGAATTTCAATTCCTGTAGCCTCTGAAAGTACACGATAGAAAAGTTCATCTGTTGTTGCTACATCAACTTTAACAACACCCTCACCTAATTGAATCTTTTCTAGATAAACATTTTTTACAAACTCTAGTTCCCTAAACTCACCAATTATATCTTTTACCTGTCTAATATTTTCAAGATTATATACATGTTCCTTAACACAGTCAATCCATGCTTTTTTTACCCAATGCTCATTATCCAATGTTTCTACCCACTTAGGTAACATAAACTGAATCTCATTTACTGGAAACTCATATAAAATCTTTTCAAGTAATGTATGAATATCTTCCGTTTTCATTTGTGCTACATCCATAGGTACCACTGGCACATCATATTCTCTCGATAAATTACTTGTCTCTTCTATAACATCACTATCAAATGGTCTCTTCGTATTATATACTATAACAAATGGTTTACCTAGCTTTTTAAGTTCATTAACAGCTCTTGTTTCACCTTCCAAATAACTGCCCCTTGAAATACCCGTAATGGAACCATCTGTTGTAATGACAATACCAATTGTAGAATGATCTGTAATAACCTTCTTTGTGCCAACTTCTGCTGCTTGAGCAAAAGGAATTTCTTCATCAAACCAAGGTGTTTTTACCATACGAGGTGCATTATTATAAAAATGCCCTTCTGCCTCTGGAATAATATAACCAACACAATCTATCATTCTCACTTTTACTTCAAAATCTCCACCAATAGTAATAGCAACTGCTTCATTGGGGATAAATTTAGGTTCTGTTGTTGTAATCATTTTTCCATCACCACTTTGTGGTAATTCATCTTGTGTACGTTCTTTATTATGTTCATTCTTGATATTAGGAATAACTAGTGTTTCCATAAACCTCTTAATAAATGTTGACTTACCAGTACGCACTGGGCCTACAACTCCTATGTAGATATCACCATTCGTTCTCTCCGAAATATCTTTATAAATATCAAAATATTCCATCTCAACGCCTCCTCTTCCCTTTAAATGTATGGGTACATTTATATATATTGTGAAACTCAAATATATATGCGTAGTGCAGGCTATTTTTAATATAAAAATAGGAGCTATCAGTGATAACTCCTACTATTTATTATTCATCTTTTTTATCACGTAGCATCAGTGCATTAATTGTTTCTGCTACTGAAGCTTTTTCAAATAAGGCACTATAGATAGCACTAAGTATTGGCATTTCTACCTCATACCTTTTCATTAAGGCATAACCTGCTTTAGTAGTTGGTACACCTTCTACTACCATATTAACTTTTTCCATAGCTTCTTCGATGGTATAACCTTGACCAAGCAATTCTCCTGCACGACGATTGCGACTATGACCACTTGTACATGTTACAATAAGGTCTCCAATTCCTGTAAGTCCTGCGAAGGTACTTGGTTTACCACCCATGGCAATACCTAAACGTCCAATTTCAGTTATCCCTCTTGTAATAAGGGCTGCCATAGTATTATCACCATAACCAATACCTTCTACAATACCTGCTGCTAAAGCAATAACATTTTTGAGTGCACCACCAAGTTCAATCCCTATTAAATCTTCATTTGTATAGACACGGAAATACTTATTCATAAACAAATCTTGAATCTTAGCTGCACTCTCCATATGATTACTACTTACAACAACTGTTGTTGGAACATGTCTTGCTACCTCTTCTGCATGACTAGGTCCTGAAAGAATTACCACATTATTTGATAATTCTTCCTCAATAACTTCTGAAAGCCTCATAAGACTTTCCTCTTCAATACCTTTAGAGACATTAACAACAATTGCTTGTGCTGGAATAAATGGTGCCATAGCCTTTGCTGTGGTACGAATAGCTTTTGATGGTACTGCAATAACTGCTACATCCACATGTTCTAAAGCTTGCGCCATATCTGTTGTAAATGTGATTTCTAATGGAATTTTAATTCCTGGTAAACAACGTTTATTTTCACGATGCTGTAAAATATCATTCTTTTCTTTTTCATCATAGCACCAAAAGGTTACCTTATTTCCTTCATCATTTAATAATAATCCTAGAGCAAGCCCCCAACCGCCCGCACCTATTACTGCAATATTTTTCATGTCCTATCCTCCAACCTTATTTTTTGCTTGTTAGATTTAATTTGGATTCTGTACCTGTTAGTAAGCGTTTAATATTGTCTTTATGTCGATAATAAGTAATTGCCATGATCACAAAACCTAGTACCATAGCTTCTATCCCACCTGGTTCACCACAATACAATAAAATAAGCATTAAAGGTAATAAACCTGTCACTAATAATGAACTTAAAGAAACAATTTTAGTAATACCGAAGCATGTAAAGAAAACAGTTGCTAAAATTAAAAATAGTACAGGGTTCCCAATCCCTATAATAAGTCCTGCTGTAGATGCAATTCCCTTGCCACCTTTGAATCCAAAAAATACTGGATAACTATGACCTAAAATAACACCTACGCCTGTATATACAGAAACAATAATACCAGGTATATTACTACTATTAAATAATAACCTTGCTATAAGTATTGCAATAAGTGTTTTAGCAATATCCATTAATAACACCATAGCCCCAGCCTTTTTACCTAATACACGCACAGTATTAGTTGTTCCTGCATTACCACTACCTTGGGAACGAATATCAATTCCTCTTAATTTACCTAATAATATAGCTGATTGTACACCACCTAAAAGATATCCAATTACTAACGCCCCTAATCGATACATCTTTATTCTTTCGCCCCTTTTTCTCTAATGATAAATCTAACTGGTGTTCCTTTAAATCCAAAGGCTTCACGCATTTGATTTTCAATATAACGCTGGTAAGAAAAATGCATTAATTCTTTATCATTTACAAAGATAACAAAAGTAGGTGGTTTTATACTTACTTGTGTCATATAAAATATTTTAAGTGGCTTACCTTTATCACTTGGTGGCTGATTCATTGCCATTGCTTCGTAAAGTACATCATTAAGAATACCTGTACTAATACGTTGGCTTTGATTTTGATGAATTGCAAATATTGTTTCAAATAATTTTGGCACACGTTGTCCTGTTAAAGCTGAAATGAACATTTGTGGTGCATATTGCATATACGCAAGTTCATTTGTAAGTTGTTTTACATATTGATTCATCGTTTTATCATTTTTCTCAATAGCATCCCATTTATTAACAACTAAAATACATCCTTTGCCTGCTTCATGGGCCATACCTGCAATCTTAGTGTCTTGTTCTGTGACACCTTCTTCAGCACTAATTACAATTAGTACAACATCTGCACGTTCAATAGCTGCAAGTGTGCGAATGATACTATATCTTTCAATATTTTCTTTGATTTTGCTTTTTCTTCTGATTCCGGCTGTATCAATTAAAACATAATCTTGACCATTGATAGTTACTTCTGTATCAACGCTATCACGTGTTGTTCCTGCAATATCACTTACAATAACACGTTCTTCACCCACAATTCGATTGACTAATGAAGATTTTCCTACATTTGGTTTACCGATAATAGCTACACGAATTTTGTCATCTTCTTCTTCTTCTTCATTTACTTGTGGGAAATGACTAACTACTTCATCTAACATGTCGCCCATGTTTAAAGCCTGTCCTGATGAAATAGGAATTGGTTCACCGAGTCCTAAGTTGTAGAACTCATAAACACCCATTGCTTGATGTACCATATCATCTACTTTATTTACAACAAGTACAACTGGCTTATGTGATTTACGAAGCATATTTGCCACATGTGTATCTGCATCTGTAAGTCCTGTTTTTACATCTACCAGAAAGATAATAACATCTGCTGATTCAATGGCTGCTTCAGCTTGTCTTCTCATTTGACTTAGAATAATATCTTTACTCTCTGGTTCAATACCACCTGTATCGATTAATGTAAATTTATGATTTAGCCATTCTACCTCACCATAAATACGGTCTCTCGTTACACCAGGTGTATCATCTACAATTGACGTTTTTGTTCTTGTTAATCTATTAAATAAGGTAGACTTACCTACATTAGGTCTCCCTATTACCGCCACAATTGGTTTACTCATTAATACTTCTCCTTTAATTCAATAATTTTTTGAACCCACGTATTACCCTCGTTTGGTAAAATTTCAATTGGAATATTTAATTCTTTGGAAATTTGTTCAACTGTATAATCATCTAATAAGACAGGTTCTCCACTTTTCAGCATATTTTCAGCAAAGCATAACACTTTTCCTAAAGATACGTCTTGTTTTAGAGTACTGATAATATCCTGTCCTGTCAAGAGGCCTGTAACAGTGATTTTTTCTCCAAAGAAGTGGTTAACAACTGGATAAACATGTATTTTTAGGTTTGGAAACTTTTTATTTACAAGAGCTACACAGTTTTTCATATATTCGTCTGTAATACACCCTGTAACTAATGAAATTTCAAAACTTTCTTCATTCATTTCATATTTTTCTAGCTCTATTTCTAATTCATGTTGGAACTTCGTAAGCATGCCAACACCATTATCTAATACTGGGAAGTTTTCATATTCTTCATATTTTAAAAGAGGCATTTTTCCTGTTACATAAAACTCATCTGCCGCAAAGATAAAACGTGTCCCCATTTTTTCTAAATAATACTTTTGCCACTTTTCTACAACCTGTACAACTACTTTAGCCGATGCTTCATCAAAACCTTCAAGCTCTGCCAAGCCCTTTCTAAATTTAGAAATACCTACTGGTACAACTGTTAAAGATAAAATATGTGGTATAAACTGACTTAAATCTCTTACTGTTTGGTCTAGTACTTCTCCATCATTTAAACCTTTGCATAATACAATTTGGCCATTCACTTCAATGCCTGCATCTACAAGTTGTTTGATTTGTTCCACAATCCTACCTGCAAAACGATTATTCAATAAATCTTTACGTACCTCAGGGTCTGTGGCATGAATAGAAATATTAATAGGTGAAAGACGGTATTTTATAAGCCTATTAATATCATATTCACTCATATTTGTAAGTGTAATATAGTTTCCATTTAAAAATGACATACGCCAATCATCATCCTTAAAATACACCGTCTCTCGCATATTAGGAGGTAACTGATCGATAAAGCAGAACTTACACTTATTACGACATTTAATTAGTTCATCCATTAAGCTTGTTTTAAAAACTAAACCTAAGTCTTCACCGTAGTCTTTATCTATTTCTAATACCCACTCTTCACCATTAGCTTTACGAATGCATACATCAATTGCTTCATCTGCCATTAAATAACGATAATCAAATACATCTTGTATATTTTCTTTATTAATCCAAAGTAATGTATCACCTGCTTCAATTTCTAATTCTTCAGCAATACTACCAGGTTCTACTGCTACGATTTCATGCTCTTTATATTTCAACTTCTACAACTCCTTAATCTCTTAATGTCATAAAGGCACCTAATGTCCCTCTATTACCTTGTGTCTTACGATGTGAGAAGAAAATTTCATCATGACAACATGTACATACACCTGCTACTGTAATATGTTGTTCTAAAATACCACTTTCCATTAAAATTTCTTTATTGCATGCCCATAAATCAATATGATATTTTTCACCCTCTTGATCCTTACAAATAAAAGAAGTTTCACCAAAAACATCTAAAAACACTTCTGCCACTTCAGGCCCTACTTCAAAGCAACATGCCCCTATAGATGGACCAATTGCTACCTGAATTTCTTCTAGTGGAATATTTTCTTCTTCATGCCAAGTTTGAACCATCTTTTGCCCAATCTTAGCTACTGTACCACGCCAACCTGCATGTGCCATACCTATCATATCATATTTAGGCGCATAAAAAAATAGAGGAACACAATCTGCATAATGTGTTACCAATGTAATGCCTTTTTCATTAGTATAGATACCATCTACACTTTGCCACTGATTCGATGTGATAATACCATTTCCTTTATGTTGAGCAGTAACTTTTTTAATGTTAGTGTCATGAATTTGTTTTGAAAGCACAATACTTTCAAAAGGTACTTCTAATATCTTACATACATTCTTATAGTTTTGAATAACATTGGCTTCGACATCTCCCCTGTTAAATCCAAGATTAAGACTCGCTAAATGCCCTGTGCTAACACCACCAAACTTTGTTGTAAAACAATGTGCTAAATGGGTGTCTCCTTCCCATCTAGTAAAAACTAAATAAGTTAAATCCCCTTTTGTAATAAATTTAATCGGGCTTTTCATTTATATTTTCCTCCTAAAACGCTCCTTCTATATGTGAGAGTTTTTCATCTAATACTTCAATCACATCAAACCTACAGTTAATTTCTGTATTATAATGCTGTCTTAAGTACCACTTTGCACTACCTATGATTCGTTGTTGTTTATAATAATTGACAGCTTCTCCTGGTGAACCAAAAGCTAACGTTTTGCGATACTTTACTTCTATAAAAATCAGTATACCTCTATGTTTAGCTATAATATCTATTTCACCTATTTTACAACGATAATTCTTTTCTAATATTTTATAACCTTTATCTATAAGATATGCAGTAGCCACATCTTCATACGCCTTTCCTACTGCTTTTTTATTTTGTTTTTCCATAGAGTTCATCCATATCTTTAACAAATAGTAGTATTTTAGCAACCATTTCATATATTTCTTCCGGAATTTGGTCGCCCACTTGTAACTTTGTTAAGAGTGTGGCCATCTTTTCATCTTCATAAACAGGTACATTACTTTTTTTCGCTTCAGTAATAATATTTTCTGCTATCTTTCCCTGCCCACTTGCTACAATAGTTGGGGCGTTCATATCTGTATTATACGAAAGAGCTACGGCTTTTTTTATAGGTTGATTTTTCATATTAACCTCCTATATTTTAAAATCCATATGATTAACCATATTTTCTACTGGCCTTAAAAATGTTCCTACTTCCTTTTCTTCCAATAAGGAAATCCTCACTTCATCTAAATGAAATGCCGTCTGTCCCATTATCTGTATTAAATTCTTTTTATGAGCTTCAATAAGTTGTAACATACTTTTTTCTTTTACTTTAAAATGTAATAATATATTTTTATTTTCTTTCCGCATATGTATCTCAATATTTTTAAGCCTAGGTAAATCTAATGCTAAAACAACATACAAATATTCTCGCCCACCATTTGTTTTTTTTTTAGGTTTAAAGAAATAAAGTTCACCTTTTCCTTCTCCTTGAGGTAAATTTAACGGAAAGAAATAATATTCACCTTGCACATTAAATTTATTTATAACTTGTACTGTTTCTTCTAATTGTTTTAATGTTTGAGTATATTTTTCTGGTAGATGTGCATCTTCTAATGTCTTTAAAATCTCTTTTAAGACTTTATTCATATTTTCAATACATTTACTTTCATCTGGTATATATTGCAGCTTATTTGTATCTATTATCAATGTTTTTAAAAGTAATGATTTTGTAATTTTACCTAACTGACCCCAACCTTCTGATGGAAGCTTACTCAACAATTCTTCTACAATGTTATAAGTTGCCTTAAAACTTGTCTCTTTTTCTATAGTAGTTAAATCTTCCCATAGGAATTGATTACTTCTTTCCTGATTTAAATACTTGGTATTATCTTCAGCTTCTTCTAGCTTTTGCATATTAGAAAAGCTTGTTAATTCATTAGTTTTAACAAACTCTTTCAATACATCTTCTATCATATTTTTACCTAAATATTTTTCCAAAGAAACTAAAATATTATTTGTCAATTTACTATCTTGAACTTCACCAACTATATCACCTATATGCGCAAATAACTGTTCTATACTCCCCTGTTTTATCTCATAAAAGCTTTTTGCTTCTTGTAAACTAATTTCCCCTATTTCATCGCATAAGTTTGCTAATACTTCTGTTGGAATTTGAAAACTTTGATGTATATGATAATTCTTTAATAAACTCTCCCGTTGAAGTGGCATTTGCTTTGCTAAAAAAGTTTCAATAAGTTGTCGCATAGGATCTGTTTTAGGCAAATCTAGTTCATTCATAATTTTATTTTGTAAAGTTTCATGAGAGAAAACCTCACTTTGCAATAATTTTAATAATATTTGTCCTTCTTTCTTTTGAATAACCTCTAATATAATAGATTCATTAAAAATGGCCATTCCCTGAAGCTTCACCGGAATAATCTCATTGCCCTCACTTAAAAGTACAATCTGCCCATTTCCTAGCTTAGTTAATGACCCCTTTAATATATCTCCAACTTTTATATCAGAAATAAGCTGACTGTTTTTACCGGCCAGCTTTTGTTCTGTCTGTATTTGTTCCTTTAAACCTACGCCTATGGATTCAATCACAAAAATCCCTCACTTTAAATTAAATTTTTTAAAAAACTTCTGCGATGTAGTGGTGTAAGTCCTTTTTCCTTAATACCATCATAATGTCTTTGACTACCATAACCTTTATTACTTGACCAATCGTAATGTGGATACATCTTTGCATATTCTACCATCATACGATCTCTAGTTACTTTGGCAACTACACTAGCAGCTGCAATACTAGCACTTTTATCATCACCACCAACTACTGCATGTTGTATCACTTCTAATCCAGGAATTGTATGATCTCCATCTACCAAAATAACTTCTACTGGCATATTAAGCTTAGAAACAGCTTCTCGCATAGCTTTAAATGTGGCTTGTAAAATATTAATTTCATCTATCACCGGTGCCTCTACTATACCTATCCCAATACCTAATGCAACTTCTTTAATTTTATGATAAAGATCCTCTCGTTTGGCTTCTGTAAGCTTCTTAGAGTCTTTTAATCCTACTAGGCTTATATCATACGGCAAAACCACTGCCGCAGCTACTACAGGCCCTGCTAGTGGGCCTCTGCCAACTTCATCAATACCTACTAATACTTTTTGTTTATCATGAAAGACATTATCAAATTCACATTTAAGTGTCCATTCGTGAAGAGCTGATTCATATGTCTTATATTGCTTTTCATATTTTGCTACAACTTTTTTTACGCCACTTCTTTCATCTAATTTAAATGGGGTCAATACTTCTGCAAGTTGTGCCTTAGGCACTGTTTTTAAATATGCATCAATTTCCTTTATATTCATTCTTTCACCTTATCTTAATATACCTACTCTATCAAATGGATATATGCATAAACCTGCTTTTGCAAGAATTTGATTTCTTGCAATTGGTCCAAACACTCTACTATCTTTACTATTACTTCGGTTATCACCCATCATAAAATAATACCCTTCTGGTACTGTGTAAGGAAATTTAATTTTAGATCCTGCATATATATAGGTATTTTCTTTATCATTTAAATAATTTTCTTGGAGCATTTCTCCATTTACATACACTCTACCAGCATCAATGTTTACTATATCACCAGGCACACCTATAACACGTTTAATGAGATGATCTCCTTCAAATTGAAAAACAGCAATTTCTCCGCATATAGGATCACGATAATAATATGGCATACGATTAACTATCAAATGATCACCTGGATCAATAGTTGTCATCATAGAAGCTGTTGGAACTTTTGTATGACTAATAATAAAACTTGAAATCAAGACTGCACTCAAAACTGCTAACATAGGTTCTTTGATTTTTTCAATTAGGCGCTTCACATGCATTTTTTCTCTACGCATTATCCTCACTCATTTCTCTATATTGTTTCTTTTGTTAATGAAGTATGCCTATTTGATTAAATGGATATATTCTTATCCATGCTTTTCCTACAACATCACTACATGGGATAGTGCCCACTTCTTCAAAACGACAATCTAAACTACCCAAGCGATTATCACCCATAAAGAAATAACTTCCCATTGGCACCGTCATAGGAAATGTAATAGGAGTTGCACCAGGTTGCATAATAGGTGTAGAAATCCCTTCACTGTTTAAATATCTAGATTCATCTAATTGTATACCATTAACATAAACATTTCCTTGTCGAATATCGATTTCATCACCTGGATAACCTATTAAACGCTTTACCCATAATTCTTCACCCTTATGAAACACAACAATCTCACCTTTTTTAGGCTGTCTATAATAATAAGGCAAATTATTAACAATAATATGGTCTCCAATATTGATCGTACTAATCATAGATCCTGAAGGAATCCGATTATGACTCATAATAAATGTTAAAAAAAGTGTTAATGCTAATCCTAGTGCTGCTAGTCCCTTAATATCTTCTAAAATTAATTTTAGTCTATTATTTCCTGTATTCATTCTATTACTCCCCCATTAATTTTATTTTAAAACCCCTATTTGATCAAATGGATATATTTTTACCCATGCTTTTCCATAAATTCTCTCTCTACTTACTGCACCGATATAACGACTATCTTGACTCTCCATACGATTGTCTCCCATTAAAAAATAACTATCTATTGGCACTGTATATGGAAAACTTACATGATTACTTCCTGCATATGGTTCTGAAATACCTTCACCAGCTAAATAAGCTGATTCATCAATTTTTACATCATTCACATACACATTACCATCACGAATATCAATTACATCGCCTGGACATCCAATAACACGTTTCACCCAACTTTCATCACCATTCTTAAAAACAACAATCTCGCCATAACCTGGATCGCGATAATAATATGGTACCATTGTTGTTAAAATATGATCATTTACATTGATTGTACTCACCATAGAAGGTGTTGGAATCTTATTATGGCTGACAATAAAAGATGTAAACAGTAATGCCATAAGTACTGCTAAAATAAGTTCTTTAATAAATTCAATGCCACGCTTTATAAAATTAACGCTACTCTCCATGTTCCCACTTCTTTCTCTATTTATTCTAGATTCTTAGGATGTTCAACAGTAATATGTCCCCATTTTCCACCTCTAAATTCATCTAAAAGCATTTGTGCAATACGTAGTTCATCAAGTTCTCCGCCTGCAACAATAAGTCCACGTTTAAGTCCTATAGCTTTAAATGCTTCATATCCATCATCAGGTATTTCAATCTTATATCTTGCTTCTAGCTTACTTTTAAATTCCCTAATTCCTAAATCTAACAAATTAATGGCAAGTTGTCTATTATCTAAAATATTATCATTAATAGAACCAATAAAAGCTAAGTGTTGTGCCACTGTTTGATCTTCAAATTTAGGCCATAAAATACCTGGCATATCTAGAAGTTCGAAACCTTTTCTAATCTTAACCCATTGTTTACCTCTTGTTACACCTGGTTTATCTCCTGTTTTAGTGGAACTTTTTCCAACTAAAGCATTAATAAATGTAGATTTACCCACATTAGGAATTCCTACAATCATGGCACGAATCGGACGGTAAATACGCCCTCTTGCCTTATCTCTTTCAATTTTTTCTCTTAAAAGGTCTTCTGCAATTTTAACAACATCTTTAATACCCTTACCACTTGTAGCAATAATAGGTACTACCTTTACATTATGTGCACTATACCACTGAATCCAAGCTTTAGTAGCTGCCTCATCTGCTAAGTCTGCTTTATTTAAGATAATGATACGCATTTTATTACCAGCTAATTTATCAATATCTGGATTTTTTGTACTGTATGGCGCACGTGCATCTAAAAGTTCAATTACAATATCAACTAACTTAATATTTTCTTCAATTAAACGTTTTGTTTTGGTCATATGACCTGGATACCATTGTATATTCATTTTCTAGTCACCTTTATATTTATTTTTTAGTTCCTAACAAATTTGATTAATATGTAATCAAAACTGTATGTCTTTATTATATGACAAAAGTCTCAAAATACTCAATAAATTATAATAAAAAAAGGACTTAAAAAGTCCTTTTATTTATTATTTAATTAATTCTTTAACTTTAGCGTTTTTACCAACACGGTCACGTAAGTAGTTAAGTTTAGCTCTTCTTACTTTACCTAAACGAACAACTTCAATTTTTTCAATGTTTGGTGAATGAAGTGCCCAAGTTTTTTCTACACCTACACCGTAAGAAATTCTTCTTACTGTAAATGTTTCACGAACGCCACCATTTTGTCTTTTTAAAACAATACCTTCGAACATTTGGATACGTTCTCTTTGACCTTCTTTGATTTTAGCATATACACGGATTGTGTCACCAACGTTGAATGCTGGTACTTCTGCTTTAAGTTGAGCGTTTTCAATTTCTCTAATAATTGGGTTCATCATAAATTCTCCTTTTTTCTAAGATGTTCTTAACATAATATAATGACAGCGGAACACCCGTAATAACAGTTCATAGTATAGCATGTCTTGATTTTATTTGCAATGCTTTTTTGCGTAATTTTCAAGGAACTTCTTGTCTTTTGCCGTTAAGTTAGCTTTCTCAAGTAAATCTGGACGTTTATGATAAGTATTAATAAGAGATTGCTCACGTCTAAATTCTTCAATTTTCTTATGATTTCCAGAAAGTAACTCCGACGGCACTTTACGTCCTCTAAATTCGGCAGGTCTTGTATAATGTGGATATTCTAAAAGACCATCACTAAAAGACTCCTCTTCAAAAGATTCTTTCTTACCAAGAACACCTGGTTTAAGACGCATAATACTGTCAGCAATAATAACTGCAGGAAGCTCTCCTCCTGTTAAAACATAATCACCGATAGATATCTCATCTGTTACAATTTCATCAATTACTCGTTGATCCACACCCTCATAGTGTCCACATAAAATAATAATATGCTCTTCTTTTGCAAACTCTTCTGCCATTTGCTGATTCCATACCTTCCCTTGTGGTGTCATATACAGCACGCGTGGTTTTACATCTTGCATTGTATTTTTTACATGTTCATAGCAATCATATATTGGTTGTGCCATCATAAGCATTCCAGCTCCACCACCATATGGATAATCATCTACTTGATGATGCTTATTTGCTGCAAAAGGACGAATATCTATAGCTTCTAATTCAATTTGGTTATTCTTTTTAGCACGTCCCATAATACTATAATTTAGTATCTGGTCAATGGTTTCTTTAAAAAGTGTCATAATGGTTATTTTCATAGATCTTCAAGTCCTTCTAAAAGATGTACACTCATTTTACCTGACTCAATATCTACTACTTTTATAACTTGTTTAATAGCTGGTAAAAGAAGTTCTTTCCCTGTTTCTGGATTTTTAACAACATACACATCATTACTTCCTGTGTAAATAATATCTACGATATCACCTAAATAGCGATTATCTTCTTCAGTATATACACCAAGATCATATAAGTCACTAATATAATATTCATCTTTCTTCAGTGGTAAACTATCTTTACGATCAATTTTGAGAGTGCTTCCTTTTAAAAGCTCTGCTGCTGTCATATCATCAATACCTTCTAATTTCATAAGTACGAAATCTTTATGGAAGCGTACACTTTCAATATTATAGTTTTTAAGTTCTTTTCTTTCTACAAAAATCTGTTTTAATTTTTTAAAACGTTTAGGATCATCTGTCGTTGGAACGATTTTGATTTCTCCTTTAACACCATGTGTATTTACGATTTTTCCTACTGTAAACATTGTTTCCATTTGAATCATCCTTTGTTTAAATTTATATCCTTTCATAAAGGATAAGAACAACTTCATAAAAGATAATATTCTATTTACTATCCTTTGTGAAAATATATAAACATTTCCTTAATATTTCTAAATATATATAGTTTATAGGTTATTCATCTGTATTTTGATTTAGTTTTGAATAGCACAAGTAGGTTAGGGAATCCCTAACCTACTCTATGATTTCCACTACAACTTTTTTATGCGCATTGGCCGTTGCAGCTTTCATTATTGTGCGGATTGACTTAGCAATTCTACCTTGCTTTCCAATTATTTTACCCATATCTTCTGGGGCTACACGTAGCTCTAAAATAATTTTTTCATCATCCTCTTTTTCTGACACAGAAACTTGTTCAGGATTACCTACAAGTTGTGTTGCTAACATCTGTAATAAATCTTTCATCGGAAATTCCTCCCTTGAAAAAATTACATTTCAACACCTGATTTTTTAAGTAAATCTTTAACTGTATCTGTTGGTTGAGCACCATTAGCAAGCCATTTTTGAGCTGCTTCTGTGTTAATGCTTAATTCATTTGGTTCTTGACAAGGATTGTAGTAACCGATTTCTTCGATAAATCTACCATCTCTTGGAGAACGTGAATCAGCAACAACGATTCTATAGAAAGGAGCTTTCTTTTGTCCCATTCTTTTTAAACGAATTTTAACTGCCATCTTAATTTCACCTCCTTATAATCATGCTATATATTTACATAAAAGGTAGTTTAAATTTATTACCCTTTTTGCCTTTCATCATGCCTGAGAATTGTTTCATCATGACCTGCATTTGCTCAAACTGTTTAATAAGTCTGTTCACCTCTTGAAGGTCACGCCCAGAACCTTTTGCTATACGTTTTTTACGTTGCATGTTAAGAATACTTGGATTAAGGCGTTCTTCCTTTGTCATGGAAAGTATAATTGCCTCAATGTAGGCCATTTGTTTATCATCTACTTGAATGTCACCTAATTTGGCTGTATTCATACCTGGAATCATACCAATAAGTTGACTGATAGGCCCCATATTCTTTATTTGCTGCATTTGTTCTAAGAAATCCTCAAAGTTAAATTCTGCTTTTCTAAATTTAGCTTCTAATTCTTTAGCTTTAGCTTCGTCAATATTTTGCTGTGCCTTTTCAATAAGCGTTAAAACATCTCCCATTCCTAAAATACGAGATGCAATACGTTCTGGATGGAATGGCTCTAAGTCTGCCACTTTCTCACCCATACCTACGTATTTAATAGGCTTGTTGGTTACAGCTTTTACAGATAAAGCTGCCCCACCCCTACTATCACCATCAAGTTTGGTCATAACAACACCGTCAAGACCTAAAGTATTATCGAAGGATTCAGCAACATTTACAGCATCTTGACCTGTCATTGCATCAACTACAAGTAATATTTCTTGTGGTTTGAGTGCCACCTTAATATTCTTAAGTTCGTCCATAAGTACTTCGTCGATATGTAAACGACCGGCTGTATCTATAATAACTACATCAAGATTATTTTGTTTGGCATGCTCAAGACCTGCTTTTGCAATATCTACTGGATTTACCTCAGTACCCATAGAGAAAACAGGCACATTAACTTGCTTTCCAACTTTTATTAATTGATCAATCGCTGCTGGTCTATAAATATCACAAGCTACAAGAAGAGGCCTTTTCCCGTGGGATTTTATAATATTACCTAGTTTAGCACTTGTTGTTGTTTTACCAGCTCCTTGAAGACCTACCATCATAATGACTGTAATGCCTCTTGGTGCGAATGTAATTTTACTTTGTGTAGAACCCATTAAGTTAACAAGTTCTTCATTTACTATTTTAATAACATGTTGTCCTGGTGTTAAGCTTTCCATGACTTCTTGTCCAACTGCACGTTCTTCAATAGTCTTGATAAAATTCTTAACCACTTTAAAGTTTACATCAGCTTCTAAAAGTGCAAGTTTAACTTCACGAAGTGCTATCTTCACATCTTTTTCATTTAATTTGCCTTTACCTTTAAGCTGTTTGAAAACATCTTGTAATTTCGTTGATAATTGATCAAAAGGCATACATGAGTCCTCCTACATTTTATTAATTAATTCATCTACTAGAGTAATGACCTCTTGTATGCAATTTGCTTGTTCACCCTCTAGACTTTTATTCACATCAATACAATGTGTTTTTATTTTGATGAGTACTTGTTGCTGCTTTTGAAATTTATCAAAGAGCTGCAACTTATTTTCGTAATCTAGGAGTTTAGCTTCAGCTTTTTTAATTGTGTCAAAGACACTTTGCCTACTAATTTGATGCTGCTCAGAAAGCTCTCCTAGCGATAAATCTTCAAAATAATATTCTCGTAACAAATCTCTTTGTTTATCAGTGAGAAGTTCCTGATAAAAGTCAAATAAATAGGTTATCACAACAAACTTTTCCATGTTACACCCCGACTTACTGTCAGTCCTTTTTGCTTTACACTTAAAGATTATAATGAAAACCTTGTTATTTGTCAACTGTAATTTTAAAACTCATTATTCAGTCTGGAAAAGTGCTGTCGCAAATGCTTGGGCATCAAAAGGTTGAAGGTCATCAATTTTTTCACCAACCCCAATAAATTTAACTGGTACTTTAAAGTTTTCATAAATTCCTACAATAGCACCACCTTTAGCTGTACCATCTAGCTTTGTTAAAATAATACCACTAATATCAGCTACTTCTTTAAAAAGTTTCACTTGTTGAATTGCATTTTGTCCTGTTGTTGCATCTAATGCAATTAGAATTTCCTTTTTAGCCTCTGGATATTCCCTTGCAATAATACGTGAAATTTTTTCTAATTCTTTCATAAGATTAGTTTTATTTTGAAGGCGTCCTGCTGTATCACAAATAAGTACATCACTTTTGCGTGATTTTGCTGCAGAAATCGCATCAAATACAACAGCTGCTGCATCTGTCCCTTCTTCATGTTTTACAATTTCTACACCAGCACGTTCACACCATACCTGAAGCTGTTCAATGGCCGCTGCTCTAAATGTGTCTGCTGCTGCCACAAGTACTTTTTTACCTTCTGACTTGTAAAGATGAGACATTTTACCAATAGATGTTGTTTTTCCTACCCCATTTACTCCTATCACTAATATAACTGTAGGGCCATTTGGATTTAAAATACTTTCTGTTGGTGATTTAGTTAAAATTTCTGTAATAATCTCTTGTAAAGTTATTTTTAAAGCCTGTGGATCTGTGATTTTATCTACCTTTACTTTTTGACGAAGCGCCTCCATAATTTTAAGTGTAGTATCTACACCAAAGTCTGCCATGATAAGGGCTTCTTCTAATTCTTCATAAAGGTCCTCATCAATATGTTTAAAGTTACTTAGGACATCTTCTACACCTTTTAAGAAATTATCTCTGGTTTTTGTAAGCCCACCAAATAAACGTTTCATAAAACCTTGTTTTTTTACTGGTTCAGCTTCTTCTAATTCTTCTACAAAATCCTCTGGGTCTTCTTCTCTTTCTTTCGTAGTCTCTTGAACCACTTCTTGTGACGTTATACACTCTACTTGTAGTTCTTCTTCATTAGCATTATGGAGAACTTCTTCTTGTATATGCTTATCAGCATTCACCGTCTCTTCTGTATACGTAGCTTCTACCACACTACTATCTTTATTATCTTCTCCACATATTTCTTCTACATGCTCTTCTTTAGGTTCAGTAAATATGTTATCCTCTTCTGATTCTATTACTTTTTTTTCATCAT
>JAZKZQ010000148.1:0-2424 GCA_045612745.1 Cellulosilyticum sp. | reverse complement strand
TGTTCCTTTACGTCTTTGTTTATATAGCTCTGTGGGCTCAATATTCTCTATTACGCAACGTTTTGACTTTAACTTGAATGTTCCAAAGCTTTCAGGAATAAAATTGAATGCAGAGAGAATATCGCTAGCATTTTCAAGTGTATTACCTATAAAGAATACTTTAGTTCTTTCCTTAGTTGATCTTAATAGGTTCTCTAATTGGTTAACTAGAGAGTATGTAATATCAAAGGTATTTCTTTCACCCTTTTCTCGTTCAAATTCATCTATACCAACTAGATACTGGTTCTTAGGATCCATTTTTAAAAATTCATTATCATAAATGGAACCCTTGTCGTTATAGAAATTGGATATAGCATATACGCGGGCAAATAGTTTACGACTTATTTCTCTCTTTTCTATCTTGCCTTTTTTAGTCTCATATTCTTCTTCTTGAACATCATATACATTATTGCCCTTGGTCTTCAAATTTAGCCCATATCGTCTTCTTAGGTCTGGGTCTACTAATTTCTCTCCATTATTAGCCAAAAGCTTTTGTGCGGCCTTATCTGTAAGTCTTAATCATATAAATGGAATTCCCTTAGTCTTATACATATGACAGAAATAATCTGTGACAGCATAAGACTTACCAGTTTCTCTTGATCCTAACATTATATAGAACAATGCTCAGTTGGCATGGCCAAGGAGTGGTCGTAGGTTATACCACTCGCTTTCATATTTATGATATTCAGGTGATTTTTTTAAATTACTCTTCATTTGTAAATTCTCCTAAAGATGAGGTAGATAGAATTCTTACAACGTCTATAGGCGAGCCATTATATCCATCTATTGTTAAATATGCTAATACAAAGTTATCATTTAAAGGAATGTAACTATTAAGTCTCTCACCTTCGTCATTATACTTGTCAGTATATTGGTCTGCATCTACTTTCTTAGTTACATTTACTCTTAGTTTATTAAACTGACGTTTATCACCTTTAAACTCTCTTTTAGCCATAAGAAAATCTATATCATAGATATCGCCTTTTTCTATTATTTTAAGTTCTTGTAATACTTCTTTATATTTTTGTTTACCATAAATACCTTTTCCATAGTTTGCATCTAGATACATGTTTTGTCTAGGTGTTAGGTTTTTTCTAAAATCTGCATCAAATGAATGATAAGCCTTTTTTCTACCAGCTTTACTCATGTTTTACTCCTTTAACTATTTTATTATTCTCTATTCTATACGGTAATTTTAAACTATTCTCTTTTATATCTGAAATATCTGATACATCTGTTATTAAGATAGATGGAATGCCTTTATAATGTACTTCTAGTTTACCGTCTTTACTTTTCCATTGATAACAACCAATATGAGCACATTTGAAATACATACCATCATGTTCACATTTGAACTCACCTAGTGCATCACCAAGAGGTAGATCATTCCTCTTAGCCAAACTTACTATTGAATCTACATTTGAATAAATAGTATCTTCATCTAGATAACTTCTTACATATTTTCTAGCCCAATAGATGATTGTATTATGGATAAATATATTATGTCTCTGTGTTAATCCGTAGGCTATGTTTAAATGGTATTTATAGGCTTGTTTTTCGTCCCCTGTTGAGTTTTTCTTAAGGTTATAATATTTGTATACATATTCCTTAAACGGACTCTCTATAAGGTCAAAAACATAGTCCATAACAATACCATAATCTGTAGTTACAAAACCATCTTTACTGAAGCCTATTTGATGTACTCCAACTCTATGATTTAATAAGGCAGGTTTAGAGGTATCAGGCATTGGCATAGTCATTGCATATGGATAGGCACTATTAATGTCATATGAATAACATAATAGATCTTGATTTGCAAAATACTCTTCAAAAAAACTAAATGGTCTTGAATTTTCTACTTCCCATTTTACTTTGAATCTATATTTATCTTCTGTCTTAACCTCAGTATATCCATACTGGCCTTCTATGCGATTATAGGGTACCTTAGATAGCTCTTTTGCTATTGCTACTATATTTGGCTCAATATCTGGTTCTAAGCCAGTTAAAGAGAAAATATAATGCTTTACTTGAAATCCTTTATTATTAAGTAATCTAAGATGAATATTAGACATTCTCTGATTAATTTTATATTTAATACGCATAGATTCAGCCATATCTACTATCTCATTAAATTCATTATAATCTTTAATTATTATTGCTTCCACAAGTCTCTCCTTTTAAGTTCATTTATAATCTCTATTACATGACTATATAAATGTCTCATTAATAATGGATTTTCTTTTTTATCTCATAGCATATCTGCTTCTGATTTATATTGATAATATAAAGCTCATAAAGCTTTATCATCTAGATTTAAAAGGTCCACTCTTTAATCTCCGGAAGTTGGTTAGCTATTTCATTAAAGAAATCATCATTTACCTTACA
>JAZKZQ010000147.1:0-13375 GCA_045612745.1 Cellulosilyticum sp. | reverse complement strand
ATTATGCCTACACTCCTTATTAGGTTTCGCCCAGTTAGATATTTCATATTGATGATAACCTGCTTCTTTCAAATAAATTTGTACACGATGATACATCTCACGGTCTAGTTCCTCCGACACTTCTTCTAACTTCCCTTCTTCATAGCGTTTCCCAAAGCAAGTACCTTCTTCTATAATAAGGGCATAAACAGACAAATGATCTAAATCATATTTAGTAATTGTTTCTAAAGTTTGCTCAAATTCTTCTAATGTTTGACCAGGTAGTGCAAACATTAAATCAGCATTTATACTACACTGGGTATAAGTTTTTATAAGGTGCAAACTTTCTTCCCAATCTTTAAAAGTATGTTTCCTCCCAATCATCTTTAAAAGATGATCATGTGTTGTTTGAAGTCCCATACTAATACGATTAATAGGATATTTAGCAATCACTTCTACTTTTTCTTTTGTTAATGTCCCTGGATTTGCTTCTATGGTCCATTCTAAGTCTGGTGATAATTTAAAGGTATTTGTCACTACTGCAGCTAATTTGTCTAATAAAAAAGGTGGCAGTACCGTTGGGGTACCACCACCTATAAAGATAGACTTAATAGTTACCGCAGCATCTAACATCTTCCCATAATTTTCGATTTCTTTAACTAAAGCTTCTATATAAGCTTCTTGCATCTCTTCCTTAGGAAAAGATAAGAAATCACAATAAAAACATTTTGATGTACAAAATGGGATATGAATATAGAGCCCGATTTCCATATTAACTTCCTCTTTTAAATTTTATTTTTTTAACTTTAAGATCATAAAGTTTTTATTCATCTAACTTCAGTACGCTCATGAAGGCTTCTTGTGGTACTTCTACGTTACCTACTTGACGCATACGTTTTTTACCTTCTTTTTGTTTTTCAAGAAGTTTACGTTTACGTGAGATATCCCCACCATAACATTTTGCAAGAACGTCTTTACGCATAGCGCTAATAGTTTCCCTTGCAATTACTTTATTTCCAACTGCTGCTTGAATTGGAATCTCGAAGAGATGTTTTGGAATCTCTTTTTTAAGTTTTTCTGTAATTTTACGACCTTTGCTTACGGCATTACTTTCATGGACAATCAGTGAAAGTGCATCTACTACTTCACGGTTAACTAAAATATCTAATTTCACAAGTTTTGATTCTTGGTAACTAGATAATTCATAGTCAAATGAGGCATAGCCACGTGTACGTGATTTAAGGGCATCAAAGAAATCATAAATAATTTCATTAAGTGGTAAGTCATATGAAAGCACTGCACGTGTTGCTTCTAAATATTCCATACCAAAGTAAATACCACGGCGTTCTTGGCATAAATCCATAACAGCTCCTACATATTCAGATGGTACGATAATTTTAGCTGATACCATTGGTTCTTCCATAAAATCAATATTTGATGGATCTGGTAAGTTAGCTGGATTTGAAAGCTCAAGTACTTCACCATCTGTTTTATGCACTTTGTAGATAACGTTTGGTGCTGTTGTAACAAGATCTAAGTTATACTCACGTTCTAAACGTTCTTGGATAATTTCCATGTGGAGAAGCCCTAAGAAGCCACAACGGAAACCAAATCCTAAAGCAATAGATGTTTCTGGCTCAAATACAAGAGCTGCATCGTTAAGTTGAAGTTTTTCTAAGCTATCACGAAGATCCCCATATTTAGCGCCATCTGCTGGATAAAGCCCACAATACACCATTGGATTAACTTGTTTATAACCTGGAAGCGCAGCTGGTGCTGGATTATTTGCATCTGTTACAGTATCTCCTACATGTGTATCTTGCACATTTTTAATACTTGCAGTGATATAACCTACTTCACCAGGCATAAGTCCTTCTTCTCTTGGTCTAAATTGTCCTGCTCCAAATGTACCTACTTCTACGACATCAAATTCTGCCTGTGTTGCCATCATACGAATTTTCATACCCTTTTTCACTTGACCTTGTTTAACACGACAGAAGATAATAACACCTTTATATGGGTCATATAAAGAGTCAAATACAAGAGCTTGAAGTGGTGCATTCACATCCCCTTGTGGCGCTGGCACTACTTTTACAATTTGCTCTAATACATCTTCGATATTGAGACCTGTCTTAGCTGAAATGAGTGGTGCCTCTGAAGCATCTAGACCTATAATGTCTTCAATTTCCGCTTTGACATGCTCTGGGTCTGCACTTGGAAGATCTATTTTATTAATAACTGGCATAATTTCAAGATCATGCTCTAATGCTAAATATACATTAGCAAGTGTTTGTGCTTCAATGCCTTGGGCAGCATCTACTACTAAAATAGCCCCTTCACAAGCCGCAAGGCTTCGTGATACTTCGTAGTTGAAATCCACATGTCCTGGCGTATCAATTAAATTAAAAATATACTCTTCGCCATCTTTTGCTTTATAAACAAGACGTACAGCTTGTGATTTGATTGTAATCCCACGTTCACTCTCTAAATCCATGTTATCTAAAAATTGTGCTTGCATTTCTCTCTCTGTCAAAGTACCTGTCATCTGAATAATACGATCAGCTAGTGTACTTTTACCATGATCGATATGGGCGATAATACAAAAATTTCTTAGTTTTTCTTGCTTTGAAAGAGACATTTTGCCCCTCCTTATTTCTTTTGTCTATTCTTTTCGTTTCATTATAGCATAGCCTTAGTTTTACTATCAATCTTTTTCTAAGACCTTTGCTAGTATATCTGCTAAAGGCTCTACTGCATTTATTGCTTCTTCCCCCGTATTCGTTTGAGCGCCTATTTCTACAAGAAGTGAGTAAGGGCGCATATGGGTACTATAACGATACTCCTTACAATATATCTTTCGAAGTAAGCCTGGGTAATATTCATGACCTTTGGCTTCTACTTGCATAGAAAAAGCCAGATTGTCTGCTAAGTATGGATTCTTTAGTCCTTCTTTATGTACAATTTCTCCTGCAAGATTACGATTCATACATAGACCATTAACAAACATTATCTGAGCTGTTTGTTTACCATCTACCTCGGTTACTAAGCGTACATTATCACTAATACCGTCTCTATGTAAATCAATAACCACTTGAATAGAAGGATTAGTATCTAAAATCTTTTGAATATGTGGCTCCATTCGCTCGTATTCACTACCATCTGTCCCACCACTTGGATTGCTATCTACATAAAATTCGTCCGTGACATGCATCACTTCCAAACCATATTTTTTTTCTAAAACTTGCCCTAGTGCTGCTCCTACATCTACTACACTTTGTCCTCCTAAATATTTCTCTCTTGCATGGGTATGAAAAATTAGTACCTTAGGTCCTTCCAAACTTTTATCAATAGTAATCTCCTTTTGCATAAGTTCATAAAAGTTCCATTCTTTTAACAGATCTATATCTAAACCTAAACTTGCATCACCCGTCATGAAATTCTTTAAAACATAATAATAATTCTTATATTTTTCTAAAGGTATTTGTTCTTCTTGCTTACTAGGAAGTTTATCACTATATGCCACTTGTGGCATTTCTTTCTTAGGTAAGCTACTTGTATCAAATGTTACTTCATTTTTTTCTAAATATGGTGTAAATAAATTACTAAACTTTAAATAAGGTATGGCATTTACAATGATTGAAAGTGGCTCTTCCCACTTAATCTGTGTAATCTGGTAACTATAATTTTTCCAAAAGCTAGGTGTCTCATCTTTTATAAGCTTACTTCCTAGTACTGAATTAGTCATTTTTATAAAGTAAGTCCCTGGATGAACTCCCTGTTTTTCCAGTTCACACAAATTACTAATCAAAGAACCTATCAGAATAATATACAATATCCAATATTTGATAGGTTCCTTTTTCATTTTCCTTAACGCATGCATCATTGCCTACGCCTCCCCCTTTGTATACTCTCTATTATTCTATCAACTTGTCTCTAATTTTATGACTAAAATATTATGAAAATAGCTTGAATTTATATATTATTTTAAGAATGTATAATTCGTCTATATAAATAGCTTTTGATTAATAGGTATATTTGTTAATGTCTTTAAGAGACATAGCTGGATGCACCCCAATATTAATACCATTAGCAATGATACTTGCTAAATACTCTATAATCTCATCAATTTCTTTTGGTGTTACAAATAAATCCCTAATCTCAGGATAAAGTGTTTCGCGAATCAGTTCATATTGTTCTTTTTCACTTAAATCTTTGAGCATGTCATAAAGTGGTGAGTGTTCAGCTTGTTTAAGCATTGCCTTAATGAGCTCACCTAGAGCATCAGAAAGTAAAGTAGCCGTATCTACTACTGTAGGGACACCAATGGCAATGACCTTACAACCTAATGTTGCTTCATTTAATTCCTTGCGACAATTACCTACACCTGCTCCTGGCGAAATACCTGTATCTGTGACCTGAATAGTAGCATTAATACGGGCAGCACTTCTAGCAGCTAGCGCATCAATAGCAATAATACAATCTGGCTTCACATTTTCTGCCACACCACGTATAATCTCTGCTGTTTCAATTCCTGTAAGTCCCATAACTCCTGGTGCTAAGCTACTTAAATGACATAGGGAGTCTTCTAAAGCTTCTGGGGCCCTAATAGCAATATGACGTGTAACAAAAACTTTGTTGGCTACCTTTGGCCCTAACGTATCTGGTGTTGCAAAACGATTACCAAGTCCTATGACTAATACACTTAAATCAGGCCCTACTTTATCTGGCAACAAACTCTTGACAGCTTCAGCTAACACCTCAATAACTTTTTCATGCATAGGAGGGTCATTTTCCTTAATGCACTGAGATTCAATGGTAATATAATCCCCTTTAGGTTTCCCCATACTTTCTTCGCCGATTTTATCTAATACTCTTACACGCGTAATTTTTATTTTATCCTCTTCTAAAGACTTGGTATCTACTTGTACACCTGGAATTTGATAATCTTCATCCTTATCTAACCTTAAAGCATCACTAATTTCAATTGCTAAATCTGTACGAGGATGAAAACTGTCATCTTTTATACACTTATCCATAAATTCACTCCTTTATTATGCGAAAAATGCTTTACGAAAACACATAAATGCATTATAATCATTTTTAGTTTAATGGACGGGTTCTTAAGTAGTTTGACCATTATTTTTTTACGTATACATTGACTTATATAGTAAGATATAATATAATGGAGACTGTTGAAACCGTTCATAATTCCCCAAACCGTGTCCAAGAATATGAATGGAGGTGCCACTAAATGGCAAATATTAAATCAGCAAAAAAACGTATCTTAGTAATCGCAACAAAAACAGCACGTAACCGTGCAATTAACTCAGCAGTTAAAACTCAAATTAAAAAAGTTAGAGTAGCTGTAGAAGCTAAAGATTTAGCAGCAGCTAATGCAGCTTTAAAAGTAGCTGTTAAAGCTATCGATAAAGCTACAGCAAAAGGTGTTTTCCACAAGAAAACAGCTGCTCGTAAAAAATCTACTTTAGCTCGTTTAGTTAAAACTGTTGCTTAATTAGCGATCAATAAGCATACAAAAGCCCACAGGATTTCCTGTGGGCTTTTTATTTAAATAACACTACTTAAATCCCTTATTGGGTATTTAAGCAGTGCATAATTAAAATTTCTACACGCTTTGACGCTTCCATTTTACCTGTTTTAATATCTTTATCTACTTGTAAGCACTCCCCTACAATTGTCTCCAATTGTTTAAAAGAATACCCTTGTGCCTGATTAATCATTTCTTGTACTGCAAAAAAAGGAATTTTGAGGGCGATACTAATTTCTTTAGGTTGTTTACGTTGTGCTAATAAATATTTTACCTGCATAAGCATACGATACTGCCTTGCTATAAGCACTAAAATCCCAATCGGTGATTCTTTACTTTGAATCAAGCGGCTATAAATACCAAGTGCCATCTCACCTTGATGCTGTGCAATTCTTTTCACCATTTCAAAAACGCGTTGTTCAAGAGAAAAGACACATACCGCATCAATATCTTCTTTAGTGATTGTATTACTTTCTACATAACCTAATAACTTTTCCCATTCTGTTAAAATATAGGGAATATTTTCTGGCATATTACGAATGAAATAACGCATTGTACCTTGTTCAATCATAACCTGCTTCTCTTTTGCATTTGTCATGAGTAAGCTATATACCACTTCTTCTCCAGGATAATCAAATTCCTTTATATGATGCTTTGATTTTATAGTTTTATAAAGTTTCCCACGTTTGTCTACTTCGTTCTCATCAATTAACATCACAATATAATCCGGAATTTTTTGAATAAATGCTTCAAACTTTTCAGTTTCATCCTTTTTCCCTGCTTTAAAAAGTCCTGTATCTTTTAAATAAATTAGCTTCTTATCTACAAAAAAAGGTAATGTCTCTGCAAAATCTATAATATTACTTACAATCACTTCTTTATCCTTAGCTTCTAAATAGTTCATCATATCATTTAAATCTACTAGTATCTCTTTTTTAGCTTGCTCAATCCATTTATTTTTGGACCAACTATCTTCACCAACTAATAAATAACACCCCTCTAGTTTTTCCATACTACTCTTCCTCTCTACTTCTTTCTTTTTGTGTATATAAAGTCATTTTTTCTCCATTCGTACGTACCCAATAAGCACCTTGCAAATCTGTACGTCCATAAGGCACTTGACATGTCTCAAGTGCATCTAGTACTTCTTCATGCGGATGCCCATATAAATTATTAATCCCGCAGCTTATCATAGCATATTGTGGCTGTAGTTTCAAAAGTAGCTTTTCTTCTGTACCAGTTTTAGAACCATGATGGCTCACCTTCAATAAACTTATAGGACCTATTTCATTATAAATATTACTTTCAGATTCTTTTTCTTTATCTCCTGTGAAAAGGGCCTTAAAATTCTTATAGGTGGTTAAACATACTAAAGAATTATTATTAATATCACTTTGCTTTGTTTGAGGTGCCAATATGTCAAAAGATACATCATCTATTTGAAATTTATCTGCTCTTCCTAAATCAATCACTGGTATATTTCTTTTGTCACATGCCCTTACTAGGGTATCTAATAGCTCTGAGTCATCAGTCTTTGATACTAGTACACGTTTAATCTTTAGGCTACTTTCTACCATTTCAATAATCCCACTTATATGGTCACTATCTGAATGAGAAAGCATAAGCACTGCTACTTCTTCTTTACCTTTATATTTAATATATCTTTCTATGACTTTACCTTTTCCAGCAGGCCCTCCATCTATAACAATCATTTGTTTATGGGGTGTTTCAATCACAGCACCATCCCCTTGACCTACATATAAATATGTTATTTCTAATAACCTCGGAATAAACAATATACTCCCTAGGCCCATACAAATCATGCCATAAATGATACCATAAGTCTTTTTAGAAAACTTTATGCCATAAATTCTCATTCCTATAATTGTTAATAACATATAGTATCCTATCAATATAATTATAGATGGCTTACCTGTACAAATTGTACCTAAGGGCATTTGGGTTGCAAACTCACATATTTTATGAACACCTTGTAAGATTACAATAATCCCTTTTGTTAATGGCCAAATGAAGGGAATTCCTATAATATATAGACCTAGTATACACCACCCTAATATAATCAATAAGGAGAACAGTGGTAAAATAATAAGATTAAGTACACTACTTAATAAAGGAATCTCATAACACCAAAATGCTATAATAGGGCTGGTCATTAAAGTAATTATTAGCCATGGTATAATAACCTTCATTAACTTGCCTTTAAATCCCATTAAGGATTCCTTCCACTTTTTAAGGAAAATTTGACTAATACCAATTGCTATGACAGCTATATAAGAAAGCTGAAAACCCATGCTATAAATACTATAAGGTTGCCACATTAAAATTAAAAAAGCACTTAGTCCTATACTTACACAAAAATCTTCTTCCTCCCATAAAATTCTAGCAAGCATCACAATAGTGGACATAATAGCTGCCCGTACTGTAGAAACAGCAAATCCTGTCAGTATAGCATAACTCCAAATGCCACCAATTATAAATATATAGCGTTTCACATAAGGTAGACCTACATAGGCACTACAACCTAATAAAAAACTCACTATTAATCCCATATGAAAGCCGGATACAGATAATATATGGCCAATGCCTGCTGCACTATATAAATTTTGAGTATCTGCTTCTAAAACTTCATCGTCTCCCAACAAAGCTGCTTGCATAATACCTTCATCTTTTCCTTCAAATATATTATCTAACTTTTCCGTTAAATTATCTCTTAATCTAGCTAATAAATATGGCTTACCACCTAAACTTTCACAAGACTTAGCTTTAATTACTGCCACAATATTTTTACCTTTTAAATACTGACCATAATCAAAATCACTAGGATTCATAGAAGTTGGAAATGCTACTACCTCTCCTGTAACTTGTAATCTCTCCCCTGCAAAAGCCTTTTGACTTAAATCAACCTGTAATTGTATTTTCCCTTTAAAATGTGGTGCTGCTTCTAGAGTAACATGACTTAAAGTCAAATTCTTACCATAATCCGTGGTTTGAATTTCTGCTACCGTACCTTTTAAGCAAACCCTTTTCCCTGTTTCTAGCTTCCCCACATAACGAGTTGTAGGATGCATCAAAAGCATGATTACACCTATAAGAAAAGCACTTAGAAATAGTTGTAACTGCTTTTTACCTAAATAACCATAACAGCCCACTAAACCTATTACTATGAAAATACAAAAAAGGAGACTACCCTGTATGTTTTTCTCATACAAGGTGCCCCCTATTACTCCTAAAGTCCAAGCAAATATAAAGAAAACTAATGGTCTTCTACTCTTCTTCATTATTGTTAGCCTTCTGAATAATTTTATCATTTCTTACAAAGGTTTCTCTTAAGTCAATATCCTTAGTAAATTCTATATCTTTTTTACCATCTACTAAAAATGCTACTTTATTAATTTTAGATGATTCTGTTAGTGTGTTAACAATGGAATAAATCATCATATATTTACTTTCTGGCGATGTAAAGAACTTAGATTTTAAATCAAAGGATAAATCCACTTGACACATGCCATCTTTGACTGTTACATCTTTAACAACAGTTTCTGCTGGGATTGTCGGCAATAACCCTGCCGTTTGAGGGCCTTTTATAAGTTCTTCAATCATAGTCTTTTCTTGTAAAACATTACTGTTTAATTCAATACGTCTTTGTTCTGGTACAAGTATTGTGCCTGTTACATCTGTAAAATATAAAGTTACAATTGGCTTAGATGTTGCTTGATTTGGATCAAGTACGCCAGTTAAAACGTCACTTGGCTTAACTAGGCCTATTTCCTTACCATTTGCCCCTGTCATAGGCATCCCATCTATAGAAAAAACAACACCATCAATAAAGTCTAACTCACATAATGAAGCAACTAACATAGCACGTACAGCAATACGTTGTACAGGACTTAAATCATTGTAAGTTGATTCTAAGTCAATATTAATTTTATTACCATCATGATTCGCGCTACGAATTGGCATTTCTACTGCAGTTGGTAATGTGGTGATTTTAGGCCCTGCCGCTAGGGCTTCTAAGATAAATCTAATCTTCTCATCCTCCGTTTTTTGAGCTAAAAACTGAGGATCTAAATTCTCTGAGAATAACTTCTCCTTAGCAGTATCAAAAAAGTACACAGATGGTGTATTAGGTATTTCAGATGTTCCATTGCTATTTACACATCCTATTGTACTCATAATTAAAAGAAGGCTTAACAAAAGTAATGTATATTTTTTTAATTTTCTCATCTAACGCCCTCCTTCCCATATGTGACGCAGCGGGATTTGTACTGTAAAGATTGAACCTACACCCTCTTCACTTTCCACCTGAATTGCCCCATTATGCATCACAACAGTTTTGTAAGTAATTGCAAGACCTAAGCCTGTTCCACCGGTTTCTCTATTACGGGTTTTATCTGTACGATAGAAGCGTTCAAAGATTTTAGATTGTTCTTCTTTTGCTATACCTATTCCTGTATCTTGTACCGTAATAAATGCATCTTGCAAGTCACTTTGTAAGATAACTTTTACCTCTCCACCATTAGCAGTATATTTAATAGCATTTTCAATAAGATTCGAAAGGGCTAAAGTAAATTTTACTTCATCAATTTCTGCAATGATATCTTTATGACTTTCATAAATTAATTTAATTTCTTTACGTTTTGCAAGTGGTATCAAACGCTTTAAGATATTTTGTGTCATTTCATTTACATCAATATTAGTAATATTAAGTGGAATTTCACGCTGATCTAATCGCACTAAAGTGAGTAAATCTGTAATAATATTATTTAAACGATCCACTTCTGAGTTAATATCTTCAAAGAACTCCTGATACATTTCTACAGGAGCATTCTCTTGGAAAATAAGTGATTCTGTTAAAACTTTAATAGATGAAAGTGGTGTCTTAAGTTCATGAGATACATTAGATACAAATTCTTGTCTTGACTGCTCCACACGTTGCAATTGCTCCACCATATGATTAAAGGCATAACCTAACTCTGCAATTTCATCTTTACCTACCACATCAACCTTTTGTTCCATTTGTCCCATGGTCATCTTTTGAACAACCTTCATTAAGCTCTTTAATGGTTTCGTAATAAAAGAGGCTGTTACAAAGCTCAGTACACCTACTAGCAATCCTACTACTAAAGCTATAAGATAAACTTGATTTCTCATCTCTTCAACGGGTTCATATACACTTGTAATATCTGCAGTAAGTATGACTGCACCACGAATAATATCCTTGTTATCTTTATCAACAACTGATACTGCTGCCGTTAGAATAGGATTATTACTATCCTTTTCTGCATCTTCATGAGAAGTTGTATTAAGAGCTGAAAATAAAAGTGGGGTCATAATAGTCTTATTAAGGGCTGCATAACTGGAGTCAGCAACAACGATTCCATTATCGTCTACAACTAAAATTCTACAATTAAAATCACTTTCATTACTACGACTTTGGATAAGAGATACAAAGTTATTGTACTTTTCTCCTTCTATCAAATAATTACCTTCTTTAATCTCAACTGCTATACGATTAGCTTTACTAATAAGTTCTTTTTCCTTTTGGCTTACAAAGTATGTTTCCATACGGTCAAGTACAACTGTAGAAAATATTACAAGTGGCATATAGCTTACAACACAAAATAATAATAAAAGCTTCCACCTTAAACTTTGAAACCACTTCATTTTAATCTTTAAAATAGTAACCTACCCCCCATTTTGTATAAATATACTCAGGTTGCCCTGGATTTGGTTCTATTTTTTCACGTAATCTTCTAACATGTACATCCACTGTACGTACATCACCTGGATATTCTCTTCCCCAGATTGTGTCTAAAAGCTGATCCCGACTGTAAACTTTACCAGGATGCGTTGCAAATAATTCTAGCATATCAAACTCTTTTGCTGTAAGATTAATCTCTTGATTTTTAATAAATAGACGACGACTACTTACTTCAAGCCTAAGTTCTCCCATCTCAATTATCTTTTTATTTGTTTCTTTTTCACTATGATTAGAGCGTCTTAAAATCGCTTTAATACGTGCTTTTAGCTCTAAAATATTAAATGGCTTTGTAACATAATCATCTGCCCCGTATTCAAGTCCCATAATCTTATCCATATCCTCACCTTTTGCTGTAAGCATAATAATAGGAATACTTGAGAATTCACGTACAAGCTGACAGACTTGTAAACCATCGTATTTAGGTAACATAACATCTAAAATCATCACATCATATTTATTACTTTTGACATAATTTAAAGCTTCCTCGCCATCATAGGCTGCGTCTACTTCCCATCCCTCTTGCTCAAGGCTAAATTTAATACCCTTTACAATTAATTTTTCATCATCAACAACTAAAATTTTGCTATTCATCCCTTCTCCTCCTATTGCACTGTAATAAACTCTTTTATATTTTCAAAGGTTCCATCTCCTATGCCCTTTACCTCTGTTAACTCACTAATTTCTTTAAAACCACCCTTTTCTTCTCGGTAAGCTTTTATGGCCATAGCTTTTTTTTCACCAATGCCCACTAGACTCATCAGTTCTTCTACTGAAGCCGTATTAATATTTATATAAGTTTTATCATTTTGTAATAATTCTGTATTAACATTTGTACTTTCCATTAAAGTACTTCCTATATTGTCATATGAATTTAGGTTTTTGTCAATTTGTTCACCTATTCTTGGAACGACAATTTTACCATTAGCTTGTATAGGACTTGCTAAATTTAAGTACTCATAATCTGCCTCATCAGTAAATCCACCACTTACCTCAATAGCTTCATTAATTAAAGCATTTTGTGAAATATAATATACACCTGGCTCTTTAACAGCGCCACATATATAAACTGGTACCATCTCAGGTAATGTATTGCTTACTGATGTTTCTTTTATCTCTGTGGCCTCAATAGCTTCTTCTCCTAATTGGGCATTCTGACGAGTTAGCACCTCATTAGATATAGTACTTTCTGTTAACTCCTTTGTTTCTAGTACAAATCCTTCATCAGCAGCATTTCTTTCATAAATTATACTTCCTATACCTACTATACAAACACAAAGTGTTAATATCATAAACTTATATTGCTTCAATAATTTTAACATATAATCACCTCTAATACCAAGTGTTAACCGATTTTTAATGAAATAGACACTTAGTCTACCTAAATTTTAAAAAATCTGATATACTTAGACTAATGAAAGGAGACTTTATATGAAATCAAAATCAATTATAAGTTTACTACTTATTATTTGTACTTTAACTTTTAACTTTATACCTGTATATGCTGAAACTGCAACAACAGAGGAACAATTTCCATCTATTACAGCAGAGTCTGCTATTTTAATAGATGCAAGTTCAAAAGCTGTTTTATATGAAAAAAATGGTTATAGTAAGCAATATCCAGCAAGTATAACAAAACTAATGACTGCACTACTAGCTATTGAAAATCTAAATCCTACAGATACTATTACCTTTTCAAAAGATGCCATCTTTGGTATTGAACGTGGCAGTAGTCATATTGGCTTAGATGTGGGTGAGCAAATTACTGTAGATGAAGCACTCCATGGGCTTCTACTTATGTCTGCTAATGAAGTAGCTAATGGTCTAGCTGAAGCTGTTAGTGGTTCTATTGAAAACTTTGCCAATCGTATGACTGTCCGTGCCAAAGAGTTAGGGGCACAAAATACAAACTTTGTAAATCCACATGGTCTTCATGATGACAATCATTATACAACAGCTTATGATATGGCTCTTATTGCAAAAGCTTTTTTTTCCAATGAGACTCTTACAAAAATGTCTTCTACTACAAGATTTGATGTTCCTGTAACAGAACATCAAACCAGAGAAGG
>JAZKZQ010000146.1:0-1991 GCA_045612745.1 Cellulosilyticum sp. | reverse complement strand
TACATTTAATATAATTATTATTTTTCATCTTAAATTCTAAAATATATTTATTATCATCCCTTAATATATCATACGAAGTAATAATTAATGCATCTTTATTAATATCAAATTTAATCTCCTCTATACCAAATAATTCTAAATTAATATATACATCATTGCATCCCTCCCATTTTGAAGAGGGATTTACTACTTTACATGGTGTTTGAATTGACATTGTTAGTCTTGAATCAATTAATTGCCAATTTATATTTATTATTTCTGCATCTTTAAAAACATCATTTTCGCCAAATATATTTTTTAAAATAAATCCATTATCAATACCTAAATACATATTTACACCTTCCTATTTTGAATTTCTATAATCAAGATAATAATGTTCCTTTGTACCTTGCACCTTTCCATTTTTTGTATTTGTTGAAGGTCTAACATTTAGATGTGAACCTTGATTTCCTATTCCTGACTCGTATTCATGTCCTCTTGAATGGTCTTGTATAACTACTTGTGTAATTGGATTTCCCTGAGCATCATACTTTCCTTTAACATCATATGTAAGTTCTCTAGAGTAGACAAAATTATTATTTTTATCTAATATCCTATTTCCATGTTCATCTAACATAGGCACCATATTTTGGTCACTTGGGTGTTGTGATTTAGGTATACCTAAATCTGTTTTTGCTTCATTTAAGGCTTGTTTTCTAGAAACTCCTGTGGTATTCACATTATTATCTTTATTTACAGGTTCTCCATGTGGATCTTTTGTCCCATATCCGCTAGGATCATAATAAATCACAGGGTTATTCTTACAATATGCATACAGATTAAGTCCATCTCCACGATAAACATCCTCTTGCATAAAGCGTCCTAGTACAGGATTATAGAATCTTGCTCTTAAATAATACTGCTGGGTAATTGCATCATGTTGCTGACCTGTGTATTTAATTCTATTATGAACATTTTCTTGGCTTTCTAAAGTATTACCAAATGCATCATACTTATAACGGTTTTCTATCTTCCCACTGCCATTAGTAATAAGGCTGGTACTAAATTGCTCGTCTAACTGATAATAGTATCTTCCTAATCCATTACTTGTTGCGCTATTTTCTGTATCTGCAACATCACCCGCAACAACATCATACCCTCTTATCAATCTTGAAATAGGTTTCTCATCTTGGTCGGTCTCTACTAATAGCTCATCCCTATGGAAGATAAATCGTGTGAGCTTTTGATTTTCTTCTATTTCGGCCCTTAAACCCTCGGCATCATAGCGATTAATTAAGGTATTACCTTGATAGGTTGTGACCTTTGTTTGTTGGTTAAGGGCATTATAACTAAAGGTGGTTGTTCCTTGTGGGGTGCTTTCTTTTAGTATATTGCCTTGGGCATCACATGTAAAGCTTGTAATGCCTAAATCCTTAGATAATTGTGTCAGTTGATTCTTGGTATTATAAATGAAAGTAGTATTTTTACCATTTATAGTATGGCTTAATCTATTGCCTGCTAAATCATATGTAAAACTTTCTTCTCTTTCATTATATCTCGCCTTTGTAAGACGATTCATACTATCATAGGTAAAGTAAGTTTCTTGGTTAAGTCCTAGCTTACTTAAACGATTACCGTTAAGGTCATATTGGTAGGTAAAGTCTTGAATCTTTTCACCATCAGCTGTCACTGTAAGTAAATGTGAAATATTTTGGTCACTGTCATAGCTATATAGTGTTTTTATACCATTGCCATAATTAATACTTTCTATTAAGTTATTTGGCAAATAGGTATACTTAGCCACTACTTTACCTGCATCATCTGTCAGCTCATCTATTCTGCCTAAAATATCATAGCGGTAATATGTTGTTTTACCAGTTACGTCTTTAATAGAAGCAATCTGTCCATCTTTATTATAGGTATAGGCAATTAATGTACGGCCACAGGTAGATTTACTTGCCAAATACCCCTCTGGTGTGTAGCTATATTTATAAGCAAAACCATCTACTTTA
>JAZKZQ010000145.1:0-11461 GCA_045612745.1 Cellulosilyticum sp. | reverse complement strand
TTACAATAAGAATATATAATTAGTTAGCAGTATATATTTAAAAAATATACATAATATACAAAAATATTTGACTTATTTTAAAAAATAGTGTAATCTATGTTTAGAGCGAGCTTAAAATAATTTTTTAAAAGGGGAAACGTTTCTAATACTGTTAGATTAAAAATGGAGTAGAGCCAAATAATCGTATGATATTGGAGGGATTGCTTAATGAAAAGAAGAAGCTTTATTAAACGTTTAGGAACTATTATTTTATCCGTTATGGTATCGTTGCCAGTTGGGCCTTTTCAAGGAATAATGCAAAATACAATTTTTGCATCATCATCAGGAACATTAGCAAAAGAAGTAAAAGATGGTGTTATGCTACATGCATTTAACTGGTCATTTAATACAATCAAAAGTAAATTAGGAGAGATAGCTGCAGCAGGTTATACAGCAGTTCAAGTTTCTCCTGTACAAGGGACTAAGGAGAATACAAGAGATGCAAGTATGTGGTGGCTTTTATATCAGCCTACGAATCAATCAATTGGGAATGCTCAATTAGGTACAAGAGATGAATTTGCTTCTTTATGTGAAGAAGCTGAGAAATATGGTATTAAGATTGTTGTTGATGCAGTTATGAACCATCTGGCTAATAATGGGAATAAAGATAGTTGGTCAGGTGTGGTAGATCCTGCATTTGACCGTGCAGATTTTTATCATAATTTAGGTCAATGTAGTAATTGGGATAATAGATGGGCTGTTACACAACAAGGAGTTGGTATGCCAGACCTTAATACACAACATCCAGAAGTCCAAGCAAAAGCAAAAGCATTCTTAAATGATTGTATTGCTTGTGGGGCAGATGGCTTTAGATTCGATGCAGCTAAACATATTGAGACTAATAAGGGAATGGATAGTGGACAGAGTTGGCAAAGTAATTATTGGGATAACGTTTTAGGCGGCCTTAGTAATAAAAATAATATCTTCTTGTATGGTGAAATTTTACAAGGGGGTGCAGATAATTTAGGTGCATATACAAACTATATGCGTGTCACAGATCATAATTATGGTGAAACTTTAAGAACAGCAGTATCCAATAACAATCTTTATGCAATAGGCAATTATAATTCTGGAATATCTGCATCTAATCTTGTAAGCTACTTTGAAAATCATGATACATATAAAGATGGAAAATCTAGTTGGCTTACAGATTATCAAAGAAAAATGTGTTGGGGTATTTTAACAGCTAGAGCTAACGTAGTACCATTATTATTATCAAGACAAGTAGGAGCACTAGGTGATGCAGGAGAGAATTTATGGCAAAATCAAGAAGTAGTAGCTGTTAACTTTTTCCATAATGCAATGGCTGGACAAAATGAATATATTCGTTATCCAAGACGAGAAACTGTTATGATTGATCGTGGAACAAAGGGGACTGCAATTATTAATACAGCAGGTGAGTTCTATTTAAGTAGCCCAACAAATTTAGCTAATGGAACGTATACAGATAAAGCAGGTTCAGGTGCAACCTTTAATGTGTCAGGTGGATATATAACAGGGCAAGTACCAGGAGGTAGAATTGTTGTAATAGGTAATTATGAAGATAATCCTGGTCCTAATCCTATTGATAGAGCTACTACATCACCAGAGAAACCTGTTATAGGTAAAGAAGTGACAGTACAATATGATGCAACAAATACAACACTTAATGGTTCAAGTAATATGTTACTCCATTGGGGATATGATGGCTGGGTTAAAAATAAAGATGTTGCAATGACTTCAATAGATACGAATAAATGGGAGACAACAATTACAGTACCAACAGAAGCTACAAAGACATTAGATTTTGTATTTACAAATGGCACTGGCTGGGATAATAATAGCAGTAAGGATTGGCATGTAACGCTTACAGCAGCAGAAGATCCTGGTAAAGAAGCTCCAGTTGCTTACTTTGTAAAACCAGCTAATTGGAGTAATTCAGTTAATATTTATGTATATAATAAAAGTGGAAATACAGTAAAAGAAATAGCAAAATGGCCTGGTGTAGCAATGAAAAATGAAGGAAATGGCCTATATAGTTACACATTGCCAGAAGGATGGGATACAGCACAAGTAATTTTTAATGACGGTGCAAATCAAATACCAGCTCCAAATCAACCAGGTTATGTATTAACCAATAAAATGATTTATGATAATGGTATTTGGGGTTCCTATACAACAATTGATAATCAGGAAGAAGATGCGATTACATTTGATGTGAGTACAGCTGATGTGAGTACATCTAATGTGAGTACAACTGATGTGAGTACATCTGATATGAGTACACCTGATGTGAGTACATTAAAGTAGCATACTTTGATAATTCATCATATAATTGAGACGAAGTTTATATTTATGCATATGATGCAAGTGAATTAGGATTTAGTTTAACAGGCGCTATGATTTATAGTAATGGAAACTGGATAGAAAAATAGAATATTTAGATGGTAATCAGTAAATAAGGAGCTATTGCAATAAAATAGCTCCTTATTTTTACTTTTCTTTTCGCTTCCAGAGAGTAAAGGCAAAACTATATCCATCAGTTGTTAAAGTTTTACCTGGTGTAGACTGAATAAGTTCAAAGTCAGTATCATATGAAGGAAAATCTGTATCACCATATATTACTTTATCTACTAAAGTAATATATAAGTAATCTGCATAAGGTAAGAAGAGAGAATAGATTTCACCACCACCTATAATAAAGATATTCTCTTCATTTTTACAAATTTCTAAGGCTTCTTCTAAAGAATGAATTACTGTAACACCATCTGGTTTAAAATTCATATCTCGTGTTAAAACGATGTTTTTACGATTAGGAAGTGGTTTGCCAATGCTTTCAAAGGTTTTACGTCCCATTAAAATCGTTTTACCGCTTGTAGTACATTTAAAGTACTTTAGGTCTTCTGAAATATGCCATGGAAGTTTGTTATTAATACCAATTTGATTATTCTTGCTTGTTGCAACAATTATATTAATCATAATAAGATCTCCCCTTTTATTCTAAACTGCTACAGGTGCCTTGATAGTAGGATGTGGATTATAACCAGTAAGTTCTAGGTCTTCTAGTTCAAAATCAAATACACTTGTTTTATTAGGATTTAATTTAAGTGTTGGAAGTGGACGTGGTTCTCTGGTGAGTTGTTCTTTAATTTGTTCAATATGATTTGCATAGAGATGAACATCTGCACCTGTATAGACAAGATCGCCCACTTCAAGTCCACATTCATGAGCAATAAGGTGTGTAAGTAATGCATAAGATGCAATATTAAATGGTAAACCTAAAAATACATCATTAGAACGCATATTGAACATACAACTTAATTTATTATTTAAAACATAAAATTGAAAGCAAAAGTGGCAAGGAGGCAATTCCATAAGCCCTTCATATACAGAAGCTACATCCCAAGCATTTACAAGAAGTCTTCTAGAAGTAGGATTTGTTTTAATTTCATGAATAACCCATTTAATTTGATCATAAACCTTACCATTACTACCTTCCCAGTTACGCCATTGTTTACCGTATACGTTACCTAAATCACCATAAGTATTAGAGAAATCATCATCTGTAAGCACCTTTTCTTGGTAAATAGCAAGTTGCTTCTCATATTCTTTATTAAATTCAGCATCATGCGTACAACGAATACCAAAGTTACTCATATCTGGACCATTATAATCAGGAGATTCTACCCATTTTTTAAAGCCCCACTCATCCCAAATATGATTGTTATTTTGAAGTAAATAACGCAGTTTCGTGTCACCTTTTAAGAACCATAAAAGCTCAGATGCAATAAGACGAAAAGGTACACGTTTGGTTGTAAGGAGAGGGAAACCCTCGGAAAGATTAAAGCGAAGTTGTTGACCAAAAGTACTATAAGTACCTACACCTGTGCGATCTTCTTTAAAAATACCATTTTCTAATATATGTTTACACATATTTAAATAAACTTTATCAACTTGATTCATATTAAAAAAACCTCCTTAATAATTTAAGTATATAGGAATTTGGAAAAAGCGTACAGGGATTATGGATAAAGAATTATCGTTAATGTAAATAATTTAAGCAAAAGCAACAAAAACAAGAATAATAAAGTAGATAATTTGTGTAAAAGGAGCATCCTAATAAATGGAATAAATTGATGGAAGTTTATAAATGTTTTGAGAAAACATACAATAATCGTTAAATTGGCTTGATTTTTCTATACATTTATGATAATATTACATAGTAAGTTAAAATATTGAAACAAAAACGATGGTAGGCCTCTTGTAATATCAAGAATATAGCGAATGGCAAGAATAGCAAGACCGAATAACGTTTTAAGTAACAGTGTTTTAGCAATAATGTATTTTTTTTTAAGGAGGCCTAGTTAATATGACAGGTAAAGTAAAATGGTTTAACGCAGAAAAAGGATTTGGATTCATCGAAAGAGAAGGTGGAGATGACGTATTCGTACATTTCTCAGCTATTCAATCTGAAGGATACAAAACATTAGAAGAAGGTCAAGAAGTTGAATTCGATATCGTTGAAGGCAACAGAGGACCACAAGCTGCTAACGTTATTAAAAAATAATAGAGGAAAAGGCTATTAACTTAGTGTTAATAGCCTTTTTTTATATTTAAAATAATAAGTTAATTATATAAAAGAGAGTATTGAAAGTATAATAGTTGCAATATTCTCTTAAGACTTTAAAATAAAGTACTCATTTAGAGGACATAATATAAAACAGCTAAGTAATGACATAGACTTCCTAACATAACAAAAATATGAAATATCTCATGAAATCCGAAATTAGATGAGATATTTGGTTTTTTGAGACCATAAATGATACCACCTATGGTATACATTAATCCACCTAATATAAGAAGTAAGAAACCACCTAAAGATAAAGCATGATAAAGTGGTTTAAGTGCGAAAAGAGCAATCCATCCCATACCTATGTAAAAAAAGGTAGAGAGCCATCTTGGCATATTAATCCAAAAAATTTTACATGTAATACCTATTACTGCAAGTGACCATACAGTGATAATAATAAACCATTTCCAAACACCAGTTAAAGAGAGCATAGCAAATGGGGTGTAAGAACCAGCAATTAGAATGAAAATCATGGCGTGATCTAGTTTTTTGAGGCGTAGGATTACGGCATCTTTAGCTTTAACTAAATGATATACACCACTTGTTGTATATAATGCAATCAGGCTAATACCGAATATCAGTACGCAAATTGTTGCTGTAGTTGTAAGTGAGTGGGCTACATGACTGAAATTAAGTATGAATAATGTACCGATTAGTGAAAGTAAAGCACCAAAAAGATGAGTAAAAGCGTTAATAGGTTCTCTGATATAGTTTTTCATTAAATCATCTCCGATACGATTTTAAGTAGTAATTAAAACTACTTTATGATATGTATATAATATATCATAAGTATATGATAGAGGTCAATGTAGTTAAACAAATAATTTAACTTGATTTTTAAAAAGACAATGTGTATTATAGAAACTATATTCTAGGAGGACGACTATTATGGAAATGCAGTTAATAGATGATATGATTCAAGAACTTAAACTAAATGAGCTGATCGAGATAGAAAGTATTCCTAATATAGATTTATATATGGATCAGGTAATTACACTCTTTGAGGAAAAGTTAGCACATACTAAGCGTAATGAAGGGGATAAATTACTTACTAAGACAATGATTAACAATTATGCTAAGGATAAATTATTAATGCCTGCTAAGAAAAAGAAATATACAAAAGAACATATTATTCTGATGATTCTCTTATATGAGATGAAGCAAATTCTTACAATAGCAGATATTAGAGAAATATTTAGTACCATTATTACGGATGGAAAAGTGGATGAACAAAAACTTATTATAATTTATAAAATCTATTTAAAAATGAAAGAAAAAGGGCTTAGTGGTTTTGAAAATCAAGTAAATACAATATATGGAGATTTAAAACAAGAAATTCAATCAGTAGATATAGAAGAAAAAGTCCAAGATGAAGCTACGCAAGATATGTTGATGGCAATATTATTAACTCAGAAAGCTAATTATTATAAACGATTAGCAGAAAAGATTATTGATGAAAAGATAAGTAAAAAGTGTAAATAAAATAAGATGTTGATTAAATTAATTTAGTCAACATCTTATTTTATTTGTTTTTATGAAGATATAATGTCATTATATTTAAAGAAATATAATTAAATTTAATGAAGTGTCGATATAAAGAAGGATGTGTATATGAGTGTAGTTGTTTAAGGAGAACTCCATAAGTATATACAATAATTTAATAGTGAAAAGAGGATAGGTGAATATGGACAGGAAAGTAAAAAGTCTTACACAGATTGTTGCAAGTTTTGGGGTGGGTACTACTATTATAGTAGCAATAAGTATTGCGATTGTTTCATATGTAGTAGCTACAGTAAATTTATTAGATATAAGTAAAACTAATTTAAATAATCAGGCCACAGAGCTAGGAAGAGTAGTCGAAAGAGAATTGGCTAAAAAACTAGAACAGCTAGAAAATATTACAGTGTTGCCAGAAATTCAAATGATGGATATGAAGGAACAAAGAGAAGTTTTACTCAAACAAGCAGAACTATGGAAATATAGAGAACTTTTTGTGGCATATCCAGATGGTAATATATATTATCCGACTGAAGATTTAGTAAGATATCAAAAAGAAGAAGAATTCTTTCAGAAAATTATTAAAGGGCAGCCAGTTATTACAGAACCATTCTACATAGAAGACCAAGGTTTTAGTATTTTTACAATTACACAACCTATTAAAGATGAAAGTGGGAAGTTATTAGGTGTATTATGTGGTTCAATAAGTTTAGATGATATTAATAAAGTAATAAGTGAAACTAAAGTTGGAAAAAATGGTTATGCTTTTATTGTCAATAAGAATGGAAATTTCGTAACCCATAAAGATATGTCTCTCATCCATAAGGGAGTAAGTTTTAGCCAGGTAGCCTCTCCTGAGTTAATAGAAGTATTAACAAAGGAAACAGATGGAATAGAAGCGGGGATATATGTACTAGATGAGGAAAAAAGATTTGTGACAAGTATACCAATTGCAGGTACATCTTGGTTATTGATGACTACAATAAGCGAAAAAGAAATATTAGAGCCTGTATATAAGATGCTTGAAGGTCAAATGATTATAGCAGTAATAACCATTATACTAGGTTCTGCATTTATATTAATTATGTTAAGACGTAATGTAACACATTCATTACGTCAAATCAAAGAGCAGACAAATAGATTAGAAGTATATGATTTACGTACTGAAAAAACTTATTATATCAACAATGATATGGGTGAAGCATTACAATCCCTTAACGAAGGAATAAGTATGATTCGAAATACTATGTTACAGATTCAGGAAGGTGGGAATAGTGTTCTTACAAGTAGTAGTGAAATGGAGCATATGTTTGAAAAAATTTCTGCAGAAGTAAATCAAGTAACTACTTCAGTTGAAGAGATTACAGCTAATATGGAAGAATTATCAGCGAATATTTTACAAGTAACAACAAGTATAGGTGAAGTACATGATAATACAGTAGAAAGTAAGTCAATTGCTGATGATGGTATCTTACTTGCAAATCATATTGAGGGTGAGGCTAAGGCGATTAGCGATGTAACGATACAAAGTAAACGACATATTCAAGAGATATTTGAAACATCTAGTAAGAAAGTAGGCGTAGCATTAGAGAAAGTTAGAGTAGTAGAAAAAATTTCTGAGATGTCTAATAGTATTTTAGAAATAGCAAATCAAACAAACTTGTTAGCTCTTAATGCGGCTATAGAGGCGGCTAGAGCAGGAGAACAAGGAAAAGGTTTTGCTGTAGTAGCGGATGAAGTTAAAGGCTTAGCAGAACAATCACAAGATAAAGTTAAAGTTATTAAAGAAACAATAGAACTTGTATTAGAAGCAGTACAAGAATTATCAGACTCTTCCAAAGAATTATTAGAAATTTTTGGAGAAGATGTGCTTAAGGACTATAATAATATTCTGGAAATTTCAGATCGTTATACTGAAACAGGAGATCAGGTAAGAACAGTGGCTGAAAGCTTTAAAAATATTTCATATAGGGTAAGTCAATCAGTCGATGAGATTAATAGTGCAATGAATGAAGTAGCTCGTGCAACGGAAGAAGTAACAAAAGCAGCTACACAAATCTCAGAAAATATGATAAATATGAAGCAAGAAAATCAATTAGTTTTACAACATGCTAACAAAAATAAGAATGATGCATTAGAATTAGTTGAAGCAACAAGTGTGTTTAAATTATAAATAGTATATAATAATTTATTAAATAACAAAAAAATAGGGGCATATATTGAAAAAATATTAAATAGATGTTAGAATAATTTAGAAATATCAACAAATTAAAGAGGATATTTCAAACTAAATATTATAACATAAGGGGGAATTAAATATGGCAAGATTTACTCTTCCTAGAGATCTTTATTTTGGACCTGATGCAATATCAGAGCTTTCAAATCTTAAAGGTCATAAGAAGGCTATTATTGTAACAGGTGGTAGTTCAATGAAAAAAGGGGGCTTTCTTCAAAGAACAGAAGATGTCCTTAAAGAAGCAGGACTTGAAGTAATGTTATTTGAGGGTGTAGAACCAGACCCATCTGTAGAAACAGTGTTTCGTGGTGCAAAAGCAATGCAAGAATTTGAACCAGATGTAATTGTAGCAATCGGTGGTGGTTCTCCAATTGACGCAGCAAAAGCTATGTGGATTTTCTACGAATATCCAGAAATGACTTTTGAACAAGCAATTGTACCTTTTGGATTACCTAAACTTAGAAATAAAGCAATCTTCGTAGCTATTCCATCTACAAGTGGTACAGCAACAGAAGTAACAGCATTCTCTGTTATTACAGACTATAGTAATCATGTAAAATATCCATTAGCAGATTTTGAAATTACACCAGATATTGCTATTTTGGATTCAAATATTCCACTTACTATGCCTAAGACACTTACAGCTCATACAGGTATGGATGCTTTAACACATGCCATTGAAGCTTATGTAGCTAGTGCACGTTCAGCTATGTCTGATAGTTTAGCACTTACAGCTATTTCAGATATTTATGATAGTCTGGTTGCTTCTTATAATGGAGATGTAGATGCAAGAGGTAAAATGCATATTGCACAATGTATGGCTGGTATGGCATTCTCAAATGCTCTTTTAGGTATTGTACATAGTCTTGCACACAAAATTGGTGCACAATATGAAATTCCACATGGATGCTGTAATGCAATTATGTTACCTTATGTTATTCAATATAATGCAAAAGTTTGTCCAGAGCGCTTTGCAGAGATTGCAAGAGTTATGGGGCTTCAAGGTAGAACTAATGAACAACTTATTAATTCATTAGTAGATGCAATTAAAGCATTAAATGTAAAATTAAATATCCCTAATAGTTATAAAGAATATGGCGTAAGTGAAGATAAGTTCACAGAAACAGCAGACTTTATTGCAGAAAATGCAGTACAAGATCCATGTACAGGTTCTAACCCACGTCCAACAGACGTAGAGAATATGAAAAAAGTACTTACTTGCTGTTACTATGGCGTTGACGTTACATTCTAAGTTATACTTTAATAAACACAAAGAAGGTGCTTCCAAAATCAAAAATGATTTTGGAGGCACCTTCTTTTATGATAAAGAAAGAGTGTATTTAATAATTAAGCATTTTTAGCTTCATTAACAACTTTTTGTAATGCTTCTAATGCATCAGCAGGAAGTTTATCAAAACCACCTTTTTCAGTATCACGTGATGCAACGAATTCTAAACGATCTTGCATACGTTTTTGTAATTGTTCTACATAAGCAGCATCTGATAAGTCTGGTACGAAACCTTCAATCTCCATGATTTCAATATCAGAGAATGGACCCCATGGTTTAAATTCTGTTCTACCCTCAACAATAGCTTCAAGAATACCAAGAGTATCTTTTGGTGTAACTTTTTTACCCATAAAATCGCCAGTATTGATGATGTAGCAATCTACATTTTTCTCAGCAACTAAAGCTTTGAATTTTTCATAGTCATTTGCAAGTGGGTATGTTCTAAATGGATTAGCATATGGTTCTACTACTAATGCATTAGGATCTACACCAGGAGCAAGTCTTTCTGCACTTGAACGTTTTGTAGCAAGTGTAGCACCCATAACTGAAGCAAGTTCAGGACCACTAAGTTTAACAACTGGTGGAATTGTTGGGTCTTTCATAATCCAGAAGATAGCGTTAACTGGTTCATCAAATTTGTTAACACGGTTTGGTGACCAAAGGATAGATTTAACAGCACGACCATTACCATTACGAACATCTTCTGTAACAGGAACAACTTTACCATCTTCATCTAATGTAGCACCGCAGTTTTGCATAGATACAAGATATTTATTGTCTTCACATGTAAGAGGATAATCTTGTGTTTTATCGAAGTAAGCTGGCTCAAGAGCAATTGATGAACCATCTTTTGTAGAGATAATAAAGGCATCATCATGAAGTACAGTAATATCATATTTACCGCCATGACGTGCGTGTGTAAGTGTAGATTTACCAGAACCAGAAAGTCCGAATACACCAGCTACGAATGTTCTACCGTCTGGAAGGTTATAGCGTTTTTGACCACCGTGGCAAGATGCATAGCCGTGACGGTTAGCCATAGCCCAAGCAAGTGTAAGTGTACCTTTTTTATGTTCGCCAAAGTATCTCATACCAAGAAGAGCTGCACAGTTATGTACTGGATCAAAGAATGTAAGACCCATTGGATGATCTGGATGAGACCAATCTGGATCTGAGAAGATGTAGATATCACCATCTGTATCATACATTTTAGAATCAGCATACATTTTAGAAACTTCTTCGTTAATTGCTTGGAAGTTTAAAAGCCATGAATACATATTATTTGCATAGCTAGCTGGAATGCAAAGGTGAGCTTTTACAGCAAAATCTTTATCAAGACCAACGATTGCTTGTGCATGACACATTTTCTTTGTACGGGCTTGGAAGATAGCTTCACTGATTTTTAAACAATATTCACTAGCATTTACACCAGCTTCACCCATGATTCTACGAGCAGCAGCAGCACGGCCACTTACAGCACCATCATTGTAAAGAAGAATTTTAGAATCTTCATCAAGTCCTAAAAGTTCTGGTTTATAAACAGGAATATCTGTAACAATTGTACCAGGTGCTTCTTTTGCATATTTGTAAGCTTCTTTCAAAGAGTTTACAGGAACTACATTGTTAGCATAAAATGCAGTTTCGATTGTTGCACGAATTGAATTGAAAATAGGGTTATTTGCTCCAATTTCAGTTCTAGGAAATCTTGCTTTTGTTGCCATAAGTAAATCCTCCTTAAGAATAATTAAATTTAATATGAATTATTATATAATATATAATCTTAAATAATATT
>JAZKZQ010000144.1:0-17451 GCA_045612745.1 Cellulosilyticum sp. | reverse complement strand
GAAAGTATAGGAAAATCTATATCTTTTCTAATACCTATATTTTAAACATAATACATAAAATATTATAATTAAAATGTATTTTATAAATTATATTATACAAAAAAACAGCATATATCAGAACACATATTTACACAAATAAATAAGAGGTTACCTAAATGATCATATAGGTTAACCTCTTTGTTTACCATCACTCACTTATAGGATGTAGATTCTTAAGTGAAAAATCTAAAATAGGTGCTGAATGAGTAAGTGCCCCACAGGAAACATAATCTACACCAATTTCTCCAATTGCCTTCAATCTTTCTTTATTGACATTTCCTGAACACTCAGTTTCAGCTCTCCCATCAATAAGCTTTACAGCTTCTGCCATAGTCTGAAGGCTCATATTATCTAACATAATAATATCTGCTCCAGCATCTACTGCCTCTAAAACCTGCTCTAAGCTCTCTACCTCTACCTCTACTTTTCGTACGAATGGTGCATACTCTCTGCAAAGTCTTACAGCTTCTTTGATGCTACCTGCTGCACCAATATGATTATCTTTAATTAAGATACCATCAGTTAGGTTATAGCGGTGATTTGTTCCCCCACCCACCTTAACTGCATACTTTTCAAAAAGGCGCATACCTGGTGTTGTTTTTCTTGTATCTAAAAGCTTTGTCTTTGATCCCTCTAACTCTTTTACCAAGTCATTGGTAAAGCTAGCAATACCACTCATACGTTGTAAATAATTAAGTGCAGTACGTTCACCCGTTAAAAGAACACGGATATCTCCCCTAACAGTGGCAATCTGTTCCCCACACTTCACTTTATCTCCATCTTTGTATGTACTTGTAATGCTTACATCTCCTAATAACTCAAAAGTACGTTTAAATACACCAAATCCTGCTAAGATACCATCTTCCTTACAAATAAGCTGAGCCTCACCTAATTGTGGCTTTCTCATAATAGCCTGTGTTGTAACATCTTCACTTGTGATATCCTCTTTAATTGCTATCATAATATGTTCATCCACATTTATATTTCTCATGACACCATCTAGCATAAAAATCTTCATCCTCTCTTTTGATTCTCTGTAATAGTAAATGTTTATATTCTTCTTCGACTAAGCTTACATCTAAAATATCATTATACTCTATATCTTCTAAATTTTTAATCTTCTTTAATTTATTTTGTCTTTCAATTTCTTCTGCTGCTCTTTTAGCAAATACTAAACCTTCTAATAAAGAATTACTAGCAAGGCGATTAGCCCCATGCACACCGGTGCAACTTGTTTCACCTACAGCATATAAATTATTTAAGGAGGTACATCCATTAAGGTCTACTGCAACGCCTCCCATGAAATAATGCTGTGCTGGTGTTACAGGTATAAGGTCTTTTGCAATATCATAGCCTTCTTCTTTACACGCTTCACTAATATTAGGAAATCTTTGTTTAATATATTCTCCATCTAAATGCTTAAGACTTAAATAGACATGGTCTATGCCTTCCCTTTGCATTTCTTCACTAATGACACTTGTAACAACATCACGCGGTAAAAGTTCATCTACAAAACGTTCACCTTTATGATTTACCAAATAGGCCCCTTCTCCTCGTACAGCTTCTGATATCAAAAATCTCCTACCGTTCTTTTTGCTATATAATGTTGTGGGATGAATTTGGATATAATGGATGTCTTTAACTGCCACATTATTCTTAATTGCAATAGCTACGCCATCTCCTGTAATATGTCTAAAATTAGTACTATGTGTAAATAAACCGCCGATACCACCAGTTGCTAATACCACATGCTCTGCCCTTATAATGTGTTGTAATCCCTGGTGATTAACAACAACCCCCTTTACGCTTTTACTATCTTTTACAATATCTAAAAGTGTACAGAATGTTATTATTTCCACATTTTTCTTCTCTGATACTGCTGCTAAAAGCTTACTTGTAATTTCCCTACCTGTAATATCTTTATGATGTAAAATACGATTTGTACTATGTGCAGCTTCTTTTGTATAAATGAGCTTACCATCCTCTTCATCAAAATTTACATGATAATGAATGAGTTCATTAATCACTTCCCTAGAAGCACTAATCATCGTCTCAACTGCCATGCGGTCATTTTCGAAATGTCCTGCTCGCATTGTATCTGCCACATAATTTTCAAAGTCCTCTTGATCTTTTAAAACACAAATCCCTCCTTGTGCTAGAAAAGAATTACTTTGATCTAAATCATCTTTAGTAATCATTAAAATTTTACATGTTTCAGGTAAATGTAGGGCACAAAAAAGACCTGCAACACCTGTTCCTACGATTACAACATCATATTGTGTTTTCATATCATTTCGCTAGTGCATGCATATTTTCTAATGCACCTTTCGCCCTTTCTATTATATTTGGTTCAAGTTCAATAGGATTTTCTTCTGTCTTTAATGCATGATACATGTCTTCTAAAGTAATACGTTTCATATTAGGACAAAATTGTCTATGCCCTACAGAATAAAACTTTTTATCTGGATTTTGTTTCTTGAGTTCATATAAAATACCCATTTCAGTACAAATAATAAATTCTTTTTGCTTACTTTTTGTAGCATAATTTAAAATTCCAGAAGTGCTTCCTATATAATCTCCCATTTCTACTACTTCTGTCTTACATTCTGGATGTACTAAAATCTCTGCCTCTGGCTTTATAGCTTTTGCTTTTAATACAGCTTCTCTTGTAATACTTGTATGTACATGACAAAAACCGTCATTAAAAATAAAGTTCTTATCTGGTAATTTGCTTGCAATATAACGTCCCAAATGTTCATCAGGTACAAAGAATATATTTTTCTGAGGTAATTTACTGACAATATCATAGGCATTAGCTGAAGTTACAACTACATCTGATTCTGCTTTAATTTCCGTTGTTGAGTTAATATAACATACCACTGCTAAATCCTCATATTGACTTCTAACCTCTTTGATTTTATCTACTTCTATCATATGTGCCATAGGACAATCTGCTAATTGTTCTGCCATAATAACTTTCTTCTGTGGATTTAAAATTTTAGCACTTTCCCCCATAAAACGCACACCACCGAATATAATAAGCTGTTCAGGCCTATCCATACATACCTTACTTAAATAATATGAGTCTCCCACGTAGTCAGCTATTTCCTGTATATCATCATCCACATAATAGTGTGCCACAATCAATGCTTGCTTTTGCGCTTTAAGTTCTTTAATCTGTTTAATCAGTTGTTCCTTTTCCATCATTTCTTGCCTCACTTTATCTAGTTTCCTTTTTCTTATAAATTAATATAGCACTTTCATTTCAATTAATCAATATATGTGTAAAGACATATGTTAACAAATATTATTCTTTTTATGACAAGTTAATAAGTATAATTCCTATAAAATTGGCTAACTGCACATCATATTTTAGTAACTATATATAGTCATAAAAAAGAAAAAGTGTAGCTACCTTATCAGTTATACTGATAAGGTAGCTACACTTTTATAGCTTTTCTTACTTTAACTCATCTATATTCTTTGTACTTTTAGTTTTTCCTCCACAAGTGCAATTAACCTCTTTGCATCTTCTGGTCGATTAACTACATCAAATTCATCCATATCAATGATAAGTACATCACTTGCTTTATAATGTTCCATTACCCAATTATCATATCCTGACCATAATTTATAGTAGTAAGCTTCTAAATGCTCATCTAGCTCATAGCTTCTACCTCTTTTCATAATACGCGTAAGTACTGTATCAAATGAACCTTTCAAATAAATCATTAAATCTGGGGATTTCTTAGGAAGCTCTTCTAATTCTTCCATCATATTATTTAAAAGCCCATCATATACCTCAAACTCAAGATCTGAGATACGTCCTAAATCATTATTTACCTTTGCAAAGTACCAGTCTTCATAAATACTGCGATCAAGTACATTATTATCATCTCTAAAGGCACGTTTAATACACTTAAAACGTGAGTCTAAAAAGTGTAATTGTAGTAAAAATGGATAGCGATATTTTGCAATCTCCTCATCAGTTGCCGTATAAAATAATGGGAGTATAGGATTGTCATCAACACTCTCATAAAACACCTCTGAATTAAAGTGTCTCCCTAATATTTCTGCCACACTAGTTTTTCCTAATCCAATCATACCTCCAACAACTAGCAACATCCTTCACCTGTCCTTCCACTTAACGTTAATTCTTGTCTTTTATCTTCCGAAGAAGTTAGCTTATTAAATAATACGTGTTTACTTGATACTTGTCAACATAAGTTGTCCCTTTTGCACTTTTAGTTATTTTCTATTCATTTTTCTTTTATTCTAAACAATTTTTTAACTTAAAATTAGTACCATAAGACTAAAAACTCCTCTTATGATACCCACTTAAGCTTAATATCTATATAATGCATTGATATTATTTGCTTCAAATATAACTTCACGGCTAAATGTTTTTTCTATCTCATCAAATACACAATCATAATAGTTTATACTTGCACCAGAATTCATTTCTACTATAATATGTGGTAATTCATTTTGTTCATAATCTGTATACACTGTATAATGTACTTGACCATTTTGAATATATGTACGTTCTAGTAAAGGATAAATTGCATCTCCTACATGTGCTATAAGTGCCCACTCTTGCCCATCATCTAACATCATTTCACCACTTGGGTCAATTTCTGCTGAAACATAAAGTTCAATATTGATACTTTCATTTTGTAATGCTAATGTATAACTACTACATAAATTTAATCCTTCTATGTAGTCTATATTTTCCGCCTTAGTAATAATTTCCTTCTTTTTCTCTGTTTGTGATGAGCTCTCTTCAAGTATAACCTCTGGTGTTTCTTGCACTACATCCATGGCTTCCTTAGGTGTGTCAACTACATTTGTCTCTACGTTCTTTAATGCACCATTACTACACCCTGATGTAAATACTAATATGGTAGCACCTAACATTAACATAGCTATACATTTTTTCATTTATTTACTCCTCCTGATTGATAAATCCTAATCCAAAAAATCAACCTTATAATGGTCTATTTTTCATATTACCACTATTTAGGAAAACTTGCAAATAAGCGAATATAAATCACCCACTGTCTCAATTCCTGCTACTGCAGATAATGGTATTTTTACATTGTATGTCTTTGTTAAATACATTCCTAGGCTAAATATTCCTAATGAATCAATCCCTAAATCATCATATAAATTTGTGGTCTCTAAAATTTCTTCTGCATTTAATCCTATATAATTACTTACATCCTCTTGAAAAACTTCCCATCCCAAATTAATCATGCTATATCTCTCCTAACATCTCTTGTAATTTTACTATGCCCATCTCTCTTAAAACCTTGTAATTTACTTTTCCTACCCCACTATTTTTAGGAATCTCATCTATAAATTCCACTTGATCTGGTAGCATATAATAAGGAAGTACTTCTTTACAATACTTTTTAATATCCCTTAATGTAACATTCCTTCCCTTTTCACATACTACAAAAGCCCAAATCATTTCACCATATAATGCATGTGGAACCCCTACAACACCACAACAAGCTACACCAGGTACCTTATTAATGTAGTTTTCCACAATAATAGGTGAAACAGATTTGCCTCCTCTTTTAATAAAATTTTTACGTCTTCCTAATAATGTAACCTCGGTATCACTTTCTTTTCTTGCAATATCTCCAGTCTTAAGCCACCCATCTTTGAAACTCATGATTGTCTCTTCCACATTATTAGCATAACCACTTACCACATTAGGACCTTTAATATATAGTTCCCCTTCCTCTCCCTTGTTTACCACTTCGCCTTTATTATTTCTAACCTCGATTTTATTATTTGCTGTCTTTGGCAAATAAAGCCTATGTAATCTCTCTAAACTTTCCTCTCTCACGTCCACACAATTTATCATAAAAATATTACATGTTTCTACAAGACCATAACCATTTAAAAAATATTTAAGATTACTTAATGCCTCTCTTAACCTCTTAATAAGCCCTACTGAACAAAAGTCCATTCCCATACTCACAGACTCTATACAACTTAAATCAAGCGTCCTAATCTCTGGTGTATTTAAAATAAGTTCATAATAAGCAGGTGGACCACTTAACTGTGTCGCACCAGTTTGAGCAGCTAATCTTAATAAATTTTGTGGTGACATATCATCTGAATAAATTAATGTTGCACCATTAAACATCATGCCAAGTAAAACAAGCATAACTGAGGTTGATAATGGAAAAGCTACTACACATTTATTAGGTGTATTATTCTCTTTAATTCCCGCAGCATTTACTGCTTTTCCTACCTTAATCTCTTCTCCAATATTACCTTGTGTCATAAACACAAGCTTAGAAGTACCAGTTGTACCTGAGGACAAACCTACCATGAGTGGCAATGTAACCTCATCCGTATCTATTTCATATTCTCCTACTACTACATCCTTATATAAAGTGGCAGTTAAACTATAAATGCCTATATCATTTTCATCTATTGTTACCACTGTATACTCTGCTTCTTGTTCCTTTGAGTGTGCTATAAAAGTCTCTAAATGAGCTCCTGTAGTCACAACAAAACGAACCTTAGCTTCTTTATAAATACTTACTTTCGTTCCCTCTGGCATCATATAAAATACAGGAGTGGCATATGCTCCTAGCTTAGAAATCGCAATAAATAATGGTATAATATCTATATGATTAGGCATGGTATAACCTACACCTACACCTCTTCTAACACCTATATCAATCAGATGTGCCATTAGGCTTTGTACACGATTATCAAATTCCTTCTTTGAAAGTGCCTGATGATTAAATCTTAAAACAATATGCTCCTCCTCATATTGTCTTTGAAATATCTCATATTGTTCATTTAAACTTATTATATTATTCATTAATAATCCCTCTTAATCTTTCGTGTCCCTAATATACTTAAATTGAATTTTCCCTATATCATATGGTAGTTCATCCACTACTATAACTTCATCTGGTACCTTATAAGCGCTTAACTTATTTCTGCTAAATTTCAAGACATCTCCCCTTGTCAATACTCTTTTATCCCTTGTTTGAATATAAGCTAATATTCTTTCTCCTAAAATTTCATCTTCTTGCTTTGTAATGGCTACTGCCTCTATATCAGGATGTGTTAATAAAAAAGACTCTAACTCTTCTGCATAAACCAGGTTAGCCCCTCGCTTAATAATTCGTTTATAACGTCCTATAAACCTAATGCCTCCATTCTCTTCCTGTTGTACCATATCTCCCGTTTTAAAGTAACGCTCACCCTTAATTTCATAAAAACTGCGTTGGTTTTCCATTTCATTTTTATAATATCCTCTTATAAGTCCTGAGGTAGCTATAAAAAGTTCACCTATTTCCCCTTTTAATACTTCTTCTCCTATTTCATTACATATTTTAGCCTTTGTAAAAGGTAATTCACTAAATATATTGCAGTCTCTACTGCAATCTTTTAGAGAATCCCAAGCTACCATAGTAGCTGTCTCAGATGAACCAATAATATTTACCACACGGGTGCCTAATCTTCCATAGAAACATTCAGCCAGTTCATGTGGCAATTTCTCACCTGCAAAATACCATAGTTTTACACTAGAAAAGTCCCTTTCAAAAAAATCTGGTGTTGAAATAAGTATCTTCGCCAACGTTGTTGTAATTTGAATAATGGTTGGTTTTTTTTCTTCTATAATTTTTAAGAAATTATTAGGATTAAATTGAGGTTCATAAATAATATGTCCTCCCTGTAATACAGTTTGTAGGCCCATCCCAAACCCACCTTGATGGTAAAGCGGCATACCAATCAGCATGATATCATCTGATGTAATCCCTAAATACTGTGACATATCCCATAAGGCTTCATAAAAACCTTCATACGGTACTTCTAATATTTTAGGATTACCTGTACTTCCAGAGGTACAAGCTAATAACAGAATGTGATTTTTATCTGGCATAAATACCTCATATGCCTGTTCAGGAAGTTGCCTAAAATCTTTTTCATCTAAAAAGCTATCTTCACCTGATATTTCTAATGCATTAATGACCACAGTATATTGTAACTTATTTGATGTACGCTTAATTTGTTTTATATGCCCCATAATTTCATTATTACGATATTTAGGTACAAGGATACATGCTTTCATTTCTGTAAAGTTAATTAGATTCTGTAACTCCCAATAACCAATTTGTGGATCAAGTGGCACCGGCTGTGCACCTATTTTTACTATTGCCCAAAAAAACTCATACCATAAAATACAATTAGGTAATATCAGCCCTACCTTATCATTTATTTCTATCCCTAAATATTTCAGTCGTTTGCTCAATTTATCAACGGATACCCCAAACTCTTCATAACTTAAGCTTTCATTATTTACCTCGATTAATATCTTCTCTTTATAATTAAAAGAAGCTATTCTCTCTAAAAAATTCACCCCATTTATCTCACCCCTTATTAAGTTTATTCATTTCTATACCATCTTTGTCATAGCCCAATCTGCTATCACATGTTTTAACCAGTGCATTTGTTCCCCTACAGGCATTGTATGTAACATTGTTTCTGCATCTCCAAAAGCGGGCACCTCATCAATTTGGATAATTTCCTTATTCCCTGTAGCCTTCTCATATAACTTCTTGGATACATCACAAGGCATCCAATTGTCATATTTGCCTACTGCTATTAGATAATCACATGCTACAGCCCCATCTTCTAGCTGTTTCATATCTTCTAGGAATTGATTTACACTCAGTGTACGTTGGTAATCTGCCCACTTCCCCACCTTCATCCAACGTGGTATATTATTCAAATCTGTTTGTGATACAAAAAGTGGAAATAAGTTAATGCAACATTTCACACTTAATGTATGTGCTGCTGCATAATGTGCATAGCCTCCTCCCATACATAAACCACATACGCCAATATTATTTTCATCAATATATGGTAATGTTTTTACAAACTCAAATACTTTTTCAAAACTCTGCTTTAAATTTTCAAAGCTAGTCTTTATTCCTGCTTCAAATAAAGTTGATCCTGTTCCGGGGCTATCCCATGCCAGTACCGCCATGCCTCGTTTTACAAACGCTCTTGCCAAGGTATTTAATTCTTCCTTTGAACTGCCCTCACCTGCAAATAAAATCATACAAGGCCATTTTTCTTTTTTTTCTAAAGGTAGATGTAGATATCCTTTTAGATATTTATTTTTATCATAAGGAATAAGTATGTTCTGCACATCACCAGTTAAATACTTAGTATATATTTTATAGTCTGCTTCAAATGTTTCATAAATTGCTCTTTTTAGATTAATATCTTCACCATTAATCAAAAAACTTGCATAATCACACTGTGTCACATACCTTCTAAAAGTCTTAGCACTCTCCCAATACCCTTTTTCTTCAGCTTCTTCTGCCATGTTTCTAAATTGCTTTGCTTTTTTTTCCCATTCCTTAATCCATGCCGTCTCTAGTGCCTGTGCTCTCAATAATGGTGTTTCTTCTAATTGTTTAAATACACGTTCTAAATCTATAGCATTCATTCCATAAATAAATAATCTTGTTATAACAGGCTGCATCATCTGCTTAATTGACCATATCATCTTATTCCCTCCCTTTACCTCTTTTTCACATAAGATACACTTTAATTTTATCATATATTGTATATTTTTAATATAATATTTTTTAATTAATTCAAAAAAATAAGAGTATTTAATTTATTATTAAATACTCTTCTAATGCTTTCAAATTGGTATATCGGTTTTTGTACTTTATTCTATTCTTTTTTACAATAACAAGTGGCATATCTAGGCAATTACACACTGTATTATATATAGGTAATACTTCATTTTCACACGCTAATATCATAGTAATTTGTCTTAATTTAACTATCTCTTCTAAGCTTTCTACATCCAATACTTCTATTTCATTTCTGTAAAAACAATTTTCTAAATTTAGATTCTGAATTTCTTTTTTTAACTTTCGGTTTATATCTAAAAAAATAGGTTTTTTATAGTCCTTTAGTAGACTAATGATTTCTTCTATATCCTTAATAACCTCTATATGTGAGTTATTTATCTTATCTAGTAAACTAGCTTCTTCGTAACGAACATAATCAATATAATTCATATCACACACTTTCATTAGTTCCTTTGAAAACGAGCTACCATTTCCATAGCTATGATCAATAACTACCTTTACCTTTTCTTTTATAATAAATTCTTGTATTTCTTGTGCACTAAGTGGCTGCCTCAATGCTCTAGATGTATAACTTAAAGGCATATCTCTCTTATAATCTGTAATTGTTGTCAGCTTATACTCTTTTTTTAACTCATTAAGTCTTTGACATAGTTGATAACTTTTAGGCCCACCGCCAATTATCCAAATCATCTTATTCCTTCTTTACTCTAAAAAAGATTCATAATACATCCCATAATTGCACCCAGTAGAGCCCCTAACCATATGATAGCTTTAAGCTCCTTATTCATGATGGCTAATATTAAACGTTCGAGTTCTAGCGCATCATATTGTTCAATACGTTCTTCAACTACCTTTGCTAAATTAATTGTCTCTAATACATCAGCTAATTTCTTACGTATCATATATTCATAGGCGTTCATTACAATACTTTTGATAAGCTCTTCATAAATGGCTACTTTACTAACTACATCGCCTACCGTACTATTTAAAAGCTCTTTTGTCTTATTTTCTACACCCTTACGAATCAGTTCTTCACTTTCATCAGCAATCATTTCATCAATAACTGGTACTAATTTTGCACCTAGACTTTCTATCATACTTGCATTTAAAAACAATGCTAATGGACCTAATGAACCAAACTTACCTTCTTTGAAAGCTTCAACTACTTTATCTACAACGATTTGCCCAATACCTATTTGTGTTACTTCTTCATATATGGTCTGTGTAATCATTTCTTCTGCTTCTGCCTTAAAATAAATAGTACGCTCCTTTGTTACTAAACGATTAGCTAAGGACTCAAATGTCTCCTCATTATGTGCATTATATTTAATAAATTCATCAATTTTATTTTCTATTGCCTTATAGATTTCTTCCTTTAAAAGTACCTTTTCAAGTACTTCTTCATTTAGAAGCTCTGTACTAATAACATTTCCAACACTTTTTGCAATACGTGACTTTTCTTTAGGAATAAGGCCTGGTGTAAAAGGTAATTGTTTACCAAATACATATACCGGTTTCAAAGGTCTAAATAACATTTTTATGGCAATACCATTTGTAATGTATCCAATAACGCCTCCTACGATAGGCGCCATTAATAAATCCCAACTCATATGATTTCTCCTTTTCTATCTGATTAATTATTTTATCTATTAATAAGTATATATTCTACATTATTTTCTCTATTTTGCATAGTATCGCCTATCTGCTATTACTTTCTCTTAGTCTACCCTTTTTTACTCACAAATAGGCATATAAATCATTTAAGATTCATATGCCTATTTGTTCATCTATATTTTATCTTTACTTTTAAGCATTAATATAATACATCAAAGCTTTCTACAATCCCTTCATAGACAGCTTTTCCAAACTTATTAATAAAATCTGGGGAATTAATAAGATTTGCCTCTGATGCATTACTAATAAATCCTGTTTCAATTAAAATCGCTGGCATATGACTTGTGCGTAATACATACAAATCAGCTCTTGGCTTAATTCCTCTATTATTTGTACCACAATATTTGATAATATTATCCTGTACAATTTGTGCCATTTGTTTACTCATTGTATTATTTGTACTTGGATAATATAATGTCTCCGTACCTGATACACTTGAAGATGCAGAGTTATTATGGAAACTTACAAATAAGTCAGCATCTATTTCATTTGCTAGCTGAGTTCTAAACTGTAAACTTGGATAGACATCAGATGCTCTTGTTGTATATACTTTTATACTTGGATCAGCTTCAAGTAAATTATAAACTACCATAGCATGTTTATAGTTTAAATCTTTTTCTTTTAACCCATTTCCTACTGCACCACTATCTGAACCACCATGACCTGGGTCTATAACTACAATTTTATCATATTTTTCACTTGGCTTTACCAGTTGTATAATCACCATACTATTTGTTTCAGATACATTAAATGCTTGTACTGTAGGTGTGGTAATCACAAGTTTTGTTGTCCCATTATTAGTCACTTCTATTGTAGTCACCTTTGCATCACCAATACTTAAAGTACCAGTTTCAAAATAATCACTATAATCACTACCTAAGTCTACTATAATTTGGCGTTCTCTGTAATTATCTGTAAAACTTAGCTGCTGTCCAGTAATACCACTTTCTTTCTTTAGATAAATATTACCTACTGCGTCATAACCAATATTCGTATCTTTTAATTTAGAAAGTGTCAGTGTGATTCCTTTTGTCCCTGTTGCCACATTATATGTAACATCTTCATCAAAGTAAATATTTCCCTCAATACCATTTCCCTGCGGAGACATTGTTATGCTCTTAATATGGTTTGTTATCATATTATTAAGTTTTACTGTATCCTTTAAATAACTATTTTCAATGCGGAATTTAATACCATGACTTACTTCATTAAATGTAATTTGTTCATTAAAAAGTCCTTGGAAATATACAGTATCTTTATCCCCTGCTGTGGCTACTGAAATTTCTTCTATATTTTGTTTTTGCATTTCTAAAACAAGACTTTGACGATTATTATCTGTATAGGCACCTACTACAGCACCTGATTTTAAGTCAAAGACCACACGTGTTGTATCACTTGTAAATTGACTTGTACGAATGCGTGCTACATATGTGTTATTATCAGGCATAATGGTTCCAGCTAAGTTATTTTTACTGTTCTTAATATCTACTATAACTTTTCCATTTGCTACACTTATTTGAGCATCTGAAAGAGCACTTCCTAAATTAATTGTAGCTACTACTTTATGATTTTGCTCTATAACATTTACGCTATTTACATTTGCAGTACCATAATGTTTTGAAGAAATGCTTAACTGATGATTATTCGTACCACCAATATAACTTTGACCTATAACTTGTCCCACTGTATAAGTAGGTGGGATTAGTATTACTTCATCATCCACTATTTGTTCTTGTGAACTATTTTCATCTTTTGAATCTTCTTCATCTTTTATATTTCCCGAGCCTTCAACCTTATCACTTATATATACACTATATGTACTATTAATCCAGTTCACATTAAATCCCATAGTTTCACTTACAAAACGAATCGGAATCATTACTTTATCATTAATAATTTTAGCAGGTACATCTAACTGTACCGTTTTACCATCTAACCATACATCTGTTTCATCTGCCGTTAGAATCATAGTTGAAGTTTTATAATCAATAATAACCTTTTTAGCTGCTGCATCCCATTGTACTCTTGCACCTAATGGTTCAAATACTTCTCTAGCAGGTACTAATACACGTCCATCTATAGAAACTGGTTCCATAACTGTTGTTTGTATTTTTTCACCATTAATATACAACGAAATGGCTGGATAATCATAATGATGTACTTCCCCATCGTAAACTAATTCCATGGTTTTACCATAAGCCGGCATACTTACCAATAAGCTAGCACCTAATAAAAGGCCTCCTAACTTCTTTCGCATTTTGTTTTCCTCCTAGTTGTCAATTATAAACTCATTATATCAAATCTCCCAAAATGTTACAAATTATTTTTGTCACAATCTCAGTTTTTCAGTAACTTAGGTTCTTTTATTTTAACATATAAATTATTTTTCTAACACTTTTTTAATACTTATTTAATATCTTTAATGCATTTGTAATTATTTTAAGTAAAATAAAATAGACTGTTATCCAATCATAAGCAATTTTAGATAACAGTCCATTTATTTTAAATTATATCTAAGTCTTCTAAATTTAAACGATAGGTAACATCTTTACGTTCTACAATAATTTTTACCTTATCATTTAAATCTGCTTCTTTTAACTTACTAATTAACTCTCTTGTGGGATTAATAGCATAAGGATTTCCTACCATTTTTAGCATGGTTAAATCTCCTGCAGTATCACCATAAGCATAACACTTAGATAAATCTAAATCATACTTATCTGCAAGTTCTAAAATAGCTTTACGCTTGCTCACTGCATCCCACATCGGAATAACCTTGCCATTATAACACCCTTCTTCATCTCTTTCATAAATCGTTCCACGGCAATCGTCCATACCATACTTGCTAGACATTTCTTTGACTAATTCATAAGGAGAACCAGATACAGCAATCACTTTATGCCCTTGTTCTTTATGCCATTTAATACGTTCTCTTGAAAAAGTATAAACACGGTCACCTTTCTGCTCAATAACCTTTTTAGCTACATATAATAACTGCTCATAGGTAATTCCTTGTACTGCATCTGTATAAATATCAACCATCTTCTGCAAATAATCATCATAATCACCAATGCGCTTATCCCAATTTAAAAAAGCAGGCCTTACTTCATTATACCATTTGCTTCCATCAATTAATTCATAGGTTACAAGCTTTTTAAAGACTTCTGTAATAAGTCCTTCACGATAAATAGTTCCATCAATATCAAAAAATGCTGCTTGTTTTGTCATAGGCCACCTCCATAATTTTAAGAGTTATTATACCCTATTTAATATCACCTAGCAACAAAAGTTTCTCCTACTTTATATCAAGCTACTTTAATCCTCTTTTCTATACACGTTCTACACTGTGCTGCCTTTAAACCTTTTTCTCTATAAATCTATTTTCTCTAGTATGATTTCTTGCCCCTTGATTTTGGCAAGTATAAAGCTTAATGGTAAGCCAAAACGTTTACGACCACAACTCCCTGGATTAATATATTGCACCCCATTTTCAGTATACATATCATATTTATGAGAGTGTCCGTAGATCATCAAATTTACTTTTTCCTTTGGTAAATCCTTTTTTTCATGAGCCATCCCAATTTTGTAACCTACAAATTCTACTATTAAATTTTTAGGTAGATCTTCTGCCCAATTTTCCTTATCATTATTCCCTCTCACACTATATACAGGTGCTATTTCTTCTAGCTGCTCTAGTACCTCTTGTTTACAAAAATCACCTGCATGAAAAATATAATCACAACTTATTAAGTGTTTCATCACTTCATCTCTTAGTATATTATGGGTATCCGATATAATACCAATTTTCATTTTATACTCCTATTCTCTTCCTACATTTTAAAGGATTTCTTATACTCCCTTTCTGGTTTTTAGTATACTCAATCTCATCCCCAAATAAAAGTAAAACTTGTATAATAAGGTAACTTGTATAATACCTCATTTTAAATTTAAGCTGAGATTAGTTAAGTGATTGCCACTTTTTATACAAAAAATTAAGGTGATTATCTCCTACTTTAAATTTTTACATAAAAACAGGGCTATCACACAATCTAATCTAATCTAATTGATTGTGCAACAGCCTCTCATATATTTTAAAGTAATTCATTTAAAAAACATAACTATATGGATTCACTGGTGTCCCATTTTTACGAATTTCAAAATGTACATGATTTCCTGTTGAGTTTCCTGTTGATCCTACCCCTGCAATATTTTGTCCTTGTGAAACACGATCTCCAACATTAACATATAAACTGCTACAATGACCATAATAAGTTTGATAACCATTACTATGTTCAATAATAATAAGTTTACCATATCCGCCATTATTGTAGCCTGAATAAATAACCTTACCACCAGCTGATGCATATATTGGGGTACCTGCTGAAGCAGCAAAGTCTAAGCCGTAATGGAAACTTCCCCATCTTGAACCATAGGTTGAAGAAAGTGTTCCTCTACCATTTAGTGGGTGCATAAATCTTGCTGATGAAGATACAGAAGAAGATATGCTACTACTATTCGTTTTTGGCTTTGGTTTCTGTTTTGTACCATATGCAATAACTTTAATTTTAGCTTCTTTTAAAACTTTTTCATTTATTACTGTACGAGAAACTTCTTTTCCATTTACTTTGGTTACATCTACAGTCACCTCTTTAAGTCCATCATTACCTTCTCTATATACTTTTGTCTCATCTTTATAAAGATCTGAGAACTCCACATATTGAATTTCTGCTGGAATTAATTCTTTAAAAGTAGTTTCTGTAACAGTTGTGACAGATAAAATAGGATCTGGTACTTCTAATTTAATCACATCACCAATCTGCATTTTTGTCTCATCTACAATTTGAGGATTGATTTCTAATATATGTTCCATTGTTGTCCCATATTTCATGGCAATATCCCATATATTATCTCCTTCCTCCATTTCATATTCTAAGGTTGCTTGTGTATTACCTAATAATACATTTTCAGCATCCTCTTTAGTTAAAATCTCATCTTTATCTACATAAACATTTCTAATGCTTACATCTTCATGAAAGTCTAATGCTTTAATTTGACGTGCAATTTTCTGCCCTTCCGAATCCTCACCTTGATTTTCAATCATTTTATCTACTTGGATTTCCCCTACGTGTATATTTTCGTTTATTTCATCCTCTGGAAGTGCTTCTGGAATCTGTATGATTTCTTTTGATGAATCTACTTCTTTGTTTTCTAATACAGTTTCATTTACAACTGATGTATTGTTTTCAACATGAGCGGTATCTTCTATTTGTTCCGTATTTTCATTAGTTTCTTCCACCTCTGACTTATCTTCCGCACTTGATGTCAATACTAAACTCCCCTCTTCAGGTAAATAACTTTTTGCAATTTTTTCAAGAATCTCTAATGCCACATCCTTACTTTCTACAATTGCAAACCCCTCACCATCTACCATAATTTCATATGCTGCTACATCATAACTTACTGCATCATTTAATGCTTTTTTGACATCATCTTCTGTATTAATACTCTTACTTGAACTATGTATAGGTTCTAATGCCAGGGTTTCATGAACAGCTATATCTGTTCCAAGTTCCGATTTAATATCTTCTACAACACTCGTATATATTGGTGCAATTGTTTCCTTTTCCTTTACAATTGCAATCACTTCTCCATTTACACTTAATGCATAAGCATTATGTCTTAAACTAAACCAAGAAATAGTTATTCCAGCTACTGCAGCTGTTGCTACAAGACTATATCTCTTCTTATTGCTTTTCATATGTTCTAAAAAAGCCATAATGGTCCTCCTTAAATTTGGTTAATCTATATATAGTATCTTATTATTAACTTAATAAAACCTTTATAGGTTAGCTTAATTCTTTGAAATTCCTTTAAATAATATTACAAGACTATTACAATTCGATGAATTATACCAAATTTTTGCCTGTTTGTAAAGTTATCGTCTTCCAAAATGAATCGATTGATTTTTGTACATCATAAAATATAAAAGGTATTGCAAAATTAATTCTTTGCAATACCTTTTATATTCTTATCTAATTTATCCAGCTTTTTGAATACGTGTTAATACCTCTTGTTCAAAAAACTT
>JAZKZQ010000143.1:0-3883 GCA_045612745.1 Cellulosilyticum sp. | reverse complement strand
TTGATTTGTATGACTAATGTAGTCATGCTGACAATAATTTGTGCTTTATGTAATGAATAATAGGGGGAGATTATGAAGAAATATAGAAAGATTTTAATAATATGTCTAGGAATACTATTTATTTGTATGATAACAGGAGATAAAAAAAGAAATATTATTAAAAGGGTGGAAAAAAATATAGATACATATACCCAAGTAGTAGAACAAATTTTAGAGTCAAAAGTAGATCCGAAAAATATAAAAGTAGCAAATGTTAAAGATATTGCGGTGTATAATGACGTTCAAATTGACTTTACCTGCAAGTCTGGTGGTTTTGGTTCAGGAACGTATTATATGGGATTCTATTACTCTGTAGATGATATGCCTAGAACGTTCCAAGGTGGAGAGATGCCCTTTGAAAAATATGAAAAGGGGCTTAAGTGGGAGGAGGAAGAAGGAGATAATTGGTGTTATATAGAGAAGATATATGATCATTGGTATTATTTCGAGATGCATTTTTAGGGGAGAGAGATGAATGGTATTGTTTTGATTGCTATAGGTGGGGCAATATTATGTATATTTAGTTCAAGAATGCTTAAAAAATAATAGGATGTATCACAAAGACATAGATAATCTGGTGATACATCCTATTATTTTTTATTATATTAAGGAATAATTTAGTCTTTAAATTGTGTCTTGATATTATTCATGTTTGCACCAAGGTTGCACAAAATAAGATCTGCTATGGCGATAGCAGCCATAGATTCTACTACTACTACGGCACGTGGGACAATGACAGGGTCATGGCGGCCTGTGATTTCTATGGAGGTTTCTTCTAGATTTTTGTTAATCGTATGTTGCATCCTTGCAATAGATGGTGTTGGTTTGAAGTGGGCTTTGAAGAAGATGTCACTACCATCAGACATACCACCTAGAATACCACCTGAGTGATTAGTAGTTTTAGAGACTTTGCCATCTTTGATGCAGAAGGCGTCATTATACTGGGAACCTAGTAATTTTGAAGCTTCTATGCCACTGCCTATTTCAAAAGCTTTAACACCACCGATGCCCATGATGGCATAAGCAAGGGTTGCATCTAGTTTATCAAAGACAGTTTCACCAATGCCAGCAGGTACACCGCTGATGATACATTCTACAGTACCACCGACAGAATCTTTTTGACTACGCATTTGGGCAATGAAATCTAAAGCTTTTTCAGCTGTTTGATTGCTTGGCATATTCACAGGGTTAGATCTAGCCTCTAGGAGATTAAAGTCTTCTTCACTTACTGTAATAGGTCCTATAGAGCGGGTGTAAGCTGTAACGGAAATGCCAAGCTGTGAGAGGAAGCTTTTAGCTACAGCACCAGCAGCTACACGCGCAGCTGTTTCGCGGCCGGAAGAACGGCCACCTCCTCTATAGTCTCTAATACCATATTTTTGATCAAAAGTATAATCTGCATGAGAAGGGCGATAAACGTCTTTTATATTACTATAGTCATGAGATTTTTGATTGGTGTTGCGAATAAGTAATGCGATAGGTGTACCTGTTGTTACTCCTTCGAAGGTACCAGATAATATTTCAACTAAGTCATCTTCTTTACGCGTTGTACCTATTTGTCCATTACCCGGTTTGCGCCTATCCATATTCTTCATAATATCTTCTAATGAAATAGGTATATTAGAAGGGCAACCGTCAATGGTAACACCTAAGGCAGTGCCGTGAGATTCACCAAAGGTGGATACACGAAACATTTTACCAAAAATTGAACCAGACATATGCAATGCTCCTTTCTTAAAATAATAGTAAATATAGATAATTTTAACACAACCCCCTATAAATCTTCAATGAGAAGTGTTTATAATAATGATTAATGTTTATAATAAAAATGTTATCATAACAATATTATTCTAATATGAATGTTAGCAAATAAATGCGGGAAGCATTAAAAAATGTTAAAAATAAAGGGGCTATTGTTGAAAAAATAGGTAAATTCTTGTACACTATATTTTAGAGTATAAAAAGATTGGAGATACTAGATGTATGAATTACTAAAAGTAGAAGGCCGTGCAAAAAGAGGACGTTTTCATACACCACATGGTGTAATTGAGACACCTGTTTTCATGAATGTTGCAACAGTAGCAGCAATCAAAGGGGCACTTTCTACAGAAGACTTAGAAAGAATTGGCACACAAGTTGTTTTATCAAACACTTATCATTTACATTTAAGACCAGGTGATAAGCTTATCAAAGAAGTTGGTGGACTTCATAAGTTTATGGTATGCGATCGCCCAATCCTTACAGATTCAGGTGGATTCCAAGTATTTTCCCTTGCTGCTATGCGTAAAATCAAAGAAGAAGGTGTATACTTCTCTTCACACATAGATGGTAGAAAGATTTTCATGGGACCAGAAGAAAGTATGCAAATACAATCTAACATAGGATCAACTATTGCTATGGCATTTGATGAATGTCCACCAGCACTTGCAGACCGTAACTACATTATTCCATCTGTAGAACGTACAACAAGATGGCTTAAACGTTGTATGGTAGAAATGGATCGTTTAAACAGTCTGGAAGATACTGTGAATAAACAGCAAATGCTCTTTGGTATCAACCAAGGTGGGATACATCCAGACATTCGTATTGAACATGCAAAAATAATCCGTGAATTTGACCTTCCAGGTTATGCAGTTGGTGGTCTTGCAGTAGGTGAGTCACATGATGAAATGTACAATGTACTTGAGCATGTAGTACCATATCTTCCACAAAATAAACCAACATATCTTATGGGTGTAGGAACACCAGAAAATATTTTAGAAGCAGTAGAACGTGGTATAGATTTCTTTGACTGCGTATTACCAGCACGAAATGGTCGACATGGACATGTTTATACAAATCAAGGTAAACTTAATTTATTCAATCAAAAGCATGAAAATGATATGACACCAATTGGAGAAGATTGTAAATGTCCAACATGTCAAAAATACAGTAAAGCTTATATTAGACATTTATTAAAAGCAAAAGAAATGTTAGGTATGCGTTTATGTGTTATGCATAATTTATATTACTTCAATAATCTTATGACAGAAATTAGAGAGGCACTAGACAAAGGTGAATTTGCTAAATATAAGAAAATGCGTCTAGAAGGATATAAACAAAACAAATAATAAACGGAGGAATCAAAAATGAGTACAGTTTTATTAACAACAGCAGGAGGCGGTATGATGGGTATCGGTGTAACAATTGCGTATATGGCAGTATTCTTTGGAATTATGTGGTTCTTTATCATTAGGCCACAAAGAAAAAGAGAAAAAGAAATTGCAACTATGCAAGACAGTATTAAAGTAGGTCAATATGTACTTTTAAATTCAGGTGCATATGGTAAGGTAGTAGATATCGTTAATGACCTTTTCATTATTGAATTTGGTCTTAACAAAGGTGTTCGTATTCCAGTTAAAAAAGTAGCTGTAGCATCAGTTCAAGAACCAAATCTTTCAGTAGGTAAAAAAGCTGAAGATGAAAATGTAGAGTACGAATACGTTGAAGTAGAAGTTGAAGTAGACGAAAACGGAAGAGAAATTAAAAAATAATAATTTATAAAAAGGAGGCACCCAGATGCAATGTCATTTAGTTAAGTGATATTGTATTTAAAAAGTCATCTACGAATAGTTAAATATTCGTTAGATGACTTTTTTCTATGGATTAAACTTGTATAATTGCATATTTTGAGCATGGGAAATAGACAGAATACTTATTCTGTCTAAAAAATTGATAGATAGCTATTTTTATGCTACTCTATAGTTGAAGCTTACCGCTTTTTTAAATTTGATTTTGCGAGGATCAGAGCGGTTTTCACGAATGGGTAATACATTCTTTTGAATAAGTGCTTCAACATCAGGTG
>JAZKZQ010000142.1:0-13624 GCA_045612745.1 Cellulosilyticum sp. | reverse complement strand
GCTAGGTAGCTCGTCGGGCTCATAACCCGAAGGTCATAGGTTCAAATCCTGTTCCCGCTACCACATGCCCAGATAGCTCAGTCGGTAGAGCAGAGGACTGAAAATCCTCGTGTCGCTGGTTCGATTCCGGCTCTGGGCATTTGTCATGGGTCACTAGCTCAGTCGGTAGAGCACTTGACTTTTAATCAAGTTGTCCGGGGTTCGATTCCCCGGTGGCTCATAATTTATAAGAAGTCTTACACTTAATGAATGTTAAGGGTAAGACTTCTTTTTTATTATAGATTTGGTTATAATAGGTAATAAGCAGAATATTTATAGGAAGATAAGGGGTATGAGGAATGAACAATTATCTTACAGAACAAGATGTTGAAAAGATGAAGAAGGAAATAGAATATAGAAAAGTTGTAGTGCGCAAAAAAAGAAATGAAGAAGTGAAAGAAGCAAGGGCACATGGTGATTTAAGTGAAAACTTTGAGTATAAAGCTGCCAAAAGAGAACGTGGAAGAAATGAAGGACGTATTAAGTACTTAGAAAAAATGATAAAGACTGGTACAATCATCAAGGATAATACTGCGTATGATGAAGTTGGACTAGGTAAGATAGTAACTATTAACTTTAAAGAAGATGATTTCTGCATGGATTACACGATTGTCACTACAATGGAAATGGATGTAGTAAATAATAAGATAAGTATTGAGTGTCCATTAGGAAAAGCTATCTATGGCAAAAAGGTTGGAGAAAAGGCAGAAGTAGATTCACCAGATGGTAAATATATAGTAGTAATAGAAGCAATAAAAAAATTATAAAAGGAAAAGCTGTAATAAAATGCGACAAGCTCGAATATATATTAGTAACAGTGTAAGGGAGTTGTTGCTATATGAATGAAATTGGGTTTAATATTCTTAGAAGGGCACAAGATAATGCAAAGGAAGTAGATAAGCTATCAGCCTTTTTTAAAGAGCGAGGAGTGGATCTAAAAGAAGTACAATGTAATCCAGAGAGGTATACAGATATAATAAGACAGTATAGTAAGATGTGTATTAATGAGGGATTATTTGAAGAAAGTAGGGAACATTTACAACTAGAATTTAATAAGTTATGTGAGTATCATCAACGTAATGAAGAAATATTAACTAAAGAATTTATGGTGATTGCAAAGGAGATTATCCTTACTATGCCTAAGGAGTTAATCTAATTAATAGAGAAGTAGTATAGAAAAGATAGTGTAGGATTATAAAGAGTTTTGATATATCCTTTTTAGATAATTAAGTCAAATAATAAAAACTTGATTATCTAGAAAGGGATTTTTTTATGTCTTTTAAAGTATTTAAAAAATCTATAAGGTGTAATTTAAATAGTTTTATAATAATTTCTTTGGAGTAATTGTTCATGATGAGATTGTTGTAATTAGATGGAGATTAATGTAAACTTATACGGGTAGATTGATAAAGAAAAGAGTGGTTAAGTGAATGCACCATTATATAATGAATTAATAGCATATAGTAATTCTAAACTGGCATTTCATATGCCAGGACATAAGTTTGGAAGTATAGCAGATTTAAATAAATTAAATTTATCTTCATTAGATAATACAGAAGCAATGGGATTGGATAATTTGTATGAGGCCGAAGGCATTATTAAAGAGGCCATGTTACTTATGGCTGATTTTTATGGTTCTAAGGATTGTGTGTTTTTAACTAATGGTTCAACATCTGGAGTTATTACAAGCATATTAGCAACTTGTAATGAAGGTGATGAGTTAATTATTGCTAGAAATTCACATCATAGTGTATGGAGTGCTTTGGTATTAGGTGGAATAAGACCTATATATATTAGCCCAGAATATATCGAGAGAGATGATATTTTAGGTGAAATTACAGTTGATACAGTAAGAAGAGCATTTAAGGAACATCCTAATGCTAAAGGTGTTATTATTGTAAGCCCGACTTATGAAGGTATTGTATCTGATATTAAAGGAATTGCTGAAGTTGTACATGAATATGATAAAATTTTAATAGTCGATGAAGCACATGGGGCTCATTTTGTGCTAGGAAATTGCTTTCCGACTAGTAGTACGAGATTAGGAGCAGATATTGTAGTTAATAGCATGCATAAGACACTACCAGCACTTACACAGAGTGGCTTGCTTCATATATGTTCTAGTAGGGTTAACTATGAAAAAATTATACAGACACTTAGGATGGTGCAGACAAGTAGTCCTTCATATATGATGATGGGATTAATGGACTATATACGTTGTTATATACTAGAACACCATGTACTTATAAAAAAACAATATGTAGATGAATTAGTAGCAATGCGTCAAAGATTACGCAATCTACAGTTATTAAGGCTTGTAGAAGGAAATACACAAGGATATGATATTAGTAAGATTATTATATCTACAGCATATACGAATATAAATGGCTATCAATTAGCTACAATATTAAATAAAGAATATAGTATTGTCGTAGAGGCAGCATTAGATACTTATATTATCTTAATGACAACTATGGCAGATACAAGAGATACATTAAATAGATTAGAACAAGCATTAAGATATATTGATACATGTTTGCAATACCGTCCAATGTATGAAGGCATTAATAATTTTATGAGCCGTGAGATTATATTGGGTGAATCTCCTAGACAAATTCATTATGGAGAGAAAGTATGGGAGAATTTAAGGCAGTGTGTAGGAAAGAAGTCTGCCAATAATATTATGCTATATCCACCAGGAGTACCAATTGTTTGCATAGGTGAAACCATAGAAGAGAAACATATTCATATGATTCATAGATTTAAAGGTAAATTACAAGGTATTAAAAAATCAGAGAATGAAATATTGTTACATGTCATATAGCATATATGTACATTAAAATTGGAGGTATAGATGGGTAAGATATTTTGCTTAATGGGAAAGAGTAGTTCTGGAAAAGATACTATATTTAAGAAGTTAAGAGAAAAAGAAGAATTATGTTTAAGACCAGTTGTAACCTATACAACAAGGCCAATGCGTCAAAATGAGACAGATGGTGTAGAGTACTACTTTATTAATGAGAAGAAATTAAAGGAATATGAGCAAGTAGGTAAGGTAATCGAGCAGAGAGTTTATCATACTGTATTTGGAGACTGGTATTATTGCACAATAGATGATGGACAGATTAAATTAATTGAAGAAGATTATTTATTAATAGTTACATTAGAAGCTTACAATAGCTTAAGAATATATTTTGGTGAAGAGAATGTAGTTCCTTTATATGTAGCACTTGAAGATGGTATGCGTTTAGAGAGAGCAATACAGAGAGAGAAGCAAGAAGTAATGCCTAATTATAATGAGTTATGTAGAAGATTTCTAGCAGATAATAAGGATTTTAGTGAAGAAAATTTAAAAAGTAGTGGTATAGAGAAGCAGTACCTCAATATTGATTTAGATCAATGTGTCAAGGAGATTATTCATGATATACTAAAACATAGAAAATAAGTAGAATCTTTTTTAGTCTTAAATAGTGAGTATGAAGTAAGTAAATATTAATTATATTGTGGGTGGATTACTAAAATAAGCCGAAATATAATTCAGAGGTTGTTTAAATTCTTAATTACTGGACATGCTTAGAATAAAGGAATTTAAACTTGAAATATAACAAGGACTATCCTATTATAGAAGATAATAGGATGTAAGTAAGGGAAAAATACACAAAAGTGGGGGATATTATGGCTAATATACAGATTAGTCAAATCCAAATGCCAAAGCTGAGGGATTTGCCAAGTATTACAGAAAATAAAGTTGATAGAGGTTTTAGGTTTACTTTACTAAGTCAATTAGATGATACAGAACTTAATGATAAGCTCAAAACAATGATTGAGGATATTACAACACAAGGACAAAAGATTGCGGAACATATGGATATTCGTGATATGAAAGTATATCGTAGTATGATTTCTAGTTTCTTTGGTGAAGTAGTTGCTAATTCCCATAAGTTTTCTAGAGAAAACTTTTTAGATAAGAGAGGACGCCATAGGGTGTATGGTGTAGTCAAATTAGTTAATGAGAAGTTAGATGAATTAGCTAAGGAGTTAATTAGCTCTGAGAAGAATCAGATGGAAATATTAAATCGTGTCGGAGAAATAGAAGGACTCGTTTTAGATATTGTGACTTAAATAATAAGATTTAGATGTTCGTGGGTATACACGAACATTTTTTATAGAGAGAAAAAGTTTTAGTAAATATAAAAGTTAAGAGGATAGATTATGGAAGCATTTGAAAATATTATAGGAAATCAAGGTGCGAAGGAATATTTTAATAGGGCCATTAGTAAAAATCAGTTGTCACATAGTTATATTTTTGAAGGAGCATATGGTATAGGAAAGAATACATTTGCTATAGAGCTAGCTAAGACAATTATGTGTGAGAGTGAGGCGACTGATAAGCCTTGTAATGAATGTCCTTCATGTACGATGATTAATGCAAGGACACATCCAGACTTGATTGTGATTGATAAGGATACGAATGTAACAAAGGTTGATAATATTAGGGATAATCTAATTCGTGAGATGGAGATTAAACCTTATCACTCGGAACATAAGATTATTATTGTAAAGGCTGCAGATACTGTTAATATACAGGGGCAAAATGCTATGCTAAAGACCATAGAGGAACCACCCAGCTACGGAATTATTATTTTAGTGTGTGAAAATATGGGGAGTTTACTGCCAACCATTAAGTCTAGATGTATTACTGTACGTTTTAATCCTCTTAATAAGGAAGAAATGGAGCAGTACCTAGTAAGTCGTGGAGTAAATGGTACCAAAAAGGATGTTATTAGTAAGTTATCTGATGGTAGTATTGGCATTATCAATGATATTCTAGAGAATGAGCATTATATGGAATTAAGACAACAAGCTATAGGATTTATTGAAAAACTAGAAAAAGCTGATTTAATGGCAATTTATGATTTAGTAAAGGAAATCACTGATTTAAAAGATGATTTAGAGCAGATTTTGAAATTTTGGCTACTGTGGTATAGGGATGTAGCAGTATATAAAACGTCTAAAAGTAAGGATTTATACTATATTGATTACCATAAACAGCTGTTGGACATGTCTAGCAAATTAACGTATAATAAAGTTAGTCAGAATATAGAACATATTAAAAAGGCGATTTTAGATATAAAACAGAATATATATAGTACGTTTGTAATAGAAAATTTATTACTACAGCTGAAGGAGAGGAAAAGATGATAACCGTTATAGGGATAAGGTTTAGACGTGCGGGGAAAATTTATTATTTTGAACCAGATAATGTAACCTATGAGGAAGGTCAACATGCAATTGTTGAAACTGCACGTGGTATAGAGTATGGTGAAGTAGTTATTGCAAATAAAGAAATTGATGAATCTGAAGTTGTACAACCTTTAAAGAAAGTAATACGTTTAGCTACACCTGAGGATGATGAAAAATATAAACAGAATAAAATTAAAGAAAAAGAAGCATTCTCTATTTGTAAGGAGAAAATTATTAAACATAATTTAGATATGAAACTTATTGATGTAGAGTATACTTTTGATAATAATAAAGTATTATTTTATTTTACATCATATGAGCGTGTTCACTTTAGAGAACTTGTAAAAGAGCTTGCTTCTATTTTTAAAACACGTATTGAGCTTAGACAGATTGGTGTAAGAGATGAGACTAAGATGTGTGGTGGAATAGGTATTTGTGGGCGTTCTTTATGTTGTAATACATTTTTAGGGGATTTCCAACCTGTATCCATTAAGATGGCTAAGGAGCAAAGTTTATCACTTAATCCTATTAAGATTTCAGGAATTTGTGGTAGATTAATGTGTTGCTTAAAATATGAGCAAGATTGTTATGTAGAAATTAGAGATCGTTTACCAATAGTTGGTGATACTGTTATTACACCAGATGGTAAGGGTGAAGTTCTTTCAGTGAATGTTTTACGTGAACAAGTTAAAGTAGCTGTTAAGAAGAAAGATAAGGATGAAAAAGAAGCTATCATCTACCTAGCTAAAGATTTAAAAATCCTTGGAAGGAAGAAAAAATGTGGTGGTGGCTGCTGTGGAAATAATAGAGGAGATATCGATAAAGAGTATGAAGGATTTGACTTTAGTACGCTCGAATGAGAGAGTAGATGACTTAGAGAGAAATGGATATAGACTCATACAAAATCCCGAAGTGTTTTGCTTCGGGATTGATGCTATTTTGTTAGCACATTTTGCAAATGTAAGGAGTCAGAAACAAAAAGTTTTAGATATAGGTACAGGAACAGGAATTATTCCTATTGTAATGCATGCGATTTATGGCAAAGGAAATTTTACAGGTATTGATATTCAAGAAGAAATGATTGAGATGGCATCTCGTTCTGTAAAGCTTAATGAGATTGAAGCTGATGTGACGATGAAAGTTATGGATATTAAAGAGTATAAGAACCATTTCGAAAGTGGTACTTTTGATATTATTACTTGTAATCCACCTTATATGAAAGGGCATGCAGGGCTTAAGAATGAGCATCCTTCTAAGACTATTGCAAGACATGAGGTGGCATGTACATTAGAGGATATTATACAGGCAGCAGGATATATGCTCAAATATGGTGGGAAGATGTGTATGATTCACCGTCCACATCGTCTAGTAGATATTTTCTGTGCTATGAGACAGTATAATATTGAACCTAAGGTAATGCGTATGATTTATCCTAAACAAGGTAAAGAACCAACAATGGTACTTGTAGAGGGTGTTAAAAATGGGAAGCCTGAACTAAGAGTGCAAAAACCTCTTGTGGTATATAATGATGACAATACGTATACAGATGAAATTCTAGAGATTTACGGTAAGAAAGGTCGTCAGGAAGCTATTAAATAGAACTATATTAGAAGGATAATGGAAACAAAAGAGAGGATTTTAAGTATGGAGTATGGAGTACTTACTTTATGTGCAACGCCAATTGGGAATTTAGAAGATATAACGTATAGAGCTGTACGTTTAATGGAAGAAGCAGATTTTATTGCAGCAGAAGATACAAGACATACTAAAAAGTTATTAAATCACTTTGAGATTCATACTAGACTTATTAGTTATCATGAGCATAATAAAATTGAAAAAGGACCTGAATTAATTAGATTATTAAAAGAGGGAAAAAACATTGTACTTGTAACAGATGCTGGAACTCCAGGAATTTCTGACCCAGGAGAGGATTTGGTTAAGTTAGCCTTAGAAGAAGGGATTACAGTAACTTCTGCTCCAGGTGCTGTAGCTGGTATTACGGCTTTAATTATTTCTGGGCAGGTGACTAGAAGATTTATCTTTGAGGGATTTTTACCGTCTCAAAAAAAAGAGAAGGCACAGGTATTAGAAAGATTAAAAAATGAAACGAGAACAGTTATTCTTTATGAGGCACCACATAGGTTAATTAAAACTTTAGAGGAACTTCGTGAAGCAGTGGGCAATAGAGGTATTACTGTAACGAAGGAACTTACTAAAAAATATGAAACTGTTTTTAAAACAACACTGGATGAAGCTATAGCATTTTACAACGAAGAAGAACCTAGAGGTGAATATGTACTAATATTAGCTGGTAAGGATGAACAAGAGCTTCAAGAAGAGATTCAACAAGAGTGGACAAGTATGAGTATTGAAGACCATATGAAAGTTTACACCGATAAGGGTATGGATGAAAAGTCAGCAATGAAACAAGTTGCTAAGGATCGTGGTGTAAGTAAGAGAGAAATTTATGCTTATATCCATGCATAGAAAAATATACAGGTAATAGATATATAGATGTATATATATATATTATAGATATATGTAAGTGAACCGTATACAAGAACATAGTATTATATACTATATAAATAGAGGCTGAATAGATGGATTATAATAACCTATCTATTCAGCCTCTTATTTATATAGTAATAAAATTGAGTTGTAGAATTTTATTGCTGTGTAAGTTTGCTTAGCTCAGCATCACTAGGTTTAGTGAAGAAGATAACAAATTCGGTGCCTTCACCAACAGTGCTGTAAACAAATATTTTGGCTTGATGTGTATTACAAATTTGATTGGCAATGGCTAAGCCTAAACCAGTACCACCAGTATGTTTATTACGGGCTTCATCTACACGGTAGAAGCGTTCAAATAAGTGTGGAATATGTTCTTTAGGGATGCCTATACCAGTATCTTTTATTGAGAGGACAACATTTTGTTTTGTGAGAGCACAACCTAATGTGATACTTCCGTTTTCAGGAGTATATTTAAGTGCATTATCTATAAGGATACGAATAAGTTCCTTGATGAGTTCAGGATCCCCCATAAGATGGACATTATCTTCTATTTTAGAAAGCAAATCGTGTTCATCATCTATAAAGCTTGTTTCTTTAAGAACCTCCCTACATATTAAAGAGAGATCGAGTAATTGCATTTCAACTTTAAGGGTATTCTTATCACTTCGGGATAGAAATAATAATTTCTCTAATAGGTTTTTCATATTCGTTGTTTCTTGCGTAATAGATTGAATACTTTCTTCTAAGATTTTAGGGTCATCTTTTCCCCAACGATTTAACATATCTGTGTAGCCTTGGATGATAGCTACTGGTGTACGTAGTTCATGAGAAGCATCGGAAGCAAATTGTTTTTGACGTTCAACAAAAACTTCAATACGATCCATCATCTCGTTGAAAGTAATTGCTAGTTCTTTAAGTTCATCTTTAGCACCTTTAGTATCTAAGCGAGCTATTAAATTATTTCCTTTGATTTCTTTAACTGTTGTGGTCATATCCTTAAGTGGCTTTAACATTTTATCTACAATATGTTTACCAAGTAAAAGGAAGATTGCTAAAGAAATAAGCATCATAATTCCTATAAGTATAGAGAATTGAAAGATGAGATAATCAGTAGAAAGATTTTCTGATTGTGCTTTATCTAAAAAAATACTCGTACCAATGCAGTAAGTGGAAGTAAAGAGCAATATATAAAGTCCACTATAAAGTAAATTAATCTTAAAAGCAATAGAGAACCTAAATCTATTAAAGAATACACTAAAGCATTTTAGAATGATTAAGAATATACCATTGATAAGTGCTAAAAAGGCTTTGATGATAAAAAGAATGATGGAATAAATTAAGTAAGATAATTTTTTAATGGCTCGCCACATCTTTTATTTGATACCCCATTCCTCTAATAGTATAAATTAATTTGTCTTGAAAGTTTTGGTCAATTTTATTTCTGAGATAACGGATATAAACATCAACAACATTAGTATCACCAATATAATCATAGCCCCAAACTTTTTCTACAATCTGTTCTCTTGTAACAACTAGATTTTTATTACGCATAAGGTATTCTAAGAGCTCAAATTCTTTTTTAGTTAATACAATAGGTATATTTTCATAGTTGACTTCATATTTTTCTGGGCAGAGAGAAAGTTTGCCACAAGTTAATACTTGCTGATTTTTAGTAGATGAGGAAGTAGGTGTTTTTAATTTAAAGAGTACACGGATACGTGCTAAAAGTTCTTCAATAGCAAAGGGTTTAGTAATATAATCTTGTGCACCTAGGTCTAAGCCCATTACTTTATCCATAACATCATCTTTAGCAGTAAGCATAATAACAGGTAAATCTGAGGTTTGACGGATACGACGCAATACTTCCATGCCATTAAGAGAAGGGAGCATAACATCTAGAATGATTAAATCAAAGTTACCTGTTAGAGCTTTATTAAGACCCTCACGGCCATCATGAGAAAGGTCAACACCATAGCCTTCATGTTCTAGTTCTAACTGTAAGAAACGTGCAATTTTAATTTCATCTTCTATAATTAATAATTGTTTAATGAGAATCACCTACTTTTTATATTTATAAGAAAAGCTTTGTATATGCTAAGTATACTAGAGTTTAGGTATTTTTTAAATGCTATGTGGTATAGAAAAGATAGATTTATAAATATGAAATCTATAATTCTTTATAGTTTAAATGTGGACAAAAATGAGTAATATTAATCAAGTTTTTATTTAACATGAAAGAGTGCTGCAAAACTAATTAAATAGTTTTACAGCACTCTTTCATGTTAAATTAGTTGTATATATTTTATGGTAGGAAATTTATATACAAAAAGGTTAATCTATATAACTAAGTATTATTTTTTAGTAAAATGCCATTGTTGGTTAGTATTATTCCATAAGCCATATTGTTGTACATTAGCATTTTAATAAGTACCTGCACCATCTAGAGCAAGTTGACTATTTTTGTTTACGATATTATATGTACCATTAGTAAGAGCATTTGAAGAAGAACTAGAAGAACTAGGAGTAAATTTTACCCAATCATAATAAGCATTGAGATTAGTTGCACCGTTATAGGCATCTAACCAATCATTAACAGCTGAAGTACCTGGCCAAATATTCATCATGATTTTTCCAGGAGTTGAAGGAAGGTTGGTAGTAGCGGTATAGACAGCTTTACCATCTACATACCATGTAATAGAATTAGGTTGCCAATCGAAAGCATAAGTATGGAAAGCAGCAGAAGCATCAAATCCTAAATTATATACATACTCATGATCACCTTGGCTATTTGTATAATAATTAAATTGAACAATGTTTGTATTTTTTCCTAAGAATTCGATATCTATTTCATCCCACTGTGTACCATATGAAGGACCAGTATATGTAAAGAAAGATGAAACAATACCAGGATTTTTCGCAGGTTTCATACGCACTTCATAAAGCCCATAACCATATTTTTCAGAAGTAGATATTTCACCACCTGCATAGCCACCATTAACATCTGATAGAATAGATAATTTTGCGGAGCTATTTTGGACACTTACGGCATTGGAACGCCAGGTACAATTAAACATACCGCCATTGGACCAACCATTAGATACTTGGAATTGATTAAGAGAGTTAAAATCATCATAAAAACTTGAAGCTGCAAAAAGAGGTCTAGATACTAAGACTGTCAGTAGAAATGAAAAAATAAAAATACTTTTAAAAAACTTTGACAAAACCCCTGATTTCTCTTGCATAAAATCACCTCATTGATTTATTTTATAGCTATATTATATTGTTATCTTTTGATAAAATATAGTAGGAGATAATACGATTTTGTGTGATAATATTACTATTGGTTGGATGTTTTTCTAGAAATATTTGGTTAAAATATATATAATAAAATCACTTAGTTAAATATAAATATTACAATATTAACAATATATTTTGGTTTTAAAATTAAATTTTCTATTTATTTAAATTAGCTAATTATATTATTAGGTATTTCATACATAAAAAATAGGGAGATTAGATTGTATCTCCCTATTACTTCACTTTATTATATAGAAATAGTATAACTCTTTAATTGAAAAATTTTATTTTGAGAAATCATCTAAGGTTGAGTTGATTTTATGAGCCAAGTCATTGTCACCTTTTATATGAATACGTACACCGAAGATAAGAGAAAGAATAATTGTTGCCATGGATACAGGAAAGCAAAGAACGATAAAAATTAAGGCAACAGAAAGTGGTACATCTACATAAGTATGTTCTTTCTTTTTCATAATAAAATTAGTTGCGTTAAGTTTATTGATAAAATTGGTGAGCTGCTCACCAAATGAATTATGAGCTGCATTTGTAGTATGTGTATTTGTTTTGATTCTTTCGCCTTTTTCAAGAAGAAGTAAAGCTTCTAATATATCTCCATTTGCTTGCTCTAAGGCGGATTTGGCTTCAGCATAGGATACGTTAGCGCGTTGCATGATAAGATCTATTTGTTCAAGAGTAATTTCCATAATATACACCCCTTTTGATAATAATTATAATTGTTAAAGTATATACGTAGCTAATACCAGAATACTACTTTAACAAGAAAAATGTGAATCCGTATATATCTTATAACATAAGTATAGCTCATAAGAATTAAAGAAAGCTGAATGAAACATTAAAATTTAATTAGAAAAGTTTTTGTTGAGCTTTTGTGAAAATTCATCTTCTCCGTCTATATTTATTTTAACCCCTAATACTAAAGCAATGAGAATACCAATGAATGAAAATGGTAGGCATAGAATAAATAGTAAGATTGCAATAGCTAGTGGTAAGTTAATGAAAGTATGATCACCCTTTTTCATAGTAAAAGAAGACTGATTGAGATTATGAATAAATGCCTTAAAGCGTTTGATACAACTTTCTTTTGGTATAGGTGCTGCTTTAATTTTTTGATTTTGTTCAAGTCTAAGAAGTGCTTCTACCATATCTCCATTAGTTTGTTCTAGTGCATCTTTGGCTTCTTTATAAGATACATTGGCACGTTGCATAATTGCATCAATTTGTTCTAAAGTAATATTTTCCATAATTAATCTCTCCCTTAAAAACTATATTTGATTTATTTGATAGTGTTAGTATAAGGAATATTAATGAGAGAACAATAAGTAATTTATTAGAATTAGATGAGAAGAAGATAATAAAAAGATTAAAAAGAACTGCTTGATTAAATTAAATAAGCAGTTCTTCTGTGTATTTATATTGTTTTAAATGAATCAAAGAGAGGAGAAGCAAAAATATCTGAGCTATCATCTGCTTCAATAACACATTCATCTTCATCACCAATATAGAAGAGAACCTTTTCTCCTTGAATAAGACCAAGATTAAGGTGTAAGTTTAATTTCATATTAAGAAGAAGCTCTTTTACTTCATCTGTAAGAGAAGCAATAATCATAGAGAAGCCTTCTTTTTCTTCTAAAGTATCTTCAAGAGCACCAAGTTCATCTGCATTTTCAATGATATGAGTTGCAGCTAAAAATTTATTTTTAAACATAGCTACTTCTGAAGCTTCAGCTGTAGTATTTGGAAAATAGATATTTACTTTATCACATCTGTCAAAGAAAAATTTTAATATATCAGTAAGTAAGTTTAAATCTATAGTAGATAGTTTTGAATAGCGTCGCATAAATAGTAAGCTCCTTATCTTTTGTGCTTATAAGATTTTATATTTTTATTATACCCAAATCATAGCACTGTATCAATCATAAGCTATTAAGAGAGGAGCCATTCATAGGAAAATTCTTGTTTAAAGGTAGTTAAAACTTGGTCATAAAGTTTAAAACCTTCATCCATTAAGCGGTTAGATATAATGATTTCGGAGTCTTTATTAGCAAAAGTATTCCACATATAGTATAAAATACCTTCGGCAGAAAAATCCTTAAGCATCTCACGGGTATGTGAAAAGTCTTTTTTTAATTGTGAGGATACATAGGGTGCAAGAATGATAGGATTAAATAGATTTTCATCAAGAAAATTTAGTAATTGTTCTTTTTTATTCATAACTATACATGGCCTCCTTTTACGTATGATATGAACTATAAATATAAATTTGTATAAAACAACTGAGTATAGGGAAAACCCCTTACTATATTAATATGAGATTATTAATGAATATATGTTACTTATATGTGAAGGAAATCTTCTTAATATATATATCCGTTCACTACTGTTTAGTTACTAACTAAAATTTCCATTGACTCCTACTTCTAAAATATGCTTTACAAACTCAAATAGATAATTTCTATATTTATCCAGTACGAGTAGATGCACTAAGGACATAATTAGTTAGAGTGCTATTCAT
>JAZKZQ010000141.1:0-10644 GCA_045612745.1 Cellulosilyticum sp. | reverse complement strand
GTGCTTTTTACATTAATTCTTTCTATTTTTATCTTACCAGTAACTCATCCATTGCCATATTTACTAAAGCATCTACACGAATATTTCCACTAACATCTGCATGTCCTTTTACTTTAATAAATTTAATATCCACGCATTCCCTTACTAATTGATCCATTTCTATCCACAGTTCTTTGTTTTCAACTGGTTCTTTCTTTGAGTTTATCCACCCTTTTTGCTTCCAACTGTGAATCCATGATGTAATGCCATTGATACAATACGCTGAATCACTATGGACACGAATTGGCAATTTTTTATTTTTAATCGCTTTAAGTGCTTCTATGATGGCAGTCATCTCCATTTGATTATTAGTTGCACCATACATTGCACCCTTATCTTCTTTGTGATGATCACCATAGCTTAATGTATAGGCCCATGCTGAAACGCAGTCCTCCTTACCATTTCCTCTCGCACCACCATCTGTATATACAATAATCTCTTTTTCCATTATACCCTCCATTTAAGATTTTCTCTAAAATCAACTTGTTCCTGTGTACAAGTTCAACTGTAAATATATCCAAATCTGGTCTAGATTAAATCTTTTTCATACTTCTTTCCACATAGTATAGAGTATTTTACTTAAAGTCAATAGGCATATGATTCCTACTCATAAGTTGCTATACTGAAAGTAAATTTATTTTTATATTTTCTGTTACATTAAGCCCAGTTTTACATATATACAGTGAAAGGAGGTTTTTAAATTGACTAGTCATAAAAAGCAACACCTTGATAAGTTTTTTACACTGCTTTGTGAGACTTATCACCCTAAAGTATTTAAATACATTTATTTCACTACTTCTAATGAGGCTGTGGCAAAGGATTTAACTCAAGACACCTTTCTTGTTATTTACGATAAAATTGAACAACTTGAAACCCATCCTAATCCAGGTGGCTTCATTTTTCAAACAGCTAAATATATTTTAGCTAATTACAATAGACAACTTTCTAAAAAGTATACTTATGAACATACCTTAGAAGGTGCTTCACTCCCTAACGTCCCAGATGCTGCTACTACCTTAGCTTACAATTTAGATCACACTATTAATGAAACCTTATATATTGAAGAAGCGCTCTCTTGCCTTAGTGAAGATAAACGAAATCTTTATACACTACGTTACATAGATAACCTAAGCTACAAGGAAATTGCACAGCAACTTGGTATTCATGAAGTCACCTTACGCATGAAATATGTACGAATCCGCCGTGAAGTTCAGCAAAATATTCACCAAATTTCACTTACTCGTTTTGATCAGTTAGGAGGGTTATAAATGTCCAACAAAAATTTACATACACAACTAGATAAAGCTATTGAACAAATGGATACTACTCAAATTGATGCATTATTACAGGAACTTGAAAATTCATCTCCTACTGTTCCATTTATAGAAGACTCTAAGCTCTTTGCCAAACGTATTATCAAAAATAAATCTATTTTGAAAGGATATGATTGTATGAAAATAATTAGTAAAAAACGTAGTGCCATTGTAGCAAGTATTACCTTAGTCCTTGTAGCAACTACTTCAGTTCTTTATGCTACAGGTATTTTAAGTCAAATTACTATTTTTAAAGAGGATGCTACTTATACCATTTCTAGCGATACTCCACTTACAGAAGAACAAGCAAATGCACTTATTGAAGATTTAGATGATACACCACCTTCTTCTGAAAACACTGTTTCTACCGTTTCACGTACCTATGACAGTTTAGAAGAGGCTTCTCAAGACTTGAATGTCCCTCTCACACTGCCAACCATACTTCCCGAGGGTTTCACGCTTTCAAAATCTATGGATATAGAAAGTTATGAAGTTACTCCAGGTCATTTTAACACAAATATTTATTTAAATTTTGATAATCCTACTAACGATCCTACAGCAGATATACATACACAAAAACTTTTTGCAATCTCTGTTCTTAAAAGTGATAATACAGGTGTAAGCCAAAGTATTCTTAAAACAGATTCCATCTACGATCATATCTACACAAATGCCCTAGGTGACACTTACACAATCTTGACTGAAGAAGGTGCTATCCTAGCAAAAATTACCCTAGGTGATATTGATTATATACTCGGCTTTATGAATATTTCAGAAGAAGAAATCTATAACACCATTGATCATACAGACCTTAGCATCTATAAAAAATAACCCCAAATAAATAAGCATACCTCATTCTCTTTCCTAGTCTTCTTTATGTTGTCAGATAGGTAAGCTTTGTAGAGTGTAGCTAGCAGAGCTCCCCACCCCAGCGAATCTCTACAACGCTAGTCCCCTATCTGTCACCTACATTCCCTTAGCTTTTGCTACACAAGCCTTCACAGCTTCAAATACAGCACTTCTAAAACCTTTTTCTTCTAATACACGTACAGCTTCAATTGTTGTTCCCCCTGGTGAACATACCATATCTTTTAATTCACCTGGATGTTTACCTGTTTCAAGGACCATCTTAGCACTTCCCATTACTGTCTGTGCTGCAAATTCATAAGCTTGTGTACGAGGCATGCCATCTGCTACCGCTGCATCTGCCATAGCTTCAATAAACATATATACATACGCTGGTGAACTGCCACTTACCCCTACTACTGCATCCATTAAGTGTTCACTTACAACCTCTACTTTTCCAAAGCCTCTTAAAATATTACATACATATTTAAGTTCTTCCTGTGTGACCATACTATTTGCACAAGCTGCTGTCATACCTTCTCCCACAAGTGCAGGTGTATTAGGCATTGTACGTACAATCTTTAATGATTTACCAAATAAACCTTCTAGCCTTTCAAGTGTTTGGCCTGGTGCAATTGTTACAATAATTTTGCCCTCATCTACATAATCTTTGATTTCTTTAATAACTGTTTCATAATACTGAGGCTTTATAGATAGTACAATAACATCTGCTTTTTTAGCTACTTCTGTATTATCTGTTGTCACATAAACACCTAGACTTGCTTTTACTATTTCTAATGAAGATTCCAATGCATCAGAAGTAATTATTTCTTCCCCTGTAAAAATACCATTTGCAATAATACCACCCATCATAGCTTTTGCCATGTTCCCTGCACCAATAAAACCAATTTTCATTTCCTCAACTCCTATACTTATCTTATACTTTACTTACATAAAGTACTTTTTATCAAAATTATACTGCTATAAACCTTCTATTACTAGATTAAATTGAAAATTTATAAATCTGTATTTAAAACACTATATGTCAAGAAAATTTCTAGGCCATATTTTTAAACATAAATCTTAAGTTTAATATAAAAACAGAGCTACTCGCTAAATTATAACTAAGTTAATGGTAGCTCTATCTCTCCTATTCATCATATATATATAAATACTGTTCATATAGTTCTTCACAAATATGTTCACTAAGGTAGTCTGCTGAAATATAAAATTCTTCTATTAAGTCATCTCTACTAACTTCTACTTTTGTTTTCCCAAACATTTGTTCATTATCTTGTATCTCAAAAATCCATCCACGCCATTCCATTTGAGTTATATACATTTTTTACTCCTTCTTACTTTATAACTATGTAATCCCTAATAACATATACTTTCATCTTACTAGGGAGTTAAATCCTATTATAACATATAAAATATGAGCTATTTGACATTAGTTTATGAGTTTTCTCTGCCAAGTCTCATTTCTACCCAACTTCCAGTAATCTGTCTTACATACTGCCAGCCTTGTTGCTGTAACCATACGAGACTTACTTTACTTAAATCCCATTGTACAAGAATCATATCTCTCACCTCATTTAGAAGCATAACCTCATTTCTATTCTTTTATACCAATGACTTACTACACATCTAAACTTTTGGGCAAATATGCTCATATTATACATTACTATAGTTTTCACAGTTATACAATTTGACTATTCATATTAGGATTTACTGTGGAAACACTGGAAAACTACTTTTCTACAAGGAATACATCTAGTTTATAACTTGTTAGATTTCATGATAAAAAATTATTTCAAGAAACACCCCTATGCTCATCGACTTATAGATGTTTCTTGATACATTATACGTTTTAAAAAGGTTTGTTGATACAATTCGACACATCTATTGTAAAATTTTACATACTATTGACTAGATTTATCTTTACTAGATAATTCACTTAAGATACACTATCAATATAAGAAATAAAAGCTGCTAATAAGGATTTATTAGCAGCTTTTATTTCTTATATTGGTACTTATTTTAATGTTACATTACTAACAGTTACATCACTACTTCCACTACCAAGTTGACAACCAAATGTATAGCTTGCACCATCTGTTGTATCATAAGTTTCATGCATTAAAACAATAGAACCATCTTTCACATTATTTAATACATTACTTATAATTTGATCTTTAGATGCACCATCCCAGTCTTTACTATCTACACTACATGTAATAAGTGGTGCATTAACTGAACTTGTTACAGTTTGATTCGTTGCTAAATAAGGTGGGCGAATAAGATGAACATCTTTGCCTGTAATACCTTTTAAAAGATTATTTGTGCGGTTAATTTCATCTTGAATTTGTGATGATGACATATTTGTTAAGTATAGTTCATAATCATAGCTACCTATATTGCCTGTTTTGTTAGCTGTAATCACTTGCGCCGCAAAAATATAATTTGTTGGTATTAGCGTAAAGCACATTGCAATTACCATTAGTAATCCTATGATTTTTCTTTTCATGTTTTGACCCCCTTTCTAATTCTAATTTTACATTCAGCTGAATATTCAAATAATCTTTTCTCCCTACCATGTATATAATCAGTACATAAATTGTATACTTCTATACATTAGAACGCTTATGCATTATAATGCCCACTACAAGTAGCATAGGAAATATTACTGCTCCTAATATACCTATCTTTAAATTATCACTAAATTTACTTGAAATCATTCCAACAAAAGTAGGTCCACCAGAACATCCTAAATCACCTGCTAAAGCAAGAAAAGCATACATTGCTGTTCCACCATTTTTAATAGATTTAGCTGCCATACTAAAGGTGCCTGGCCATAAAATTCCTACTGATAAACCACTTAATCCACAACCTATGAGTCCTATAGCTGGTATAGGCACTACGGAAATAATTAAATATGATGCGACACATAAAATACTACTATATAGCATAAAATGGTCTAAATTAATCTTATGACCATACTTCCCATAAAGAGCTCTAGAACTTCCCATTAATATAGCAAATAACATAGGGCCTCCTAAATCACTTACTGCCTTACTGATCCCCAATCCTTTTTCTGCAAAGGTAGATGCCCACTGACTCACAGATTGCTCAGAAGCACCAGCACAGAACATAAGAAGTATGAGTACCCAAAATACTTTTTTACTTGTTAATTCCTTTAATGAAAGCCTTTTTTCTTCTTCAGCAACAAGTGGTGCAATGGGTACTTTCATAAAGCTTATTGCATTAATAATCGGAATAAGTGCCCATGCTAGTGCTAATACCTTCCAGTTTTTCATACCAAAGCATCTAAAAAATAAAGTTGAAATGAATATAACAGCTACATGTCCCCAGCAATAAAAAGAGTGTAGTAAACTCATTGCCTTTTCTTTATTTTTAGTTGGACAAGACTCTACAATAGGACTTACTAGTACTTCTAACAAACCTCCACCCATAGCATATATACTCACTGCTATTAATAATCCTATCAAGGAATTACCAAGTAAATCCGGCAGTACTGTTAATGCTACAATTCCTAAAGCTGAAAATATATGGGCAATGATAGCTGCTGCTCTATAACCAATCTTATCAATAAAACTTATAGATAATAAATCTACAACAAGCTGTATTCCAAAATTAAATGTAATAAGTAATGTAATCTTATAAAGTGGTATATCATAACTTGTCTGCAATGTTAAAAAAAGTAGTGGTACAAAATTATTAATAATGGCCTGCACAATATATCCTATAAAACAAGCATATAAAGTTTTGTTATACTTTGTATTCATTTTCCTCTCCCCTATCATATTATGAAAAGCCTTTTTCACCAAGCATTATCTATACTAATTAAAGGGCTTTTCTTATTATACTTTATATCTATTCAAAGAGTTATTCTATCTAAAATATAGATTTAAGTGCTGGATAAATTGCTTTAAACTTTTGATATCTTGCTTCATACTTAGTTGCCAACATCTCATCAGGTTCAATAGTTTCTGCGATTTTTACAATTTTTTCACTTGCTTCTTTCACAGAAGCATACTCACCACAAGCTACTGCTGCTAAAATAGCACCACCAAGACCCGGACCTTCATCACTTTCAATCACATCTACTTTTACATTTAAGATATTTGCAATCATCTTTTTCCAAAGTGGACTTTTTGCACCACCACCACAAATCTTAGTTCTTTCGATTTGGATACCAAGAGATTTAGCCACTTCAAAAGAATCTCTAAGTGCAAAAGCAACACCTTCAAGAACTGCCTGTGTCATTTCTTCTCTTGTAGTATTTAAACTCATGCCTACAAAAGCACCTCTTGCATTTGGATCATTGTGTGGTGAACGTTCACCCATTAAGTATGGCAAGAAGAATACTTCATTTTCACCAAGCTTTGTAATGTTTTCTTGTTCTTTAGCATACTCTTTGGTTTTAATGATTTCATCCATCCACCATTTGTTACAAGATGCTGCACTCAGCATACAGCCCATTAAATGATAGTTGCCATCTGCATGAGCAAATGAATGAAGGGCATTGTTTTCATCTACACCAAAATGACTACTACTAATGAAAATTGTGCCTGAAGTACCAAGAGAAATGTTACAACTGCCTGCACCTACTGTACCTGTACCTACTGCTGCTGCTGCATTATCTCCAGCACCTGCTGCCACAACTACACCTTCTGGTAAGCCTAGTTCTTCAGCAATAGCAGGTAATACTGTTCCTACTTTTTCATAGCTTTCATAAACCTTAGCTAATTGGCTTTCTTTCACATCACAGATTGCCATCATTTCTTTAGACCAACATTTATTTTTTACATCAAAGAGTAACATACCTGATGCATCAGAAGCATCTGTACAGTGTACCCCTGTAAGTTTATAAGCAATATAGTCTTTTGGTAACATAATTTTTTCGATGCGTGCAAAGTTCTCTGGTTCTTCTTCTTTCATCCAAAGAATTTTAGGTGCTGTAAAACCTGTAAATGAAATATTCGCTGTACATTCTGAAAGCTTAGCTTTACCAATGACTTCATTTAAATAATCATTTTGTTTTACTGTACGATTATCATTCCACAGAATAGCTGGGCGAATTACTTCGTCATTTTTATCTAAAACAACGAGCCCATGCATTTGTCCACCAAAGCTAATCCCTTTAATCTTTGATGCATCCACATCTTTAATTAAAAGTTTTATCCCAGTTTTTACAGCTTCCCACCAATCAGCTGGGTTTTGTTCAGACCAACCTGAATGTGGGAAGTAAAGTGGGTATTCAAGAGATCCTACATTTTCCACTTTTCCCTGGGCATTCATCAGCAGTAGTTTTACTGCTGATGTGCCTAGGTCTATACCTATATAATACATTTGACTTCCTCCTAGAATGGATTTTCTGTAGGATATCTATCAGATTTTGGCTTATTGTATCCGATTTCATCTACATCTACGCCGATATATTTAAATACTTCAAAGAGTGCCTTACCGAAGTGACCAAATGCTACAGCACCATGGTGTGGATAATTGTTCTCAATGAGTACATGGCGATAGAATCTACCCATTTCAGGAATAGCGAAGATACCAATTGAACCAAATGAACGTGTTGCCACGGGTAGTACTTCACCTTGTGCAATATACGCACCAAGTTTTGTATCTGCTTTACTTTGTAATCTAAAGAATGTAATATTTCCAGGAGCAATATCTCCTTCAAGTGTACCTTGTGTTACTTCTTCTGGCAGTGCTCTTGCCATAATCATTTGATATTTCATTTCACAGAATGATAATTTGCAAGATGGCGTATTTCCACAGTGGAATCCCATGAAAGTATCTTTTTGTGTATAATCAAATTTACCTTGAATATCTTCATCATATAAATCTTTTGGTACAGTATTGTTGATATCAAGTAATGTTACTGCATCATTACTTACAACTGTTCCAATAAACTCACTAAGTGCGCCATAAATATCTACCTCACAAGATACAGGAATACCTGCAGCTGTTAGACGGCTATTTACATAGCATGGTACAAAACCAAATTGTGTTTGGAATGCAGGCCAACATTTACCAGCGATTGCTACATATTTGCGGTAACCTTTATGTGCTTCTACCCAATCTTTTAATGTAATCTCATATTGAGCAAGTTTTGCTAAGATTTCAGGTTTTTTATTACCAACACCAAGCTCTTCTTCCATTTCTTTTACAACTTCAGGAATTCTTTCATCACCTTCATGTTTTTTGAAAGCTTCAAATAAATCAAGTTCTGAGTTTTCTTCAATCTCAACACCTAAATCATAAAGTGGTTTGATAGGTGCATTACATGCAAGAAAGTTAAGTGGACGTGGTCCAAAGCTAATAATTTTTAAGCTTGAAAGTCCAATAACTGCTTTAGCAATAGGTTCAAATTCTGCAATCATATCTGCACATTCTTCTGCTGTCCCTACTGGATATTCTGGAATATAAGCTTTCACATTACGAAGTTTTAAATTGTAACTAGCATTAAGCATACCACAGTAAGCATCCCCTCTACCTTGAACAAGGTTGTTACCTGTTTCTTCAGCAGCTGCAATAAACATCTTAGGTCCATCAAAATGTTTTGCAAGTAATGTTTCTGCAATCTCTGGTCCAAAGTTGCCAAGGTAAACAACGAGTGCATTACATCCTACAGCTTTAATATTTTCTAAAGCTTCTACCATATGTATTTCACTTTCTACGATACAAACTGGACATTCATAAACATCTAAGTTAGGATATTTGTCTTTACATGCAGCTATTAAAGCTTCTCTTCTTAAAACTGATAAACTCCCTGGGAAACAATCTCTACTTACAGCAACAACCCCAATTTTAGCATTGGGCATATTATTTAACATTGATTTCATCTTCACTTCATCCCTTCTAATATATATTATATATTATTTATTATCTATTTTCATTGTATTTCAATATTTTCCCCAATAAGACCAACATATCCATCTTCCACTTGCCCTTCGGCATGTGTAATGAGCCATTTATTACGATGTGTCATTAATTTGTCATCGTTAGCCCCTTCAGCTTCTATAGTTTTTTCATAATTTGTCCCTTTAGGAAGAATAACAATTGCTTTAAAACCATTCCCCCCAACACCACATGGTGCATAATGAAGTGTGGTTGCATAAAGCTCTACCACTGCTCCTTTTGGCACAAAGAAAGCTTCAATTTTACTTGTATCATATGTTAATTCATCCGTAATATCTTGTTGTTTTCCTAATAATAAAATCATATCTGTTACAGCAATATTGATTTCTGAGTTTCTGTGATACTCCACAGCATTTAATCTTTGACTATGTCCATTACAGTAACCGATTTGAATTGGCATCTCTCCATAAGCTTTTTTAGCAAATTCTTTTGCAACAGCTGTTTGTTCAAGCTCAAATACAGATGGCTCATATACTACATTTTCTGGCAGTGGCATATGTTCCATCTCTTTCATCAACTGACTACAGTCATACCCTGTTAAAACTTTACCATAAGCCTTAAACTTATCATCTGAAACATGATATTTTTCCATTCCTACCTCCCAAAATTTTACCTTAAAGAGTTTCTAAAATAAAAAACGCTACAACCTTTATTTCTATAAAAATTGTAGCATTTGACTATTTTATTCTCTACCAAAGTCTTGACTAATTGATGGCACATTTTTGACATTTTCTATATTCACTTGGCAATTGTCCATATTTCTCAAAAAAAGCTTTGGAAAAGGCTTTTTCATTTGGAAATCCATTATTTAAAGCAATCTCACTTAAGGTATTTGTAGAATTTAACATTTCCTTATAAGCACTTTCTAGCCGTATTTCTCTGAGATAATCTTTAAAATTAACCTTTGCATACTGACGAAACATTCTTGATAAATATTCAGGAGCATAACCAAATATTTTTGCAATCTGTTCTAAAGAAAGTTTTTCAGCATGATGCTCCTTTATGTAAGCTGTAACTTTAGATAAGCGATTTAATTTCTTATTAGAGACAATCAGTGCCTCTTCTATATTTTCAACTCTGTATTTAGCAACTAATTCATATAATAGTCTAAAATACTTACTTTGCACCTTGAATTCATAACCTATCTTTCGTTCTTCATATTCTTCAAATATGCTTTTAATCAGGTTCATAATGGTTTTATCTTCCTGTCTTGGGCTATGAGAAAATAAAATATATTGATCCTTTAAAAGATATGTCTCAAATGTTTTTAAAGGAATTTGCAAAACGATTGTATAATTTTTTTCTGGTACATTAATAGAATGAATTTCATTAGAGTTTAGTAAAACAAATTTTCCTGGTGTAAGATGATACTGTACATCATTAATATAGTAATCCATCTCCCCTTCATATACTGCAAATATCTCAATTGATTGATGCCAGTGTTTTGTCACTACATAATTTCCTGCATGTCCTTCAAATAAAAACATACGAA
>JAZKZQ010000140.1:0-7126 GCA_045612745.1 Cellulosilyticum sp. | reverse complement strand
TTTTTAAAATAGGTCTTGTATTTTTTATATTAGACATATATAATTGGCACAAGAGAATAAATGAAATAGCAAAGGCGCTATCTTATAACACCCTAGGGTGTTTATAGATAGCGCCTTTTTGCTTATCTAATTGGAATAATGGAGAAGGTGATGAGAAGGTGTTAGATACAGCATTAATTACTTATTTAGCAGATTTAGCAAAGCTTGGTATAGATGAAGTAGAGAAGGAAAAATTCGTTAGAGAAATGAGTGCCATTGTTGAATTAATGGATACGGTAAAAGAGGTTGTAATGAACGAAGAAGATACTCTAAACAGCCAAGTGGTAAGTATAGAACGACTTCGTGAGGATGAAAGTGTGAATTCATATCCTACAGAGGTAGTGCTTGAGAATGCATCACATAAAAAAGATGGATTCTTCGTTGTACCAAAGATTATGGAGTAAATCAGTTAGGAGGAGACTTATGTTGCTATGTGATAAAGGAGTAATAGAGCTTAGACAGATGTTAGATGATAAAGAGATTTCAGCAGTTGAACTGACTAGGTATTATTTAGACAGAATTAAGGAAGTTGACCCACAAGTAGAGGGATTTATCACTGTATGTGAAGAAGAAGCACTTGAAGCTGCTAGGGTAGCAGATGAGGTAATTGCTAGGGGTGAAAGTAAGATGTTTACAGGGATTCCTGTGGCCATTAAAGACAATATATGTACAAAAGGCATACTCACAACCTGTGCATCTAAGATGTTATATAACTTTAAGCCCACTTATAATGCAACAGTGGTAGAAAAGTTATTAGGGGAAAATGCTGTAATCCTGGGGAAATTAAATATGGATGAGTTTGCAATGGGCGGTTCAACGCAAACTTCTTACTATAAGAAAACAAAAAATCCATATGATTTAACAAGAGTGCCTGGAGGTTCTTCTGGTGGTAGCGCAGCAGCTATGGCAGCGAAGCTAGCAGCTATAACTATTGGTTCTGATACAGGTGGTTCTATTAGGCAGCCCGCATCCTTTTGCGGGGTAACAGGTATGAAACCTAGTTATGGTACGGTTTCAAGATTTGGGCTTGTGGCTTTTGGAAGTTCGCTCGATCAAATCGGTCCTTTAGCCAAAAGTGCAAAGGATTGTGCTTTAGTACTGAATACTATTGCTGGTCAAGATGTGCATGACGGTACATCAGTTTCAATAAAAATTGATTTTACCAGTGAGCTAGATAAAGAGATTAAAGGATTAAGGATTGCAGTTCCTAAAGAATTCTTTGAAGAAGGTATAGAGGAAGAAGTTAAAGTAGCAGTTTTAAAAGCTATTGATTGGTATAAATCACAAGGTGCAGAAGTAGTAGAAGTATCTATGCCAAGTTTGAAATATGCCATAGCATCATATTATTTACTTTCGTCAGCAGAAGCAAGTTCAAACTTATCAAGATATGATGGGATTAAGTATGGTTATTGTACACCTAAGGCTAAAACTTATGAAGAGCGGATTACACGTACAAGACAAGAAGGCTTTGGGGAGGAAGTAAAACGTAGAATTTTATTAGGTACTTATGCATTATCTAGTGGTTATTATGATGCTTATTATAAGAAGGCACTTTATATTAGAGAAAAAATCAAAGCAGAATATGAATCAATCTTTAAAAGTTGTGATGTAATGATTACACCAACAGCACCTACTGTAGCTTATAAAATAGGTGTTAATGAGGACAATCCAGTTAAGATGTATTTGGCTGATATTTGTACAGTTACTGTAAATATTGCAGGACTTCCAGCCGTTTCAACAACTTGCGGATATGATGCAGAGGGGATGCCAATAGGGATGTCTATCGTAGGTAAAGTTTTTGATGATGCTAAAGTCATCGGAGTAGCTGATGCATTTGAAAAACAATTTACACCAGTAGCGGCAAATATATAGAAAGGGTAGGTGATAAAGATGGTGAAATTAGTTCCAGTCATAGGACTTGAGATACACGCACAGCTTTTGACAAAGACAAAAATCTTTTGTAGCTGTGAAGTGGATTTTGGTGGTGAACCTAATACCCGTTGTTGCCCAGTATGTACAGGGCTTCCTGGCACACTACCAGTTCTAAATAAAGAAGTAGTGAAATGTGGTATTAAAGCTGGGCTTGCACTTGGTTGCGAGATTGGCAGATATTCTAAAATAGATCGCAAAAATTATTTTTATCCAGACTTACCTAAAGCTTATCAAATCTCTCAATTTGATGCACCGATTTGCCTTTCTGGAAAAATAAAAATTGATATAGAAGAAGGAGAAAAGTATATACGCATCCACCATGCGCATATTGAGGAAGATGCGGGAAAGCTTATTCATGATGATATTGAAAATACAAGCCTTGCGGATTACAACAGATGTGGGGTACCACTTCTAGAAATCGTTTCAGAGCCAGATATGTCTTCGGCGGAAGAAGCTAGAGCTTATATAGAAAAGGTTGCAGGACTATTACAATATGCAGGTGTAAGCCTTTGCAAGATGGAAGAAGGTTCACTAAGAGCTGATGTTAATATTTCTTTGAAAAGAGAAGATGCTGAGAAGCTTGGTACAAAGGTTGAGATTAAAAACTTAAATTCACTGAAAGCTATTGTAAGAGCTATTGAGTATGAAATAGAAAGACAGACTAAATTAATTAATGCAGGTGAACCAATTGTTCAAGAGACAAGGAAATTTAATGATAATCGAGGTGTGACACTTCCAATGCGTTCCAAAGAGAATGCACATGATTATAGATACTTCAAAGAACCAGATATCATCCCAGTTCAAATCACAGAGACAGATATTGCAGAAATCAAGGCAACTTTACCTATCCTTATTGATGAAAGATTAGACATATATATAAATAAATATTCACTAACTAAATCTGATGCTAAGATATTAGTAGCAGATAAGAATATATCTGATTTTTATGATAAATGTGTAAAATGCAATAAAAACTATAAGAAAGTTGCAAATTTTATTATTGCTGAATTGCTGAGATATGTGAATGAAGGGGAAATTGAGAGCAGTAAAATACCATTTACACCAGCAGCCTTTGCTAAGCTTGTCACAATGATTGAGGATGATATAGTAAATCGTAATAATGGTAAAGCTATTTTAAAACTTATGGTAGAAGGTGAAGAGGACCCAGAGGTAGTGGCTAAGTCACAAGGGTTCTTAATGAACAATGATACAAATGAAATTATAAAAGTTGTAAATGATGTTGTGGGAGAGTTTACAAGTGAGGTAGAGGGCTATTTTGCAGGTAAAGAAAAATTGTTTGGTTTCTTAATGGGACAATGCAGTAAACGCTTAGCAGGAAAAGCAAATCCTAAGGTGATTAAAGAGACACTTGAACTAACATTGGATAAGTTAAAAGAAAATTAATAGGCATAAATATAAGATACAAGAGAAGGTTGCAAGGGCATGAATGGCTTGACAATTTCCGCAGCTAGAAAGGAGAGATGATAATGGAAACAATCAGTGGTAAAAGAGTTAAAACAATTATTGATTTTAAGCAAGTTAAAGACTATCCAGGTAAAGAGTTAACTATAGAAGTTTGTGTTCATAAGATTAGAAAGATGAGTGAATTTGCTTTTGTGGTTTTAAGAACTGGACAATATGTGATACAAGGTGTCTATGAAGAAAATAAATGTAAAAACGCACTGGATGAGATTAAAGAAGGCTATTATATCAGAGTAACTGGTGAAGTAAGGCTTGATGAACGTGCACATTTAGGTTTTGAACTTAGTTTATTAGAATTTGAAGTGCTAAGTAAGCCAGCAGCTGAGTATCCTTTAAATGTAGCACATAAAAAATTAGGATGTGGGCTAGAGGCGAACTTAGATAATCGTTCCGTAGCGCTTAGAAATCCTTATGAGAAAGCTATTTTTAAAGTGCAAGAAGGTATTGTTTCGGGCTTTCGTGAGTTTATGGAAAGTCAAGGTTTTACACAAGTGCATACACCTAAGATTGTGGCAACAGGTGCTGAAGGTGGAGCAAATATCTTTAAGTTAGATTACTTTAACCAAGAGGCTTACTTGGCACAAAGCCCTCAGTTTTATAAACAAACTTGTATTGCTTTCTTTGATCGTGTTTTTGAAATTGCACCAGTATACCGTGCTGAAAAACATAATACTTCAAGACATTTAAATGAATATATTGGCTTAGATTTTGAAATGGGCTTTATTGAGAGCATGTATGATGTGATGGAAATGGAAACAGCCATGCTGAAATATGTGATTTCATATTTAGAAGCACATTGTAGTGAATATCTAGAAATAGTAGGAGCAAGATTACCTATCATAGATACAATCCCAACTATTACTTTCTCTGAGGCATTAGATTTCATTAAAGGTAAAGGGGGAAAGAATAAGTACGATTTAGAGCCAGAGGATGAAATATTAATTTGTGAATATGCAAAGGAACACTGGAATAGCGAATTCTTGTTCATTACCCATTTTCCAGCTTCTAAAAGGCCTTTCTATGCTATGAATGATAAAGAAGATCCTAGATTTGCATTAAGTTTTGATTTACTTTTTAGGGGTTTAGAGATTACAACAGGTGGTCAACGCATACATGATTATGAGAAGCAGGTAGCTAAAATGAAAGAGATGGGCATGGACCCAGAAGATTTCAAGCATTATCTTAATATTCATAAGTATGGAATGCCACCACATGGGGGATTAGGAATAGGACTTGAGAGGCTTACAATGAAGCTTTTAGATTTGCAAAATGTAAGGCAAGCCAGTATGTTCCCAAGAGATGTGCATCGCTTGGAACCATAAAATAGATTAAAAGGACTAGAAAAGGACAAGGATAAAGAGACTTAGGGATAAAAATTATAAATAGGAAAATATTGAGGAGGATTTAACTATGACACAAGTAAGCGAAATTTTTGGATGTAATGTATTTAATGAAACGGTAATGCAAGCAAGGTTGCCTAAAAACGTGTATAAAGCACTTAAAAAAACAATGGCAGAGGGTAAAGAATTAGATGCTTCAATTGCTGACATTATAGCAAGTGCAATGAAGGATTGGGCAATCGAAAAAGGTGCAACACATTATACACACTGGTTCCAACCTATGACAGGTATTACAGCTGAGAAACATGATGCTTTTATCTCACCAGCTGGAGATGGCAAAATCATTATGGAGTTTTCAGGAAAAGAGCTGATTAAAGGAGAGCCAGATGCTTCTTCATTCCCATCTGGTGGCCTTCGCGCAACCTTTGAAGCAAGAGGTTATACAACATGGGACCCTACATCTTATGCATTTGTAAAAGATGATGCCTTATATATTCCAACGGCATTTGGTTCTTATAGTGGGGAAGTACTTGATAAGAAAACACCACTTCTTCGTTCAATGGAAGCTATTAATGTGCAAGCACTTCGTATTCTTAAAAAATTCGGTAAAGACGTTGTGAGAGTTACTACAACAGTTGGGCCAGAACAAGAATATTTCTTAGTAGACAAGGCAATGTATGCAAAACGTAAAGACCTTATTTTAACAGGTAGAACACTTTTTGGTGCAAAGCCAGCTAAAGGTCAAGAACTTGAAGACCATTATTTCGGAAACATTAGAACACGCGTTTCTGAGTACATGAAAGATTTAGATAATGAACTTTGGAAACTTGGCATTTTAGCGAAAACAAAACATAATGAGGTTGCACCAGCACAACACGAACTTGCACCAATCTTCGCTACAACTAATATTGCAACAGACCATAACCAACTGACTATGGAAATGATGAAGAAGGTAGCTGAAAGACATGGGCTTGTATGTTTACTTCATGAAAAGCCTTTTGCAGGTGTGAATGGTTCTGGTAAGCATAATAACTGGTCTATTTCAACAAATCAAGGCGAAAATCTCCTTGAGCCAGGGAAATCACCTAAAGACAATACACAGTTCTTATTATTCTTATCAGCTGTTATTAAAGCTGTAGATGAGTATGCAGATTTACTTCGTGTATCTGTAGCAAGTGCAGGAAATGATCATAGACTTGGGGCTAATGAAGCACCTCCAGCAATCGTGTCTATGTTTTTAGGAGATGATCTGACATCTATTCTTGAAAGCATTGAAAAAGGAGAAGTAGCACATGATGCGACTAAAACCTTTATGGAAACAGGTGTCCTTGCACTTCCTAAATTTGCAAAAGATACAACTGACCGTAATAGAACTTCACCATTTGCTTTCACAGGAAATAAATTTGAGTTTCGTATGCTAGGTTCATCAGCATCTATTGCAGGGGCAAATATTGTACTTAACACAATTGTTGCTGAAGAGCTTGAGCAATTTGCAGATAGATTAGATAAAGCAAGTGATTTAACTGTAGAGGTACTTGCCATTGTAAAAGAAACTATGGCAGCCCATAAACGTATTATCTTTAATGGTAATAACTACAGTGAAGAATGGATAGAAGAAGCAACTAAACGCGGTCTTCATAACCTTAAAACATCAGTTGATGCAATTCCAGCCTTTGCATCAGAAGAAAGCATTGCTTTGTTTGAAAAACATGGTATTTTCTCAAGAGCAGAAGTAGAATCTCGTACAGAAATCTTACTAGAATGCTATAACAAAACCATCAACATTGAAGCATTAACAATGCTAGACATGGCTAAAAAAGAGATTTTACCAGCTGTCTTAAAATACAATAAAGAAGTATTTGCAACATTAAAGGTAAAACAAGAGCTAGGATTAAATGTAAGCTTTGAAAAAGAACAAAGCTATGCAGTGAAGCTTTCTAATCTTACAGAATCATTGATGAGTAAAATTGATGAACTAGATGAGATTTTACTAGATGCTAAAAATCATGAAGATGAAATTGAACTTGCTAAATACTATAGAGAATATGTATTTGAAGCAATGCAAACACTTCGCATGGTAGCAGATGAACTAGAAACAATGGTATCTGCAAGTAACTGGCCATTTCCAACATACGTAGATTTACTCTTCTACGTATAATTATATAGATACTCCAAAAAAAGGCGCCGCTACTCCGAAGCCACTGAAAAAGTCTATGATTGTTCAATTACAACAATCATAGACTTTTTTCTGTTATAATAAAAGTATCAAATTCGGAAGGTGATTTTATGCTTCAACAACAACAATCTTTAGTTTTAAGTCCATACATGAAAAT
>JAZKZQ010000139.1:0-2021 GCA_045612745.1 Cellulosilyticum sp. | reverse complement strand
GTGTTGCTACCTTTTCCTCTCCACGATAACCTTCAAAAATATAGCGTGTCTCCAGATTTTGGTGCGTTAAAATATATTTTTCATATAAGTCATAAATTGTTGTTTTATCCATCTTGCTTTTAAACTTAACTAGCATAAGTTTGCCTTTAATCTCTAGGGGTAACTCATAATTGTGAATTGCCATAGCCATTAAAACTTTTTTAAGAAAAGCTGCATCCTTTTGAGAATATCCTTCTTCTGTTACCAAGCTCTCGCCTATATAGTCATCTATATAAATTGGTGGATGCACAAGATTTGGAAATTCTTCTTTATCTGGATAAAATTCACCTATATAAATCTTATCTTTGTAAAACTTCACTTTATCACAGTTCGTAAAGATATAAATACCACCAGCTATGCTACCTTCTTCACCTTGCATATTACTACTTACTTCCATCACTAAATGCTCATCTTGTTGACTTGCATAAGCATAAGCAGCTGCTTTTAACTGACGCTCACTATCTAAGAGCCCTGTATAGCTCACTCTTCTTCTTGCACCTAAATAAGTTTCCTGTGCATAATCTACAAAACTACTTGCAATGACTCCAGCTATTCTTTCACTTTCATAAGCTTCATCTAAAATACGCATATGCCTTAGTGCATATTCTGTACGACGCTCCTCAGTATCAAAACTCTTTGTTGGAAAAATGGGACCTGTATGACTTGAAATTAAATATGGTATTTCACTACTTGGTGCAATTTTATCTGGATTTTCAAGCCCTTGCCCACCATCAATGTAAGTATAGTCTGCATACGTATAAACATCTATAAGTTCTTCATTTTGTGTCTGTCCCCCTATAGCCCTTACTGGGTCTAGACTTTTAAGTATTTCATGTACTTCTAAATCATCACTGCTTACTTCCTTGATTGTACCTAGTCCCCATAGCACTAAGCCTGTATAATTACGATAAGCTTTAATGAAGTTTTTTAACTCGCGTTTATGTACAGAAGCTTCATCTAACAAACCTTCTTGCTTTGTCCATTGTGGAATTTCCATAAATACTAGAAGGCCTAATTCATCACATTTCTTAAGGAAACTTGATGTCACACTCTCACCTTTAACTTTGACCATATTCATACTGAGCTCATGCTTAATAATATTTGCATCACCAGCTTCTAAACTTGGACTAGGATGATAATTAGAAAGTTCTAAGCCGTCACCACGACTTATACCATATATCTTAAGTTTTCTCCCATTTAAATAAAACCCATCTGCTTTGAATGCTGTTTGTCTAAAACCAAAAGGAATGATTATTTCATCTAAAATACGGGCATCATACTGAAGGAAAACATGTAGATCATAAAGCTTTGGATTTGACACATCCCAAATTTCTGCACCTTTTACTTTTATATTCAGCGTAAATTCAAGACTTCGTAAAGGATCACTTACTGCATTTGCAATAACATTCCCCTTTTTATTCATCACAGCTGCCTGTACATTCATACCTTCAACTAATCCTGTAACTGTAATAGATACTTCTACTTCTTTTTCTTCTTCAAGTATATCCTTTGTTCTTATATATACATCTTCTATATAAGCAGCTGCCTTACGTTCTATATAACTAGGACCATATATACTTCCTCCACTTACCCCCGTTATAGCTAAACTTATTTTATTAAACGCATTATATTTTATAAACTTCGTAATATTTACTTCAAAAGACCCATACTCACTATAACGTTCTCCTGCTAAAATACCATTAATATAGAGTTTTACCACTCCACTAATACCATCGAAATAAAGAAAAATATTTTCTTCATCTTCTTGTTTCATAAATTCTACACGTTTTTCATAATAAGAAGTTAACCTTTGTTGTCCTACATTTTCACTTTTATATTTTTCACAAACTGCTTTAGGTAAATATGGCAACTGTACAGTTTGTATGTCACCCACTAAAATATCTAAATCATCTTCTTGAAAGTCTAATTTATATTGCCAATCATAATTTAAATCAATAATTTGTTCCATTTTTCCTCCTATT
>JAZKZQ010000138.1:0-1599 GCA_045612745.1 Cellulosilyticum sp. | reverse complement strand
GACATTATAAAAAAAACAGAGTTAAAGTAAGTAGTTAAAGAAAAACTTGAAGAAAATGTGTGGAGCTTGTGTATTTTTGGAAATACAAGGAGATACTTCTATAAAAGGAGTGAGATATATGAGTATGCAAGCAACATTAATGAAGAAGTTCTTAAACCGTTTCGATGGCACTGCATTTGTTGTGATGTTTGAAACCGGAGAAGAGTTTCACATTGGTACCATGCCTTCTAAGTTTAAAGTGGTTTTTCATAAACCTGTCCCTTATAAAGACCTTTTAAAGAGTACCTCTTTAGCTTTAGGTGAAGCCTATATGAATGGTGAGCTAGAGATAGAGGGTGACTTAGTCATGGCCTTAAATGAAATCTTTAAGTATCAAAATAAATTTATTACAGATAAGCATGCTATGAAGAAGATACTATATACCTCAGGTGCTAAAGGCAATCAAAAGAAAGAAGTGTCTTCTCATTATGATATTGGTAATGAGTTTTATAAACTATGGTTAGACCCTACTATGAGTTATTCTTGTGCGTACTTTAAGGAAGAAGACAATACCCTAGAAGAGGCCCAAGTAAGCAAAGTGGACTATATCTTAAAGAAGTTAAATCTACAGCCAGGAATGAGCCTTTTGGATATAGGGTGTGGTTGGGGATTTTTACTTATTGAAGCAGCAAAGAAATATAAGGTACATGGTCTAGGTATTACTTTAAGTAGAGAGCAATGCAGAGAATTTAAACAGCGTATTGCAAAAGAAGGGCTTGAAGAATACTTAGAAGTAGAGCTTATGGATTATAGAGACTTAAAACATATGCATCGTAAGTTTGACAGGGCCGTAAGTGTAGGGATGTTAGAGCATGTGGGTAGAGAAAATTATGACCAGTTTTTCAAAAGTGTAGATGGCGTGCTTAAGGATAAAGGGGTGTTTTTGCTACATTATATTAGTGGGCTCAGAGAATCTCCTGGTGATGCTTGGATTAAGAAATATATTTTTCCAGGTGGTGTAATTCCTAGTTTAAGAGAAATCGTAGATTTATTAGCAGATTATGGTTATTATGTAAGGGATATAGAGAGTTTAAGACAGCACTATGTTAGGACACTTCTTTGCTGGCATGATAATTTTGAAGATAATATTGAGCAGGTGAGGAAGATGTTTGATAAACGCTTTATACGTATGTGGCGTATGTATCTATGTTCTTGTGCAGCTGCTTTTAATAATGGTGTGATAGATTTACATCAGATTGTATTTACGAAAGGTGTTAATAATAGTCTTCCTATGACAAGGGAATATTTATATAAAGAGTAATAAAATGAGGAGTTATTGCAAAATGCAATGGCTCCTTTTTTTGCTACTTGGTATTTGTATAACTTGACTTAAGATATACTACACAGGTACTTAAAATCCTTTAACAGATTTGATGAAAAATAAGAGATTTATTCTATTAGGTAATTGCGAAACTACTGTTTAAAAATGAATAACACTCGCTTTAAGGATGCAAGATTTAAAAATTATTATTGGTAGCTATATTTAGTTGCCAAATAATTAAAAATTGACACAACAAATAAAGGTAAGCTTTTACCTTAAAAAAATGGCTATCTAATTAT
>JAZKZQ010000137.1:0-3048 GCA_045612745.1 Cellulosilyticum sp. | reverse complement strand
ATAACATTTAAAGGTGTACGTAATTCATGGGATACATTTGCTAAAAACTCACTTTTTACTTTCTCTAAAGTCCTAGCTTCCTTAATAATATTGCGCTCTGAAATATCTCTTACAACTGACATAATCATTGCTTTCTTATTTAAAGTAAATTTATAATCTGCTACTTCTACCGGAATAAGCTTACCTGCCTTTGTCCTATATTCTGTTTCATAAACCACCTTATCTTCTTTTAGTAGCGTCGCCATTAATTCCTCATAACTTTTACCTTGTCTCGTATCTTTATCTTCTAAAAAACGAATGTCCAGATCTGCTAGACACATCTCCTTACCTTCATACTCATCATAACCAAAATTCTCACATGCTGCTTTATTAAATTGATTAAAATGGCTATACACATAATCTCTAGAAAAAGGCACAATAAAGATTGCATCTTGAATCCCCTGAAAAAGTTGATAAAATTTACGTTGACTCTTCATTAAATCCATATATGTAATCTGCTCTGTCGTAATATCTCTACAGCATACTACATTTCCTATTTTCGCCCCAACTTCATTTAAAATAGGATTAATGTCTATACCAACCCAAATAAAGTAGCCGTTATGATGTTTTAAGCGTACTTGAAAATTAGCACTTCCTCTATCTGATTTTAGACTATCTATTGCTTGATTAATACGTTCTATATCTTTCTCATGTACATAGTTTCTAAGCTGACTAATATTTACCAACTCTTCCGCATGTCCTAATATCTTCTTTAAATGATGATTACTATAAACGATATTACCATCACAATCTACCTTTTTAAATGCACTAAGTGTATTCGTCATAATCTCATCTACTAACGAAAAACTTTCATACAATTTTTTCCTATTTGTTTGATAATAAGTTAATATAATTCCTGTAGCCAACAACGTTATGGTAAAACTATATAACATACTCATAATGGTCCGCATTACGCCACCAGTTCGACCAATATATAGTATAATCATTATAAGTCCATGTAGTTTAAATGCAATTATCAAAATCATTTTATGTATTATACTTTCTCTACATTCCATAAAAAAAATATTAGCAAGCACTAAATACCATATACCTAAAAAAATAGAGAAACTTTCCAGACTTATTCTAGATATTGCACTAACAAATATATAAATGCTTAAAGTTTCCAAAAAAATCTGTTGTATTCTATATATCTTCTTAATTCTAGATATCCTTTGTGTCATAAATTTAAAGTACCCTGTTAATAAAATAAGCTCACCTACATAGTAAATACTGTATCCTATCAACTGCATACCTTCTTTAAAATCATTTCCAATAAGTTTTATTAAAATTCCAGCTAAGCAGGCACTCGTACCTATAGTACCGATGCCAACTACTTGGTCTCGCTCATATATCCATATAAGGCCAAATAATATAATGATTGGCATCATACTACTTAGCAATATGAACTCATCTAAATTTAAGTATTTCATTTTACTCCCCCATGTAATCAATATTTTTGTAAATATTAGGCAAATACTTTTTCTGTTTATATTATTTTTTAATTAGTACAAACTATATTATAGCGAAAAAATAATATAAAGGGGATAAAAAATTGAAAAATTTAAAATTTTTAATAAGAGTTTTGGTTTTATTATCATCTTTTCTTGTTTCATCAGTAAATACGTTTGCTTACCGTGCCATTCCAAACTTTGTTATAGAAAATGAAATCACTAAATCTACAGGAGAGGAAACCACAACAGTAGCAGAACCCAACGAAGAAAGCTTAGAAGAGCAGTTCATTCCTATTTTAGAAGAACTCTTTCAGAATCGTAATACTTGCATTCTGCATTCAGATGGGGAGGGGCTAAAATCTCATTATAATCTTAAAATAAAAGTTAGTCTTTGGGCTTATGAAAGTGAAGCACAGAAGATTAAGTATTTCCAAAACTGGTCCGAAAAACAAGGTATTAAATTTGATAAAATTGAGTCTCAAGTTAAACTTAGAAAAGTAAAAGAAAAAGAACCAGGTTTATATGGTATTCTTTGCTTTAATGCTACTGAATTTACTTATAGCTATTTGGATGAACCTGATGTTAAAAATGTTTTCCGTCTAGGTACCTCTCATTATATTAATTTAAAAGAAGATGGAGACCATTATATTATTACAAAGGAATGGTATACAGATCCTTTTGCAGATTCCTTAAATCTAGAAAACCTTAAATCAGATCAAATCAGAAACTATATTTTAGCCCAAAAAGCACCTGATTATAAGTTAGATGAACGCACTCAAAGCGCTGTGGATTATGCACATAAATACTGTGGTGTAAGTACGGATAGTGAATTTTTATTCAAATACAATAAGTGCTACAAAAATTTCAACCCTGATGGCGGAGATTGTGCAAATTTTGCTTCTCAGATTCTCTTTGAGGGAGGTAAATTCCGTAAAAATAGTACTTGGAATTACTGTGATAACAATGGTACAAAAGCTTGGGTCAATGCACAAGCCTTTAAAACCTTTATGGTGAATAGTGGCCGTGCTGGCTATATTGGCAAAGGCACCTACCAAGAAATTTATAAAGAAGCCTACAATCTCCGTCCTGGTGACTTTGTAGCTTATGAGAAAAAAGGGAAAATCGTTCATATTTCCACAATTACTGGCTTAGACTCTAAAGGCTATCCACTTGTTACTTGTCATAATACAGACCGCCTTTTAGTCCCTTATGATTTAGGCTGGAGCAACAAGAATATCCGCTTCCACCTCATCAATGTATATTATTAAAATGGGGGTGTCGCAAACTGATTCGTTGGAGCAGTAGGGGGGCTAATAGCTACACCTTCCGTAATCTGTGATGCTCTAAGTGAGGATAGTCAAAGCAACATGGGAAAACTTGCTACACTTCGTTTCGCTTCAAACATTCCCACTAAGAACGCTTTGACTATCTTCACAAGAGCATCAACAGATTACTACAGAGGTAGACTATTAGCCCCCTACTACTCCAACTTTCTTTTTGGACCTAAAAGGTAAAAGAAGAAAGCGAATTGTTTCTGCTTATAATGTAGAAGGGGGAT
>JAZKZQ010000136.1:0-3960 GCA_045612745.1 Cellulosilyticum sp. | reverse complement strand
ACCATTTACCATTGGGATTTACCTTATGCCCTTCATAAAAAAGGTGGTTGGCTTAATGATGAAAGTGTTAATTGGTTTGCTGAATATGCTACCATTATTTCCAAACACTTTTCTGATCGTGTAAAGCATTTTATTACCTTTAATGAACCTCAAGTCTTTGTTGGCGTAGGCTATCAAACAGGTGAACATGCACCGGGGTATAAACTTGGTAATTCTGAATTACTTCAAATAGGTCATAATGTTTTAAAGGCCCATGGCGCTGCTTCTAAAGCCTTGCGTGAAAATGCACCTAATCCTATTAAAATCGGTATAGTTATGGCCACTTCCCCAGCTATTTCTATCTCAGAAAGTGAAACAGATATCTTAGCTGCTCATAAATTTTATGGTACTGCTAATTTAGATAACTTTATCTTTACAGATAGTTATTGGCTTGATCCTATTGTATTTGGTCACTATCCAGAAGATGTTCTAAAAACTTGTAAGCATTTAATGCCAAAACTTACAGATGAAGATATGCAGCTTATTCACCAACCTCTTGATTTCATTGGCGCTAATATTTATTCTGGCCATTACATAAAAGCAAATGAAACTGGTGAGCCACAGATTATTCCGTCAAAAGTAGGTGTCCCACATACTGCAATCGGATGGGATATTACACCAGATGCTTTATATTGGGGTGCTAAAGAAACTTACCATCGCTACCAACTTCCTTATTACATTACTGAAAATGGTATGTCTGCTCACGATGTAGTTTCTTTAGATGGTAAAGTTCATGACCCAAATCGTATAGACTATCTAAACCGTTATTTATCTGGTCTCAAACGTGCTGCTAGTGAAAATATTGATATTGCTGGCTATTTTACATGGTCCCTTATGGACAATTTTGAATGGGCAAAAGGGTATAGAGACCGTTTTGGGCTTATCTATGTGGATTATGATACACAAGAACGTATCATGAAGGATTCTGCTTACTGGTATAGCTCTGTAATTGCATCTAATGGTGAAGAGCTTTAAAGTTATACTCTCCTTTTAATACATTATTAAAGGCTTATGAAACTATCTATTTTATCTCTAGTTTCATAAGCCTTTTTATACTATTATTTTTTCATTGCTGCTTCTAATATATCACATAAAGCATTTTTACTACTTGTATGAGACCTTATAATAGTTGCTTTACTTCTTTCTGCTTCTGCTACAGCACATCTTACCATTTTGTGAGAGACTGTGTTTGTAAATAATACAATTAAATCTGGACTCCCAATTTGTTTATCAAAATTCCCTGGCATCTGCGTAAATATTTTGGCTTTACATTTATAACTCTTACAGACTTCCTTATACTGACAAATCATTCGATCGTGTCCTCCAATAATTACAACACTCATTCTATCGCTCCTTTAGATTTATATTAATCAAATTGATAATATTTATCATTTTCACTTAATATAAGTATATATATTTTGATAATGATTGTCAATAACTTTATTTTCAGATAAAATTATATAATAAATAAACATCAAAAATGGTCTATCTCAAATTAGAAATAAACTTAAGATAGACTATTTTTGATAAGCTATATTACTATAACCACTGTATAAAGGCTGTTTTATCTTCACAATTAAAGCCTGCTTTTTTATAAAAATTCAAAGTAGCTTCTTCCTTTGAACCTGTAAGTAACATAATTTTATAATAATTTTCTCTTTGAGCAATTTCTTTCGCATAATTTAAGCAAGCAGTTCCTAATCCTTGCTTACGGTAATCCTTATCCGTAATAACATTTTCTATTAACGCATAAAGTCTTTGCTCATGGGTTAGATTAGGGACAATAAGGCAAACACAAGAAGCAACTACTTTTCCATCTAGCACAGCCACAATAATATGATGCTGGCGATCTGCCAAGATCTGTTACCACAATTCTGAAAGCCTTTCTCCATACTCTGGCATAGGTTTATTATGTAGTTGCATATATAACTTTAATAACCCCTTAAAATCTTCATTTATTATCTCACGAATCATCTAACTACCTCCTATTCTTACTGCTTGAGTAGCATAACCCTTGCCCCACCACTTGGAACCGATATAATAGCTCAATTCTCCAGTATTTAATAGCTCAATATACATACTGTCTAAATGAATAGTGCCTATAACCATTTGGCTTTCTTTCTCAATAATGGCCCATATATAGGTATTAGGACTTTCATAAACTGTTATCCAGTCGTTAATGCACTTTTTAGTTTCTGCTATATCGGTATGGGCATTAAAAGCAAAATACTTAAATACATTTATATCTGACATCACATTTTCATAAAATGACTCTGCATCTGCTAAGGTAAATGCTCTTAAAACTACTTCATTATTTTCTAATACTTGCGTACCATGTCGCTTCAAAGAATCCCCCCGTTTCTTTATTACTAATTATTAAGAAAATTATATATTTCAAAACCATATTTGTATATACCAATTATATTTATTGCAAAGTGAGCCATTCTTCCCTAAGTAAGAATGGCTCATATATTTGTATTTTATATATTCATTTCATATGTCTTATTTCTTATAATTTACTACTGTTTTACTTATTACACTTCCATAATAATAGGTAAAACAGTAGGACGTCTTTTGGTTTTCTCATATAATAATATTTCTACTTCTTTTTTAATACGTGCTTTTAAAACATACCATTCAATCATTTGATATGCGAGGCACATTTCAAGCTCCTTCGTTGCCACTGCCTTTACTTCTCCTAATAAAGTTTCTGAGTCCTTGGCATAAACAAAGCCTCTTGTAATAATATCTGGGCCACTCATAATGGACAGTGTTTCCAAGTCAATGGCAGCTACTACAATAAGCATTCCCTCTTCTGCTAAATGTTTACGATCACGTAAAACAATATTTCCTACATCTCCTACCCCTATACCATCTACTAGAATATTACCTGCACGTACATGCCCTGTAATAGCCCCCTTGTTTTGATTTACAGTGAGTACATCTCCATCTTGTAAAATAAAAATATTTTCTTTCGGCATCCCCATTTGAATAGCTAAATCACGATGATGCTTTAAATGACGATATTCACCATGGGCTGGCATAAAATATTTAGGATGGGTTAAAGAATGCATAAGTTTCAGTTCTTCTCTAAAAGCATGTCCTGAAACATGGACTTCCTCAATACCTTTATAAACCACCTCAGCCCCTTTTTTATAAAGCTCATTAATAACCTTTGAAACAAGCTTGTCATTACCAGGAATAGGTGAGGCAGAGATAATATAAAGATCATTAGGTTCTATTTGAATAAACTTATGATTCCCAAAAGCAATACGCGCTAATGCTGCCATAGGTTCACCTTGACTACCTGTTGTAATAATTGTAATTTTATCATTAGGATAATCTTTGATTTCATCTAAAGTAATTAAAACTGATTCTGGAATTTCCAAATACCCCAGCTCTATAGCTACTTTAGAAATACTCTCCATACTTCTACCACTAAAAGCTACCTTACGCCCATAAGCTATGGAAGCATTAGCAATCTGCTGGATACGATGAATATTAGAAGCAAAGGTTGATACAATTACCCGCCCTTGCACCCCCGCAAAAAGGCGCATCAACGTTTTACCTATTGTATACTCAGAAGGTGAATGCCCTGAACGCTCTACATTTGTACTATCTGCTAAAAGTAGTAATATTCCCTCCTTACCCAGTTCCCCTATACGTTCTAGATTCATATGTTGGCCATCAATAGGGGTATAATCTACCTTAAAGTCACCTGTATGAAAAACAATCCCCTCTGGTGTATGCACTGCAATACAACAAGCCCCCGCAATACTATGGGTACTTTGTACAAATTCCACAGTGACCATATCTAGTTTTATCATATCACCTGGTGCCACATGATTTAACTGGGCATCTTTTAATAGACCATGCTCCTTTAATTTATTTTCAATAATACCAAGCGTTAATCTAGTTCCA
>JAZKZQ010000135.1:0-13953 GCA_045612745.1 Cellulosilyticum sp. | reverse complement strand
AAAAATTATTTGTTTTTATATGCAATAAAATAATCTAATTAATATATTTATTCATCCTAGTCTTTGTTATAATGTAAGCGTACAACAATAAGGCGGATATCATAAAGTTGATACTTATGCGATAATAGTTCCAAGAATTTTTTTCTTGGAATATTTTACTCCACTTAGCTCAAAAAATGGGGTTCGTTTATATTGTATACAAGTAATAGGTAAGCTAAACCAGACTTATGGATGTCACACATTATGGCCTGTAGGCAAAGTGACTTGCCAGATATTAGATGGTGTAAAGAAAATGGTGTTACATATAGGAGCAATTAATTTAGATATTCACAATGGTGCTGATGAAACAACTATTGGAAGTACTGTCCAAGCATTGAGTCAGCTATGTTAGGTGATATTTCTTCAGTTCAATCTATTTTTATGGTATGCGGTCATACAGGTATGTAAAAGTTCATTGATGGACTAGTTGATATTTTTTATCCGCCCCCCTCTCTTAAAATGAATAAGGGCATTGCAAAATGGTAAATAATTTTGCAATGCCCTTATTGTTTTATTATTAGATATTATCCAAGGTATTAAACCAAAGATTTAACTCTCTTTCTGCATGTTCTATGGAGTCAGAGCCGTGTATGAGATTTCTTGTAACTGTATTGGCATAATCTCCTCTAATGGTACCTGGAATGGCTTTAATGGGATCTTTATCTCCCATAATGCTTCGCATAACTGCAATAGCATCTTCTCCTTGTACTTCCATAGCCATAACTGGACCTTCTAATATATAGTCTACTAACTCTGCAAAAAATGCTTTACCTATATGTTCTTCATAATGTTTCTCTACTAGCTTTCTTGAAGGACTTAGAAGCTTGGCTTTGGTAATCTTAAAGCCTTTTCTCTCAATTCTTCTAATAATTTCCCCCATTAATCCTCTCGCTACACCATCACTCTTAATCATAATAAATGTTCTCTCCATATAGTCTCCTCACTTTTAGATGCTCTATATTCTTCAGTATACTCTAGCTATGGATTTAATATACATCTTATTGTCTAGTGAATAGGCGTTTATTGTAGTATAATATGTTTGAATATATTGTACTTTTTTAATATCTAAATATATTTCTAAACTATATATGAAGGTACCATCAAAACAATATGAGATAGTTTATTGGAGGCACGTAGTATGAAAAATAACTATAAAGTACTAACGGACAACTATTTTGAAAACATTTTAATTGTTTTTAAAAGTTTACTTGTTGGATTACTTGCTGGAGGTATTGTCATCTTTTATAGGATAACTTTGAGTTATGCAGAAAAATTGTCTTTTAAAATGAATGATTTTCTAAGAAATCACCTTATATTTTTTCCTATTGCAATTATACTATTAAGTTTAATGGGATATTTTGTTGGAGCTCTCGTTTCAAGGGATAAAATGATTTCTGGAAGTGGCATACCACAACTAGAGGGTATACTAAAAGGTTATTTTAGGAAAAGAAAAAAATGGATACATACATTGTGTAGTAAGTTCTTAGGCGGTACAATTGCTATGGTAGGAGGTCTTTCACTTGGAAGAGAAGGCCCATCTATTCAACTTGGAGCATGTGTAGCTGAGGGATTAGGAAAAAAGATTGGAAGAGGACGCTTAGAAAGAAGAACGCTTATGGCAAGTGGTGCAAGTGCTGGCTACTTATTATTTTAGGGATTTTACTAGGCGTAATGGGTGCATTCTATAATTATGTACTGCTCAAAACAAAGCTATTATATGGAAAGATAAAATTTCTTAATGAAAAAACCAAGATCATTATCCCTTTTATATTAGCTGGCATATTAGGCATTATATTTCCTGTTGTATTAGGTAGTGGCCATAGAATAATTGAAGAATTAACTCTAAGAAATAGCATACTATTTCTAATGTTAATCTTTATTGTAAAGCTTGCTTTTTCAATGATAAGTTTTGGTTCAGGTGCACCAGGTGGGATATTTTTCCCTTTGATTATCCTAGGTGCTACTATAGGCGCTATCTTTGCGGGAATAGCTACAAAATATTTAGGAATAGATCATGAGTTATACAATAATTTTATTATCCTTGCCATGGCAGGTTATTTTACAGCGATTGTTAGAGCACCCATCACAGGTATTATTCTGATAATGGAGATGTCAGGTTCATTTAATCATATGCTCCCATTAACAGTAGTGGCTGTGACCGCTTACGTTATTGCTGATTTACTGAAGAGTCCCCCAATTTATGAGGCACTTTTAGAGAGTCTCATAACAAATGAAGATGTAGAAGATTGTGCAGAAAGTAGTAAAAAAATTGTAGTAGAACTGATTGTTAAATATGACTCCGAATTTGCCAATCGCCAAGTAAAGAACATAAAATGGCCAGGCAAATCCTTACTAGTGGGTGTAAAAAATGAATCTAGGCAAATCATTCCCAATGGGGATACTGAAATTAAAGAAGGTGATTATCTTACCATTCTCACTGATATAAATAGCGAGCATAAAATTAAAGAAATTCTTGATGAAATGAATGAGCCACTACAGTATTTAAAAACAAGTAATTGCTCGGACAACATACACTGTTAATAAATAATTTTTAATTTCTTTGGCTATTCTTTTTCTGTTATATAACAAAAAGCCATAAACTCTTTATAGTGCCCCCCAATAGTTAGACTTTAGGTCTAACTATTGGGGGGCACTACGTATATAAGATTTTCATTTCCTATATCTTCAAAAACAAATACTATACCTTTTTATCAAATATTTTAAGATATTTGCCATATCCTTCTTTTTCCATCTCATCTTTAGGGATAAATCTTAATGCTGCTGAGTTAATGCAGTATCTTAATCCGCCCATTTCTTCTGGTCCATCTTCAAAAACATGACCTAAGTGTGAATCTGCTGAGGTACTTCTTACTTCTATACGATACATATTATGAGAGGTATCCTCATTTTCATATACTGCAGTCTTTGAAATAGGCTTACTAAATGCAGGCCATCCACACCCTGAATTAAATTTATCTTTAGAAGAAAATAGTGGTTTGCCACTTACAATATCCACATAAATTCCTTCTTCAAAGTGTGTGTCATAGGCATTATCATAGGGCATTTCTGTACCATTTTCTTGTGTTACCTTATACTGTATAGGTGTTAAACGTAGTTTAAGCTCTTCTTGACTATAAGGATTTTTATACCAGTTATTCTTAATAAAGCTTTCTCTTCCTGAACCTCTATAATATAGATTATATCTAAAACTATTATTTTTATAATAATCTTGGTGATAATCCTCTGCTTCATAAAATGGCATAGCTGGCTTAATAGGTACAACTATGGGCTTATCAAATAACTTACTCTCTTCTAATGCTATTTTATAAGCTTCTGCTTCCCTTTTTTGCTGTTCATCTGCGTAAAAAATAGCCGTATGATATGAAGGGCCTCTATCATGAAACTGCCCATCAGGATCTGTTGGGTCTATACTCCTAAAGAAAATCTCCACTAACTCTCTATAGCTCATCTCTTCTTCATCATACGTAATTTGTACTGCTTCCACATGACCTGTCTCATGTGTACATACTTGTTCATAAGTAGGATGTGCTACCTCGCCGCCTGTATAACCTACTACAATTTTAATAATACCAGGGAGTTCATCAAAAGGTTTAACCATACACCAGAAACAACCCCCCGCAAAAATAGCATTTTTTATTTTACTCATTTGTTACTCCTACTTTTATTGTCATTTATTTTTTTAACTTCTAAATAGAGATATACTATAGTATTATCCACTGATTTTCATATTTATCCCTTATTTTAGTATACTTATGCTCTTCTTTATACCTTCTAACTTTCAAAAAGCTTTTTATGAGTTTGCTTTAGTTTTTCATTATTTCCTAAAATATCTTCATAGTATACCCTAATCAATTCTCCTACACTCCAAGCTTGGGCATAACATCCTCTTGCAAAATGTGGACTATCCCCATCAAATATTTCGGCAATACTTCCTAAACACTGATTTTCAAGGTCAACTTCTTGATCCCTTACTAAGCTCTCTACAAATTCTAGCGCTTCCTTACTATATTCATTAACCTTGCAATATGCTGTAAAAAATGCACCTATTGGAAATCCCCAGGTTGTTCCTTGATGGTATGCCATATCTCTATCAAAAAGTTTACCTTTATATACAGGATGATAGTCTTTATGACTTGGTGCTAAACTTCTTAAGCCATAAGGTGTATATAAATCTTCCCATACTTTTTGAACAACACTTTTTGCCCTTACATTATCTAACATTGTAAAAGGAAGTGATACAGCCCATATTTGATTAGGTCTTATTGATGCATCTCCTCCCCCATCATCTATTACATCATATAAGCAGTTATCTGCTTCATTCCAGAACTTTTCATTAAAGCTTATTTTTACTTGCTTGGCTAGCTCCTCATAACCTGATTTTTGATGCCCTTCAAATTTTGCTTCTAAACATGCCATGATTCTAAGTGCATTATACCATAGTGCATTAATCTCTACTGGTTTTCCATGTCTTGGTGTCACAACTATATCATTTACTCTTACATCCATCCATGTTACTTGATCTAGTCCTGAACCTGCCCATATTAACCCATCTTGATCCATATGTATTGAGAACTCTGTGCCTTCTTTATAAGCAGTCATTATTTTTTTGAGACATGGATAGATTTCACGTTTTATAAACTCAGTACCTTCTTCGCTATCATCATAAAGCAAATAACTGTAAGCTGCATGAACAAACCACAAAGAAGCATCCACCGTATTATAAAGTGGACTTCCTTGATTACTAGGAAACATATTTGGAATAAGACCATCTTTTTCATACATCACAAAGCTTTTAAGGATTTCTTGTGCATCTATGAATCGACCTGTTGCCAAAGTAAGTCCATTGTAGGCAATCATTGTATCTCTTCCCCAATCTAAAAACCAAGGATATCCCGCTAAAATAGTTTTACTATTAATAGAGTCTCTTTCCACAATAAAATGGTCTGCTGCTATAGGAAGATACTTGGCAATGAGCCTTTCCTCTTTAAATATATTTCTAAGCTTATTAAGGCGCTGCTTTTCTTCTTCTATAATTTGCTCAGGATTAATCTTATCTTTTTCTAGGGTACACACTATATAAACTTTCTTTTGTTCATATGCCCCAAGTTTAATCTCATAATAGCCCGGTTTATAGAGCTGCTCCATACAAGGGTCTCCAGTTATTTGATCCACATCATAAAAAACTTTTTCTGTAACTGCTTCTTCTGGTATAAATATGCCCTCACTACTCCACATACGAATATCAAGCTGTTTATTAGTTTGAGGAGTCCAATGTGTTTCCTCATAAGATTCTTTATCATTGCTATTTTGGGCTACAGTATAGCTCTCAAAAGTAATATTTTCTTCATGGGAGCATTCACCGGGATTTCTACAAGTAAGAAATGGTGCTATCTTTAATACAGCTTCTTCACTGCTCCCTTTTAAAGTATAAGCAATAACTACTGTGTTCTTTCCATAAGCTAATGCTATTTCTTTTTCAACAACTGTACCCTTCATAACATAACGATAATGTGGCATCCCATCATAAAAGAAACTTTGTTGGTTTTCATAGCCTTTTACAATATCACTTTCATACTTTGTTGTAGTCAAAGGATACTCTCTCTCCCCAATAACGACTACTTCATCTAATTTATTAAGAATCATATATCGTTCTTCAGGTGAAGTTAAACAAGCAACTAATAACCCATGATATTTACGACTATGTGCTCCTGTAATATTTTCTCCTGCAAATCCACTACGTCCATTAGTCATGAGCCACTCTCTTTCTATGCCTCTTTCATAACTCATCCAATCTCGTTTTCCATATCTCATTTCTTTTCTCCCCCTTGATTGTTTTCTAAGCCTTTTTTATTATAAACTCAAAACGCTACTAGGAATAGTATCAATATATATTCAAGTAAGAAGATACCCAGCAAGGCTAAATGAGTATGCTGGGTATTCTTTATCTTGTTTTATTCACTTATATGACTGTTTTTACATATATAGCTGTCTTAGGCTGTAACTCTATAGTGCTTTTAATAGTTTCATCTCGCAAAAGTTCATAGGCCTCTTGCCCCTTTTTAATGTGAGGGGTGTAGTATTGAACTTTCTCAGATTGATTAATAATAATACTAATAACCTCATTTTCATATTGTCTATTCATAATCACTAAATTTTCGTGATACGAAAAAGCAATTGTCCCTTGGTTAAGAGCCTTTTCTGCTTTTCTAATTTTAATGAGTTTTTTATAGAAGTTAAATAAATCCATATCCCATTTTGATTGATCCCATATAAAACCTTTTCTACACCCAGGATCATAGACACCTTCCATACCAATCTCCGTACCATAATAGGTACAAGGCATCCCTATATACCCAAATATGAATGCTATTGCATTTTTTAGTGAGCTTTTATCCCCTTTACAGGTTGTTAAAAATCGTTCCGTATCATGACTATCTAACAAATTAAGCATCCCTTCATTCACTTGTTCTGGGTAACGCATTAATAATGTACTTAGCCTCTCTGAGAACACTTTAGCAGTTATCTCTTGTCTTGCAAAAAAATCTGCTACTAATTTTGTAACCGGATAATTCATGACACTATCAAACTGATCTCCTATAAGCCAAGGACTTGCATTATGCCAATTCTCCCCTATAATAATAGCCTCAGGATTAATGGCTTTCACTATCTTTCTAAAGCCACGCCAAAACTCATGGTCTACTTCATCTGATACATCTAGTCGCCATCCATCAATATCAAATTCACTCGTCCAGTACCTTACAATATCATACAAGTATTCCTTTACATATGGATTACTTGTATTTAGCTTTGGCATATAAGGAACAGTAGCAAAAGTTTGATAGTTCATTGGATCACAGTCTGGTTTATCTCCTACTATAAAAAACCATTCATAATAATCTGACTCTCTCCCTTTTAACATAACATCTTGAAACTGATGACATTGAGAGCTACAATGATTAAATACTGCATCTAAAATAATTCTAATCCCTTTTCCATGTGCTTTTTGAACTAATTGTTTAAATAGTATCTTATCGCCAAAATAGTTGTCAATCTCATAGTAGTTAATAATATCATATTTATGATTAGAAGGAGATTGGAAAATAGGTGTAAGATAAATACTATTAATACCTATTTCTTCTAAGTAATCTAACTTATCCATTATACCTTTTAAATCTCCACCATAAAAACTTTTAGGTGTTGGCTCATCTTCCCATTTAGTTAAGGGTGTAGGCGAATTGGATGGATCTCCATTAAAAAATCGCTCTACAAAAATTTGATAAAATATAGCATCCTTAGCCCATTTAGGTTGATGATGAACATCAATCTGATTAATATATGGATATTGAAAATAGTAACAATATCCCATATTATCATCAAATTCATCTACAAATCCTGCTTCTGTGTAAAAAGTTATTTGGTCACCTTTTTGCAATTCAAAATAATAACCAATCCTAGAGTCTTCTACTTTCATATGATATTCATAATAATCATAGAATTCATCCTGAAATCTTTTTTCCATCTTAGCATACTTTTTTTTATCCCATATAAACTTTATACCATAGTAAATTCCTACTCGATCCATATCATTTTTGGCTGTACGTAAACGAATGTGCAATTCATTTTCTCTATAGGCGTAAGCATAATTACTACATGGTATGTGACATAGTGCTTGTAAATTCATATCATTGCTCCCATCTATTCTTTTTCTGTTGCCAGTGTTGTCTGCCATGCTTCTAGTGTATTTTGTCTGGCTTCTTCAGGTGTTAATTTGCCGTCATACATTGCAATGACTGCATTTTCAGTAGAACTCCAAAAAGCCCCAATATTTTTAACCGCAGGCATTGGTACTGAATTCTTGAATTGTTCTGCAAAAGGTTTTAAGTATTCATCTCCATTTAATCCCTCTACTGCTGTAATATCCTTTAATGTAGTAACCTGATTTGCTTTCTCATAGAGCAAGCATGCCCCTTCATCTGATACTAAAAACTGTGCAAATAACTGTGCTGCAATTGGATATTTACTCCATGCTGATACATGTGCATTCTTAACACCAGCAAAAGGTGTAAGTTCTTTACCATTATAAGTAGGTAGTGCAGTAACTCCTAAATTAATGCCACTCTCTTTAAATTGTGTAATGTCCCATGGTCCTGTAATTTCATAAGCAACTTTACCGTCCACAAATAGGCTTCTTAAAAATTCTGCATTTCTTAAATCTGTAGCACTAATTGGCATAATCTCTTTAAAGCTATTAATAAACTCTAATCCTTTTTTATACTCATCTGTATCAAATCCTGGATGCTCATTATCTGTACCATCAGGTCCAAAAGGATGATAACCATATGCACTTAACATAGGAAAGGCTTTATAAACATCTGCCATTGAATGTAAAAAGTAATACTTATTATGAGCTACATCATTATAAGTCTTTGATTTTTCAATAATTTCTTCTAATGTAGTTACTGGTGTATCTACTAAATCTTTATTATAAAATAAACAACTTGTTTCAATAGATACAGGTACACCATATAAATCATCGTTCATCATGACTGTTTTAATACCTGTTTCACTCACTCTCTCCTTAATTTGTTGGGCAATCCTTTCATCAAATTTCATAAATAACCCTGCATCCATACCCTCAATAAAATGATCATGAGAACACATAAAAACATCTGCAGCTGTCCCCGCAGGACCTGTCAATGATACTTTATCTAGCTCTCCCATTCCCAGTTTTTCAACAGTTACAGGCACATGATATTTAGCCTCAAACGCTTTAGCCACAGCATCCCCATATACTTCCTCTGATGTCCAAAAAAGTAACTGTGCACCCTCCTCTGGCACAAGTTCAGCAGCTTCAGTACTTTCAGTAATCTCTGTGGTCATTTCATTTTCTACTGGCAGTTCTTTACCACATCCCACCATAGATACACCTAACGCAATACTACAAAAAATCATGCCATACTTTCTTAATTTCATATACTTCTCCTCCTTATTCTTTACTTGCTCCTGATGAGACACCTTGGACCAAATATCTTTGAAATACTAAAAATAAAATTGTTATAGGTACTGCAATAATAACTGCTCCTGCTGCAAAAATAGTAAAGTATGTATTTTCTTTTCCAGTAATCAAGCTGTACAATCCTACTGCCACTGTATAATTTTCTTCTCCAGTTAAAAGTAAGTTAGGTAATATATAGTCCATCCATGGAAACATAAATTGTGATACTGCACAATATACGAGTATAGGTTTTGACATTGGTAAAATAATCTCAAAAAATGTATTAAGCTTTGAACTACCATCTATATATGCTGCTTCATCAATAGACGTTGAAATACCATCTAAATAGCCCTTAACTAACCATATATTATACGGAACAGCTCCTATAGAATATAGCAACACTAATGAGAGCGGATTACCAATTAAACCTAGGGCAACAAATAAACTATAAATAGCTGTCATTGATAAAAAGCTTGGAAACATAGATAATATTAATAATGTCATCATGCCTACTTTTTTGCCCTTAAAATTAAAACGAGATAATACCCACGCTGTAATAAATACCAAAAAGACTGCCACCACTGCATTAAGTGATGCAACAATAAACGTATTTTTAAACCAAATAAAAAATTTTGTCTCATTAAATAGTTGGCAATAATTATTGATTGTTAACACCTCAGGAATAAGAGAAGAAGTAGCCAATGATTTACTACTATTAAAAGAAGATAATACTACCCAAATCACTGGTACAATAACAATCACCGACATAATCACTAATTCTAAATTAATTAATAAAGTCTTTATCCATTTTTTCACCCTTCTACACCTCCTTAAAACTTTGTGTATGCTTAAAGCTATAGAAAGATGCTACCCCAACTAGTGCAAATAAAATAATACACATAACTGCTGCCATATCATACATACGCTCATTTAAGGTTAATTTATAAATCCAAGAAATTAATATATCAGTATCTCCTGCTAAATGATAATTAGGATTAACAGGTTTTCCTTCTGTTAAGAAATAAATAATACCAAATCCATTAAAGTTTGAAGCTAAGTTCATAATGAATAGTGGAGCCGTCGCCTTAAATACAAGTGGAAATGTAATACATTTAAACACTTCAAATGAGCTGGCACCATCAATACTTGCGGCCTCATATAGACTAGTATCAATATTAGCTAACACACCTTGTATCATAATCATAAACATCGGGAAACCTAACCATAAGTTAACTAAAATAATAGTTATTTTTGCCAATAATGGATCTGATAGAAATGGAATTCTATGATCTGCTAATCCAAGATCCATTAGTAATTGTGCCATAGGCCCAAACTGCCCATTTAAAAGGTTTTTAAAAACTAAAAGTGTAATCAACTGAGGAATTGCCCAAGGTAAGATTAAGATAGCTCTAAAAAATGATTTACATTTCGCATACTTACTATTTAAAATAATAGCCTGAAACATTCCTAAAAAATATGTACTAAAAGTAGCTACAATAGCCCATATAACATTCCATGACAATATAGAGAAAAAAGTTTTTGACCATACTGGAACTTTAAATAACTTAACAAAATTTGATAGACCTACCCAGTCCACTAAATTTGCTGGTGGTAAGTGATTTTTATTATAATTTGTAAATGCTGTAATTATTGAAAAAAGAATAGGCATTACCACAATAAAAAGAATGCCAATAATAATAGGTGTTAAAATAAGATAAGGAAAAAACTTAGAAGTCACATGCTGAAAATACTCTTTTGATGAAAGATATTCACCGCTTTCATCTATACGCTTTCCTGTATGATAGGCATCAAAAATATTCCAAAGATAAAACGCTAGGAGAATTAATATGATTAAAATAACTGTAATACCATTAATAAGCAATACGATAGAGTGATCACCTGTTCTAGCACCAGATTTTTCACCTAATGTTACCAACCCCCATAACCCTTTTGTAAAATAGCCGCCATAGATACGCAAAGTAAAATGTTCTATTCTTCCGCATAAGTACTCAATCCAATAACCTGTCCATAACTCTAACCCAATACATAGAACCTGTACTAAAAACATCAGAATTCCTTTTATCCGTTGACGACCAATGAAAAATTGTCCTCCTCCCAAAATTAAGGTAGATAATATTGCTGCTTTTACACTCTTCTTCAATTAACTATCTCCTTTCTATTAACTTAATCGTTTAAGTATTTTAAATCTATCATATTAAGATTTAATTTTCAATACATTTTTTATATCTTTTTTAATTATTTCATATATTTTTTAGACACTTTGTCCTATATTTTTACTTAACAAACTTAACTTTTTCTATCCATCTATAAGTAATCATCGATTTTCTTGTCTCCCTTTTTCTACTTAACTTTATTTCTTTCCCCCTCACTACTCTGCCTACCTATCTCAATATATTTTTATTCCTCATGAAAAAAAAGTCCCTTTATAGTAAGAGACTTCTACTATAAAAGGGCTTTTAACTGGACTTTGGTTCAATTAATATTCGAGTACTATTTTGCTCATTATATGTTAAATTCATAATCTGTTGCATAATATCAACTGCTATTTTAGCTTTATGTTTATTCGATATGGTTAACGTTTTAATTGTAGGTGATAATTTACTATATTCATCATATTCCGTTAATACAACAAGTTGCTTATGATCAAAATAGCGCTCCGCTTCTATTCCTAGTGCTTCTCCTATTACAATCCCCTTTTGATTTTGGTGCATTTGTGCAAATTGCTTCATACTTGCATGAGATTTATTGATATAAATATTTTTCTCATTAATATCTTTCGTTATTATCTCAAGGGTTCTACTATTTAATAAATCATCAACCATTACAAATACATTATCTTCCTGTAGATATGATTTAGCTTGTTGCATCACTAAGGAATAATCAGGTAAAATTTGATAAAATATATTTTCTGTTATGAAGCATTCTAAGAAAATAATCGGCACATAGCACTTATGGGTTATCTCCTTTAAATAGCACTCCTCCATATCAATGATAAAAAGTGCTTCTAAGGAATGCTTTGATGCAATCTCCATTTCTTCTCCACTAATACAATGTGTAATTGAAAGCACTGTATCATAGCCTATTTGCATTAATTGCATCTGTATCTCTGCCGCTAAATCATAATATCTTTGTTTTTTGGAGTTAGTTGCATTTTGTCCTAAATTAATCATAATCCCAATTAAGTTACTTCGCTTATTAGCTAATGAACGTGCAGATAAATTAGGTATATATCCCATTTTTTTTGCTGTCTCTAACACCTTAAGTCGTGTTTCATGACTAATCTTTTCTTTTTCTGAATGGTTTAGCACATATGATACAGTTGCTACAGATAAATTCAATTCTTTAGCAATATCTCTCATAGTGACCTTCATTTTCTTCATCTCATCACTCCTATCTAAATCTGTATCCTTATATTCACTAATTATTGCATAGTTAAATATTGAATATAGTATAACGCATTAGACCATCAGATGTAAAAAGCTTAACAAAGGTTATAAAATTTGCAGCGAAGCCCCTTGATGATATACAATTTCAAGGAAGCATATTAATGACTAACTACACAACACAAATTAAAGAAAATTTACTAGGGATTATTGAACAAATGATCAAAACACCTATTTTCAGTCTTCTCCTAACATGAAAGGTTTCAACTTATTGTATCTTAATGCAATGTATGTGTAATAAACTTTACCTAGATGCTTGTATTCAGCCTGGCAGAGAAGAAAACATCATAAGCCGCTTAAAATCATGTGGTATAGCAACCCCAATATTTGAAGTAAATAGCTTTGAAGCCATCGCTTCTTGTAGCAATGGTTCTATAAGAAAACTGAACAATTTCATAGAAAAATGCCTAATATTAGGGGCATAAAAGCAAGTAGCAACCATCAATACCGAAATTGTAATATTTGCCCAAAGTAAAATAGAACTGATGTAAAAGTTAGTTTTTTTATCATTGAATAGCTTCTTTAATGTGAACAAATGAGTGAAAATAATATGAAAGTAAGTGTTTATAACGTGCGATAAATTTTGCAAAAAGTAGATTTTAATCTGCACATAATCGGTAAGAATAGTCTGCCAATGATCACTTGGGAAGGGGTTTGGATAGATGAAAGTTACATGGCAGAGGTCATAGTCTTTGAAGCAAAAGTAACATTAGAGAAAACAGATGTAAATATGACAAGAAGACTTGCAAAAGTTCAGAAAGTAATAGTTTTTTCTTGTTTAGGTCAAATTACATTAACTAAATTATCATCTTATTTTATTAAAAAGTTAAGTGATGATATAAAGGCATGGAGACAAACAATTTGTAGAATCATTAGTAAACTAAAAGCTTCAGATACACAGGGAGCTGGGCATATGGTAATTAAAGATGCAGTCTTTGATGAGTTAACACTAGCCAACTGATACGCAAAAATATTGTGTGAAGAATAAATAAATTTTATATTTAGTGATTATGATTTATTAGACACCACTTTACAAATAATCTATGAGATTAAATCTTTAAATTCATTGTCTTTAACAAGCTCTTCAAAGGTCATTTGATTTTCACTACTTTGTAGTGTTTCCAACAAGTTGCTGAAAATTAATTCTCTATGTAATTCTGAACCTAAGGCATATTTTATTTCTTGAGGACTTTGATATTGATACTCAGAAAAATCGTCATCTATAAATGGTAATAATGTTACAAGGGTATAGGTAACCCCTACTAAATAGGCGTACTTTTCTATATCAACCTTACTTCTTACCATATAATTGCCAAATGACCAAAAGGTTTTTTCTTGATAAAACATAACTTCTATTAACCATCTCATACGAAATACTTGAAAGACATCATTTACTTTAGGCTTATTTTCTAAATCCATACCCTCTTCCTGTTT
>JAZKZQ010000134.1:0-5769 GCA_045612745.1 Cellulosilyticum sp. | reverse complement strand
ATCCATAAAAGAACCTGAGGATTTTCAATAGCTACATTTTCACCTAATAAACTCCGAATTTCTTCTGTATCAAATATGAAACAAGTATGCTTATATTGATATCTGTAAATATAATGAATATGTGGATGTGCCATAATAAGTGCCATCAAACTACTTCCCATATCCCCTAGGGGTATTCGGTCTATATGCTGATAACGCATTTTAGCAGTTACTACAGTACCTATCATTTCCTCACTATTAATTTTCAAACTCCCCCCACAAAGCTCACAGCGTTGTGCAAGTAATGGTAAACCCATTCCTACTTTTCTTGAAGTTCTACTAGTTACAAATGGATTAATCACTGTTTTTTGCATCGCTTTTGACATTCCTTTGCCATTATCTTTAACTTCAAATATCAGCCAATTAGCCTCCACATCTTCTGTAATTCCCATTATAATTTCTGTAGCACCAGCCCAGATGCTATTTTCTGCAATATCCAAAAGATGTAAAGACAAATCCTTCACTTTTACTCCCCCATATCCTTATCCTATTCCACACAAAATAAGAGGATGCCTGCGAAATCATTTATAATTTTGCCACATCCTCTTTGATTCTTACTCATCCATTAACTTTAAGTAAGTCTACAATATCTAAATTTTATTATTTCTTTAAAACACGCACTTTAATAATATTTTCAATACCTTGAATTTTTGCAACTTGTTCTTCTGATACAGCTGTATCTGTATCAATCAATGTATAAGCAAGATCTCCGCGGCTTCTATTTGTCATATCTTGAATATTAATACCTGCTTCTGCAATAATACTTGTAATCTTACCAATCATAGATGGGGTATTTTTATGGATAAGTCCAAGACGATAACTTGTAACCCATGCCATAGAACATGATGGTAAGTTAACTGAATTTGTAATATTACCATTTTCTAAATAATCTTTAATTTCTTTAACAGCCATTACTGCACAGTTATCTTCTGATTCCTCTGTTGAAGCACCTAAATGAGGAATTGTAATAATATTTTTATTACTCATCACATCTTCCACAGGAAAGTCTGTCACATATTTTGCAACTTTACCACTTTCAATAGCTGTAAATAAGTCTTTGTTTTCCACAAGTGTATCTCTTGAGAAGTTAAGAATACGTATACCATCTTTCATTTTGCCAAATGCTTCTGCATTTAACATATGTTTTGTAGAATCTAAAAGTGGCACGTGAATTGTAATGTAATCTGCTTGTGCAAATAACTCATCTAAACTTTTTGCATGTTCTACAGAGCGTGAAAGCCCCCAAGCTGCATCTACAGAAATATATGGGTCATGCCCAATAACTTTCATACCAAGGGCATTTGCTGCATTCGCAACCATTACACCAATAGCACCAAGTCCAATAACACCAAGTGTTTTACCTAATATTTCTTGACCTGCAAAAGCACCTTTTCCTTTTTCTACTTGTTTTGCCACATCTGATTCTAATGTATGCGCCCAATTAATACCACCTACTACATCACGAGAAGCTAATAAGAGACCTGCAATTACCAGCTCTTTTACTGCATTAGCATTAGCACCTGGTGTGTTAAATACAGCAATCCCCTTTGCTGCACATTCCTCAATAGGAATATTATTTACACCAGCCCCTGCTCTAGCAATGGCTTTTACACTTTCAGGAAGGTCCATATCATGCATCTTGGCACTTCTTACTAAAATTGCATCTGCTCCTTCTAAATTGTCACTTACTGCATAGTTGTCGCCAAGTAAATCTAAACCAGCTTTAGAAATTTTATTAAGTGTATGAACTGTATACATGAATTAAGCCTCCTTATTTTCTGCTTCAAATTTTCTCATAAAGTCTACAAGTGCTTGCACACCTTCAAGTGGCATTGCATTATAAATGCTTGCACGCATACCACCTACACTTCTATGCCCTTTTAAGTTTACAAGACCTGCTGCTGTTGCTTCTTTTACAAATTTTGCATCTAGGTCAGGATTGCCTGTTACAAATGTTACATTCATTAATGAACGGTCTTCTTTAGCTGCTGTACCTTTGAAAAGTTCAGATTGATCAATATAATCATAAAGAAGTTTTGCTTTTTCACGATTTCTTACTTCAAGAGCTTCAACCCCACCTTGTGCTTCAATCCAGTCAAACATTAAGCCTAACATATAAATGCCATATGTTGGAGGTGTATTGTACATAGAATCATTTTCTGCCATTAATTTGTAATTAAGCATAGAAGGTACTTTTTCATCAACTTCACCAATAAGATCATTACGGATAATAACAAGTGTTACACCTGCAGGTCCTAAATTCTTTTGTGCACCTGCATAAATAAGACCAAACTTAGAAACATCTATTTTTTCTGAAAGAATACAAGAAGATAAGTCTGCCACAAGTGGTACATCACCTGTATCTGGGAATTCATTAAATTTTGTACCATAAATTGTATTATTTCCACAAATGTAGAAATAATCTGCATCCTTTGTAAAGTTTGCTTTATCTACTTTTGGAATGTAACTATAACCATCTGCTTTAGATGAACCTACAACATTAATTTCACCATATTTTTTAGCTTCTTTAAGTGCTTTAGATGCAAAAGCACCTGATTCAATATAATCTGCCTTTTTAGAATTTCTAAGTAAATTTAATGGAATCATTGCAAATTGGAGAGAAGCTCCACCTTGTAAAAAGAGTACTGTATAATTATCTGGAATCCCCATTACTTGGCGTAATTTTGCCTCCGCTGCTTTGATAATAGCTTCATAAGGCTTTGAGCGGTGGCTCATCTCCATTACACTCATTCCTGCATCTTTATACTCTACAAGCTCCTTTTGTGCTCTTTCTAATACTTCTATTGGTAATGCTCCAGGTCCTGCTGAAAAATTAAATACGCGCATCACATTTGCCTCCCATTTCTGTTTTTTGTTATATTCTATATATATAATAATATTATTAAAATTATATTTATTTTTTATAAAATAGTCAATATTTTATAGTGCATTAATTTTAGATTTTAGGACAATTTATGACAATGTTGCTACCATAACTGCCTTAATGGTATGCATACGATTTTCTGCTTCATCAAATACGACTGAGTTTTTTCCCTCAAATACATCCTCTGTCACTTCATACCCCTTAATAGCTGGTAAACAGTGCATAAAGAGTACATTTGGATTCTCTGTTTTGGCTATCAGTGCACTATTTACTTGATAAGATTGTAAAAGTGCAATGCGTTCCTTAGCCTTATCTTCTTCTCCCATTGAGAACCACACATCTGTATAAATAACATCTGCACCTTTTACTTCTTCTAAGTTACTAGTTACCGTTACATTTGCCCCACTTTCAGCTGCATACCCTTCACAAATAGCCACATGTGCTGGATCTGGCCATAAGGCTTCTGGTGCTAAAATCACAATGTCTACGCCCATTTTGGCACAACCAATAAGTAAGCTATTTGCCATGTTAAAACGTCCATCCCCTAGAAATACAAGCTTCTTACCTTTTAAACTTCCTAAATGTTCTTTCATAGTCATAAGGTCTGCCAAGATTTGTGTTGGATGATAAAGGTCTGTAAGACCATTATAAACAGGCACGCCACTATATTTTGCAAGTTCTGTTACTACATCTTGTGAAAAGCCACGAAACTCAATAGCATCAAATAAACGTCCAAGTACGCGTGCTGTATCTGCTACACTTTCCTTATGTCCTAGTTGAATATCATCTTTTCCTAAGTACTCCGGAAAAGCACCTTCATCATTACAAGCTACGGTAAAAGCACAACGTGTACGTGTAGAAGGCTTCTCAAAAATAAGTGCTACATTTTTACCTGCTAAAAGATTGCCTTTAATGCCCATTCGTTTTTTCGCTTTAAGTTCTTGAGCTAAATCTAATAAATAGCCAATTTGTTCTGGTGTGAAATCATGCAATGTTAATAAAGATTTTCCTGTTAATCCAAACATAGTCTACCTCCTGTATAATTATAAATTTGTTTGCATTTTTATTAATTATTATACAATTATACATTAGTAAATTGTAAAATACAACGATTTTTCTATACTTTTTATATTTTTTAAAAAAGCACAAAAAAGCTGATAGATAATAATCTCTACGATTATCTCTATCAGCTATATATGTTAAACACATTCTCTCTAAATGCTCTCATTTCTCACAACCTTATCTTTTGCTAGTATCTTTTTATACGGAGCACTCGTGCATTTTTTTCTTTAATAACTTCTAAAGGCTCACCATATGTATTTGTTAAAAGGATAGGTAGCTCCATCTAGCTTTTGAGTATTATAACTAACATAAACAAAGGGATATTAGCTAAGCAATCTATCCTTTACTTAGCTAATATCCCTTTATTGGTTTTTGATTGTAAATTTGTAATATATAGCCTTTAAAATAAGTTTACAAAGCAGTATTTCATAAGTGCAGTTTCATCCTTTATTTTAAAAGGCATGTTTCCCATATCTTGTTTTACAATACGTGTTATAACTTCCCCTGTAGCTGTCGTTTCTTTTTCTAAGATACATCCAACTAATTCTGCAGGGGGTTGTCCGCAACATCTAAATTGGATCAATTGTAATTTTGCATAATAAATTTGTTCCTTGATCTTAAATACAAACTTACCAAATTCTTTATTAAACCCCCACTCATCATTATTTAGGTTTTTTAAATAATAAACTTCTTTTTCAAAGTCTGTACTCTCTTCTGGGGTTTCAAGTACTTTTAATTCATCTATATTGATATCAAATTCTTTCATGCTCATAACCTATACTAGCTCCATTCTATTGTCTGTATCTATTTCAGTATATATTATATCTTGTATTTAAATATAATTCTAGGTTTCTATTATAAAATAACCAATAATCCCCATATTTAATTATTATCATAACATGAGGATACTTCTAAAACTTTAAACTTTTTATTTAGTTATTGGTGTCTTATAGATGATTTCTCTATCGTAATTATACAATTAAAATATAGTTATCAACTCCCCTATATTCCCCAAACTTCAATCCTACTTCTTTTATTGTGCCACAAAATTCAAATCCAAATCTTGTATGTAACTTTTGACTGACTGCATTTCCACTTGTAATAACAGAAACAATTGCATGAATTTCCTTATTTTTTCTCGCCACATCAACTATAAATGTCATTAAGGCTGTAGCAACTCCCATCTTACGAAAATCTACACCAATATAAATAGAAAGTTCTACTGTATGTTTATAAGCTTCCTTGTCCCTATAAGAAGATAAGCTCACATATCCAGCCACTCTTCCTTCAATCTCTGCTACATATAAAGGATGATTTCCCTTATTATATTTATGAAACCATTCTTCTCTTTCCTCTATAGTTTTAGGTACAAGGTCAAAAGTAGAAACACCATTCACTACTTCATAATTATAAATATCAAGTAATTCTTGTAAATCCTTTATTTCAGCTTTTCTGATGATCATCTTTGTCTCCTCCAATCAAGTTATTTATAGTCTTCTAGCTTCTTACTTAAGCTAATCACCTTCATACTATCATAGCATATCCTCAGATTCCCACACAATTTTACAAACAAAAAAGGATGTGCCCCCTCTTCTTTGCATCTGCTACGGATTCATTTTCTTTTGTTAAATACCTATCTACAAATTTATCTGAGCTTCTATTAAATCCATCTACTGCATTTGTTTCTATTTTCTTACTTGCTGTTATCAATTTAGATTTTGCCATCTTCATATCTCCCTATATAATCTTATTTTTGTATGATGTTATTCTAATTATTTTTTGTT
>JAZKZQ010000133.1:0-10481 GCA_045612745.1 Cellulosilyticum sp. | reverse complement strand
GTAACCTGCTGCGTGAGATGTGATTGTTGCAATAGTTTTTGTATCTGCAAAACAACCTCTTTCTCTTTCTTTTACCATGAGTTCACTAAGTTGTTCCCAAAGTGCTGTTGTATCTGCAGTTGGTCCAGCTAAGAATGAATCATCACCTGTGTATTCTGTATAGTTGTTAACAATGAAATCTCTAACGTTAATTTCTTCTTGCCATTTACCTGCTTTAAAGTTTCTCCAATAAGTCATGTTTAATATAGAAGTAAATTCTTACTTCTACTACACCCCCTTTTGATGTAAAAGTCTAGTATATTTAATAGAATTAAAAATGTATATATTCTACTAAAAATAAAGCAGAACAATTATGTATACAGTATACATTTTTGCTCTGCCATCATTTTAACACATATTATGTTAACTTTCAATATGTTATTAAATTATATTTTTTTACAGCATTTTTTCGTTTTTATTGAAAGCTTTTGTTCGGTGACGAATACGTTTAGCATAATCAATAATTTTCCTTTCATATGTTGTTTCCATAAGTGGTGATGTAATAAGAAAATCTGCAGTAGATTGATTTGTGGCTACTGGAATATCATAAAGTGCTGCAATACGTAATAAAGCTTTCACATCTGGGTCATGAGGTTGTGAAGCTAATGGATCCCAAAAGAATATCATGAAATCAATTTTACATTCTACGATACGAGAACCTATTTGCTGATCTCCACCAAGCGGTCCACTATTATAAGCTGTCACAGGAAGCTGAGTAGCCTCTCCAATCAGTTTAGCTGTTGTCCCTGTCCCACATAAAAAATGTTTACTTAAAATATTTTTATTATGCTGTACCCATTCAATCATATCTTGCTTACGATTGTCATGGGCAATGAGTGCAATGTTTTTTTGTTTCTGCATAGTGATACATGTATAATCTCTTTCCATACCTCTCTCCTCGTATGTGTTAATTTTTATATGATATCTCATATCTTTAGTTAGTATATAAATTTTCTTATATTTTGGTTATATTCTTTGATAAACTTTATAATCACTACTAATTTTATCGATAAAAATACTCTTTTTCTTTTCATGATGATATGAAATATAGAGTTGCTTCCTTGGGCGGGTCATTGCTACATAAAATAAACGGAGTTCTTCTGTCAAATTATTTTCTTTTACACTACGATAAGATGGAAAAACACAATCATTACATCCTGCAATATAAACAGTATCAAACTCTAGGCCTTTTGCTTGATGCACTGTAATAATAGGAATCCTTCCTTTAAAAAGGCTACTTTGTTCAATCTCACTATAATGGAGAGCTGAAAAAGCTAAAAGATTAATAATATTATCTTGAATAGAAGTTTGCCTTTCATTTAGTCCTTCAATTATACGATAAAGTTCTCTAAATCCCTCCATTTGCTTTTTACTATAAAAGTTTTTAAAATTACAATCATTCATCATGTAGCGCATACTATCTGAGATATTATGACACATAATAAATTCACGAATTGCCATGACCTTTTCTTTATATTCTTGCACATAGCAATAGTACGCTTCTAAATACTCTAAACGTTGTTGTTTCTTTTCTAATAGTTTAACTCTTAAGTGTGCTAGTACTTCTCCTGTGGCCATAATATCCCAAAAGGCATTGTGATTAGGTTTTGACTGAGTCTCAATAAGCTCTGAAAGTGTATCTAGTTTATGATTAGGTAATTTAGGATAGACTTTACAAGCTAAATCTAATGTATCATACACAGCCCTGCCTTCTAAGGGTTGCATTTCATAGCGACTAAGCATACTAGTAATAATTTGTAAATCATAATTAATATTATGTCCTACAAGTACCTTGCCTTTTGTAAATTGCCGTAGCATCCCTAGAGCAAGTTTAGGTGATATCCCCTTTTTAGATAGCTCTTCATCTGTAAAACCATGCACATATACAGAATCTCCTACCGACTTGGTAGGGCTTACTAGTATATCTAGCTTATCTGTGACACCTTTACTCCCATATACAATAGCTGCTATTTGTATAATATCATCTTTTGTTGTATTAAGTCCTGTAGACTCTACATCCAATACTACTACTTCATTCTTCTCAAAGGCTTCATCTAATTCTCCATAAGGGTCTTGAGAAGCCATGCGAAACCAATCATGAAGATATAAATAACTGTCCTTTGTCTGTCTTAATGCTTTAAGAAGCCATTGTGGCATATCGATATAAGGATGCTCACATATTTTAAGCAGTGCATGACCATTTCGCATATTCACACTATAGTCAAAAAATGCCAGCAAATCTTTAATTTCTTTTTTCCTAAAAAACTTAGTATCTTCAATAATACTACAAGATATTCCTGCATGACTAAAATAATCCGCAATATCCTTAGCGTAACTATTTGTACGGGTTAAAACGGCTACACTTCCTTGTTCTTTACTCATTTCCACAGATTTTGCAAGACCTATAATTTCCTCCATTTTCGTTTGAGCTTCCAAGATAGTAATAGGTGTGCCTACTTCTACAGCCTTCGGCACACACTGAATAGGATACAAACGGCTACTAGCAATATAATCATTAGCAGCATTTAATAAAGTCTGTGTGGAACGATAATTGGTAGTTAGGGCAATTTCTTGCGGATGAAAATCCTCTTTAAAATGAGCTGTCATTTCAGATGGACTAGAGCCACGCCATTCGTAAATAGTTTGGTTAAAGTCTCCAAACATAGATAAAAAATGATCTTGGGCAATATTTTTAATGATTTCATATTCTCTAGAGCTAGTATCTTGCATTTCATCTACTTGAATATGATGATACTTCATTTGCCATTTCTTTAAAATCTGTGGCTGCTCTAATAAATATTTAGCTTCTACAATAAGATCCATAAAATCAATACAATTATTTTCCTTTAAATAGCGGGTATAAGTATTTAAGAGCTGTAACCCATATTTTTGAATAAATCCTATTGTGCCTTTAGTTCCTATACTTTGCCATACTTTATCTACTTTTAGGTAATCCTTCATCACTTCACTATATTTATAACGCACCTCTATAGGTAAACTTAAACTATGGCGCTTAATATTTTCAAAAAAACTTAATAAACTTGGATAATATAAATCGTCATCATTTAAGCCATTTTGGGCAATAATTTTCTTAAGGATTTCTAAGCTATCAGTTTCATCTATTAGTGTACAAGGAAAGGTGAAGTGAGAAGCTTCCTTCTCTTGACTAATTAAATGATAGCAAAAGGAATGAAAAGTTTTTATAGTCATTTTCTGAGCTTCTTTAGGTATGTAGGAAGCAATACGCTCTTTCATTTCCTTAGCAGCTTTATTGGTAAAAGTTAAACATAATATTTGCTCTGGCATTACTCCTTGTTTTACTAAATAAGCTGTACGCATAGCTATGACCTTTGTTTTCCCTGTACCTGCAGGTGCTAGAACAAGTAGACTTTTATCTATAGTTTTTACAGCTTGCTTTTGCATGCTATTTAAGTGCTTAAAATCTTCTGTTAGCATAGTTGTCACCTCTTTTCTTATTTATAAGATTATAACATATATTTTATTGCATCACTTTTTTTTTCATAGTATCATAAATAAAGTAATTAGCACTGTATTATCTAGGTAGATTAAATGGTGCTGTCCCATAACTAAGTCAAATTTTATTATTTATATAGAGCGGAGAATTATAATGAATCAATTAATTACACTGATTGAAACAGCTGTTTCAAATAACACTTTCATTAGTGCTACTTTAAGCAATCCACGTAAGGCCCAAGATCCTAAAAAAATAACTATTAAACCTATTCTTTTAGGTGAGACGATCAAACTACAATTCACAACTTATAAAGATAACAAAGCTTACCATGAAAACCTAGATTCTCATGAAGCAGTTGCTACCCTTATAAGCTATGGCAATATGTTTAAACAAATTCAGTTTTTCACTACCGAAGGAGATTATCAAGCACTTATCAATAAAAAAGCTGAAGCTAATATCAAAAGAAAAGCACCTTCTCAAAAAATGCCTACTTCTCTTTGTCATAATAGACAAAAAAATTATATTTTAGACACACCAGACTCTGTGCCTTTCTTACAAGCATTAGGTCTTATGGATGAAAGCGGCACTGTAAAGCCTTCTAAATATGATAAATACAAACAAATTAATCGTTACCTTGAAATCATTGCTGATTCTATGAATGACCTTGATACTACTCCTATTCGTATTATCGATTTTGGTTGTGGCAAGTCTTATTTAACATTTGCCTTATACCACTACTTAACTGTTATCTTAAACAAAGAAGTACAAGTTGTAGGACTAGACCTTAAAGCAGATGTAATCGCCTTCTGTCAAGAACTTGCTAAAAAGCTAGGCTATGACAACTTAAAATTCCAAGTGGGTGATATTGGTAAATATACAACCAATCAGCCCGTGGATATGGTGGTTTCACTTCATGCTTGTAATACTGCCACAGATGCGGCACTAGATAAGGCTATTGGTTGGGGTGCAAAAGTTATTTTAGCTGTACCTTGTTGCCACCATGAAGCTTATACACAAATTGAAAATAAAGAGCTTTCTTCAATCTTTAAACATGGTATCTTAAAAGAACGTATTGCAGCTCTTATAACAGATGGTTTACGTGCTCAAATGTTAGAAGCATGTGGCTATAAAGTGGGGGTTATTGAATTTATTGATATGGCACATACCCCAAAAAATATTTTAATTAAAGCTATTTTAAAAGACCGTCCAGGCTTTTCTAAATCAGCATATGCCAAATATCGTCAGACCTCTGAAACTTTAAATCTTTCATTATCTATTGAAAAAATGCTCCAATCTCAAAAAGAAGAAATTAATGCGGTCTTAACAAACAAGAAAGAGATACATTAAAATGCAACAATTTTTAAATAAAGAGCACTTCTTACTAGATATTGAAACAAATGGTTTAAGCCATGAAAAACATCATATTGTTTGTATTGGGGTTACTTATTTAAATCATGACGATGAAATCATAACAAAGCAGTGGTTTCTTCAGAAAAATAAAGATGAACAAGATTTACTTTGTAACTTCATCACTTTTGCTAAAGACTTCAAATCTGTCTATACCTATAGCGGCAAAAGCTTTGACTGGCCTTTTCTTCTAGCACGTATAGCATATTATAGTTTAACCATTCCTGCTACACTTACACTAGTTGATATGAAAAAGGTACTAACACTATTAGCCCCTACAAGAGCTGATTTAGAAAAAGCTTTAGGCTTTACCCGTGAGACTTCCTCATCTGGTAAAGCCTTGGTTAAGCTTTATCAAACTTATGAGGCCTGCGGTGAAGACATTTATCTCAACCTAATCTTAGCTCATAATCAGGAAGAGCTAAAAAGCTTATTGGTATTTTATAAAGTATATTATATGCTCTATCATTTGAAACATTTCACCCTTATAACTCATCTAGAGGCACATCCTGAGATGTGTCAACTAACATTAGATTGCAACTTACCTTTTACTTTTGAAGCAAGTTTCTCTTTTGAAAAGGATGATTTAACACTTAATCTATTAAAAAATACGCCTTTCTTAAAGATTACCTTGCCACTTTACAAACAATACCTCAAAAAAGCTGTCACACCCGTAAAAGATTACTACTACATTCCTTCACAAAATCAGCTCATGCATAAATCATTAGCAGCCTTTATTCCTTCAGAATTAAAACGTAAAGCTACTAAAGAGGATTGCTTTATAGAAAAACTAGATACGTATTTTAAACTCTATACTACATTTAAAGTATCTGCTGAGCTTTGGAGTGATGATGATAAAAACTTCTATGTACCTTATGAAGAAAGTGGTAATTTTACAACTTTAATTACAGATCAATTATTTTATTATTTCTTTCAAAGATAAAAAGATGCCAGGAAACCTATTGGTTTCCTAGCATCTTCTTAAATTAATTAATTATAACTTTAAAATCTATCATACAGTTATAGAGAAACCATTTATAAACTAGATTTATTCATAAACATAAAGTGGTTTCTCCCAATGATTTCACATTACTAAAAACTATGAATAGCTAAAATTTATAAATGTGAAATCTATATTTTTATAACGACAAAACAAAAAAAGAAGACCTGCACTAAACACTCGTACATTCTTCTTCTTTAATATTTTTATTTCTTCTTCTTTTGATAAAAGAATATTTTATTTGGTTCAAACCCATAATCTTGACACATAATAATTTGCTCTGTACTACCTACAAACAATATCCCATTATCCACTAAAGCTTTATTAAAGTTCATATAAATATCTTTTTTTGCTTCTTCTGTAAAGTAAATGAGGACATTGCGACATACGATAAGATCCATTCCCGATGGATACACATCTTTGAGTAAATTATGCTGTTTAAATGTAATTCTTTGCTTAATTTCTGGTTTTACAACATAATTGCCATCTTCTTTCACCATGTACTTCTCTTTAAACTTAGCTGGTAAATTAGCTAAATTACGATCTGTGTAAATACCTGCTTTGGCTTTTTCTAGCACTTCTTTATCAATATCTGTTGCTATAATTTGAAAGTTTGTAAGTGGCATTAAATTTGCAAGTGTCATAGCTAGAGAGTAAGGCTCGTCCCCTGTAGAACATGCCGCACTCCATATTTTGATTGTACTTTTATTTTGTGTTAAAATTGGAACAATATTTTTCTCTAATATATCCCACTGGGAAGGATTTCTGAAAAACTCTGTGACATTAATTGTTAAATATGCCATAAAGTCTTCTAATGCTTTATGATCCTTCTTAATAAGTTGTATATAGCTATCATAGCCATTGCAACCATTCTTTTTAATAAGTGCATCAATGCGTCTTTTCATTTGATTTTCTTTGTAGCAATTTAAATCAATACCTGTGAGGCTCAGCACTTGCACCTTAAACCCTTCATAGTTCATATATTTTCCCCTTTTAGTCTTGCATCTGTCCTAATTTACTTACTACTGCTTCAATCACTAAGTGTGGCGTAGAAGCACCTGCTGTGATACCTATCTTTTCACAGCCACCTATCATATCTTTAGTTAATTCTTCAGCACCTGCAATACAATAGCTTGCTTTACAATTAGCCTCACAAATTTCTTGTAACTTAGCTGTATTAGAACTCTTTTTACTACCTAGTACAAACATCACATCAACATCTCTTGCAATAGATTTTGCTTCTTCTTGACGTTCTTTTGTGGCACTACAAATTGTATTATTAATTTCAAGGTCAACACCTTTCATTTTAAGTGCTTCACTTATAGCATCTAATACTTCTTTTTTATAAGTAGTCTGAGCAACTAATAAATACTTCTTAGCAGAGTTAAATGTCATATCAGCCACCTCTGCTACTGCTTTAATAACAATACATTCACCTTGTACCCAACCACTAATTCCTTCAATCTCTGGATGCTCTTTATTTCCTGCAATAATAATACCATAGCCATTTTTAGAAAACTTTTCTACTAAACGATGAATTTTTTTCACATAAGGACAAGTTGCATCGACAATCTCTGCACCAACTGTCTCACCTTCTTTATAGACCTTAGGACTCACACCATGTGATCGGATAATCAGCTTATTTGCCTTTTGTGCATGAATATCATTCGTTTCATAAATTCCCTTGGCTTCTAATTGTTTTGTAACAACTTCATTATGAATAATAGGCCCAAAAGTATAGGTTGCCTCTGTTCCAGCTTGTTCGAAAGCCATATCTACAGCACGCTTTACACCAAAGCAAAAGCCTGCTGTTTTAGCAATAATAATTTCCACTTTTAAGCCTCCTATAAACGTTCTTTTAATAATTCCATAATATTTGTAACAATCTCTTCAATTGTCATATGCGTTGTATCAATTTCAATGGCATCCTCTGCTTTTTTAAGTGGCGAAATACTTCGTTCCATATCTTGTTTATCACGGGCTGCAATTTCTTCTGTTAACACAGCAAGGTCCGCCTCTATTCCTTTTGCTTCATATTCTTTAAAACGTCTTAATGCACGCTCATTTACTGAAGCTGTTAAATATATTTTAAGTGTAGCATTTGGCATTACCACTGTTCCAATATCACGTCCATCCATTACAACTGAAGTTTCATCTTGCATCATACGCTGACTCGCCACTAAGGCTTCACGTACTTTTCTATAAGTTGCTACCTTAGAAGCCGCAGCTGCTACTTCATCATTACGAATTTGTGTACTTACATTTTCACCATTTAAGAAGATTTGTTGACCTTCCCCAGTCATTTTTAACTTAATATCTAAACTTGGCATTAATAAACTTACTGCCTCTTCATCTTGATAATTAAGTCCTTCTTTAATCGCACCAAGTCCTACTGTACGATACATGGCACCTGTATCAATATAAATACATTCTAAATTTTTAGCCAGCTCCTTCGCAATACTACTTTTTCCTGCTCCAGCTGGACCATCAATGGCAATCGAAAATCTCTTCATTATCTTAACTCCTTATTTTGCTAAGTCGGGTCTTAATACTTTTGCCCCTTTTAAATATTGATGTTTTGCATTTTTGCGTGTAAGCTCGTCTTTTTCTACTTGCATTGCAATACGAATGCACATCTTAAGTGAATTTTGTACATACATCTCTTGAAAACACATTAAGGCTGATTCTACAATACCAATTTCTCTAGCTGCTACAGCTGGATATACTGCATCTAAATCCTTTGTTGCAGTAAAATAAATTGCACTAATCTCATCTAAATTAATTTGATTTGCTTCAATTATAGCTGTAAGAAGTTCCTTTGTTGCTTCTAACATTTCCACTTTATCATTATGTTCTACTGTAATTGCACCACGTATACTTACTATGCTCACTTTTTATGCACCTCATTAATCAAATTTTTCTTTTTGTTCATCTACAGATAATCCCCATAAATCACGTTGAGAATCATCATAAACTTCATATTCTGTCCATATATTTTCCAGATTTTCCAAATTGGACGAAATTTCATCTTTTTTCTTTAAACTAATTGCCACGATAATAGCATTAATAATACTTAAAGGTGCCACAAGTGAGTCTACGAAAGAAACCATCTCACTACGACCAATAAGTGCATAATCTGAATAACTTGCAATAGGTGATATATAGCTATCTGTAATAGCAATAACTGTTGCATTTTTGCCTTTTGCAAATTCTAATGCTTTCATCACACGTTTTGAATAACGTGGAAAACTAATTCCAATAATAACATCGTCTTCTCCAATACGGTGAATTGCTTCAAACATTTCACTCACACTGTTGGTATTGACTACTTTTATATTATCAAAAATAATATTTAAATAAAATCCTAAAAAGCTTGCAAGACCTGCACAACTCCTTACGCCTAAAACATAAATTGTTTTAGCTGCAATAATCTTATCTACTGATTTATTAAAAGCTTCTTCATCTACTTGTTCACGTGTGAAACGAATTTTTTCTTCATCCATTTGAAGAACACTTTTTAAGACATGCTTTGTATCAATACGTTCTGTAGTAACTTCAAGTCTTTGCATAGCTGTCAATTTACTTTTCACAAGTTCTTCTAGGGCATCTTGGAACTTTGGATAACCATCATAGCCTAATTCATTAGCAAAACGTACAACTGTTGATTCACTAACACCTACAATATTCCCCAATTTAGCAGCTGTTAAGAAAACCGCTTTCTCATAGTGTTCTAAGATGTAATTTGCAATTAACTTTTGCCCTTTACTCAATTTCGGCATATTTTTTCTAATCCTATGGATTAAATCATTTTTACTCATTACTATTACCCTTTCTTTAGTTCTAAAGTGAACCTATATCTCCTATTATATCACACCCACTATGTAAAACAAACCCAAAAAATATTAGGGTTGCATGACACTTTTATTCAAAATATTTTTATCACATAAAAAGAAAGAGATATTGCAAAATCATAATTTTGTAATATCTCTTTCTACTATCTTAAAGAACTTATTAACTTATTTATACTGGATATGCTTTATTTTTTGTATCTGCCACTTTAGGGTCAACTTTTGTTTGTTGTGCTTCACGGTATTTGAAAAACTCTGTTGCCACTTGTGGGAACAATGCATAAGATAAGACATCTTCATCTTGTTGTTTATACATTGCCATTTCTTTTTCTAATTTGGCAAGTTCTGGTTTAAGAAGATCTGCTGGACGACATGTGATACGTTCATCATCTCCAATAACCTTTTTAACAATTTCATCAGAGATAGGAACTGGTGTCATACCATATTCTCCACGAACGATACCTTTAGATTCTTTTGTAATCATTTTATAACGTTCACCTGCAAGTACATTAAGTACAGCTTGTGTTCCTACAATTTGAGATGTAGGTGTAACAAGTGGTAAATAACCGAAGTCTGCACGCACTCTTGGAATTTCTTTAAGTACGTCATCAAATTTATCCTCGGCTTTTTGTTCTTTAAGTTGTGAATATGCGTCTTGCATTTGCAGATGAAATAATGCAGATGTATAAGGATTTAAGAACGGGCGATATTT
>JAZKZQ010000132.1:0-19940 GCA_045612745.1 Cellulosilyticum sp. | reverse complement strand
GCATTGTAAAATAGTTGACTATTTTGCAATGTCCTCATTTATGTTTAAGTAATTCATTAACTTTTCTTTTTTATAGGTAGGTGATTAAAACCTTACTTTTTTGAGAATGATAATTTTCTGACCATCTTTAAGGTGTTCAGTCAGTTCTATGTCATTAATTTCTTGAATCTCTTTAACTGTTGTATTAAAGCGTTTTGCAAGTTCCCAAAGGCTATCCCCTTTCTTAACTTGATAAACTGTCATACTTGGATATTGATCAATTTCTTCACTAGACATATCTTCTAATGCTACTTCTTCTAATACTTTAAGTAATTCTTTAGTATAGACTTCTGCTGTACAATCTAATAAGTATTCTACTACAAGCTCCTTTTTAGTCTGTGCATAAAGCTTGGTATCTTTGATGACTACATTAGGAATTACCAAAGCCTTAGATGGAACCCCCCTCATTTCAATATCTTGACTAAATGGTACAACATTAATAGCTGTTTCAACACTATTCACTTCATTTTTAACTAAGCATACCGCATGCATTTCTAACATCCCACGAATTGTCAGCTTGTCATTAGAAATAACTTTCTCTTCAATGGTTGGCTTAATCTCTACACTAAATACTTCTAAATTATCTGCTATCAAATCTTCAATACCTATAGCATCTTTTTTAGGAATAGAAATTTCACTTCTGTTAAAGAGTGTCATATACTCTAAAGATTTTTCACTAGCAGCTACTTTCTTACCCGGGCAATATACATCAGAAATTAATGTTTCCTCTACTCTATTATATTTAGCATATTTAGCTGTTACGATAAATTCTGATTCAATAACTCTATCTTCACCATCATAGTCTGGTGTAACTTGCATATGTGAAGTATCCACACTTAGTCTGCAATCCCAATAAACCTCTTCCTCACCCTTAAGATTTTCAATATTTCCTTCAAAAGGTACACGGTGACTAATAACCTCTATATTTACCTCATCATTATTAGCTTTATACATGGTAGTTACTTCAATGATTCCATTATACTTAATTTCACTTTCTGTACGCTTAATTTGTTCTTCTTGGATAGTAATAGATGTCTTTAATATCTCACCAATACTAGGTTTGTTTTGAGCTACTGTTAAATCCTCTTTAACAATTACCTTATCCTCTTTTTCAGTAGCCAAGCTGACAATTTCGATAGTCTGTTTCCTTGATTGAATAGGATTATCTGTTTCAATCCCTGTAAGTAATAAAGCTTCACTACTACTAGTTGCATAAACCTCGTTCTGCATAATAGCTTTAACATTTACTTTACGTTCATTTAAAATATTGTAACTCATATGCTCAATATCATATTTAAAATCTACACGTTGATCCTTATTTACACCATCCATAATCATAAAATCATCAATAGGAATTGAACTTTTCATAGTATAAATGCAACTAGGATTATTAGGTGCTGTATATAAAATATTTACATTAATCTTCCCTCTATACATCACCTTATCCTGACTTACATCAATTTGTTCAAGGTCTACAACACCATCTAATTGTACAATATTTTGCATATCCGGCTTACCATCTGGCACAATAATGTCACGTTCCTTAATGACCTGTACACTTTCCTTTTTAGTCATGCCCTCTAAAGTAACTGGTTTTCTTACGAGTTCCACTGACATACTTTTCCCCTCCTAAAAATTTATATACAATCCATTTTCAAATTTGGACTAACTCTCTCTATTTACATATATATTCTCTTCCTTTGTACTTTATTCCAAAACTATTTGGGGACAGGTCTCTAATATTGTGGTTTTATTCTTTTGCATCTAGTTTGATACATTTCATGTAAGTTTGCATTTTGGACTTAAATTCTTCATCACTATCTCTAAAAATTGGTTTAGCTAATTCCCTGTCTATGTCTTCATCTGTCATTCCTTCTATATCCATTGGTGTTATTCCTTGCTTATTATCTTTGTTTTCTACTACAGGCCCTCCTCGTCTACATTTACCTAAAATTTCATATCCTCCCAAACCATTAAATTTCGTAATAGTATTTTCTAGGGCATCTTCTATAGGTAAGACTTGATGAAATGGACAATGTGCAATCTTCTCTACAATAAACACAGGATCTAGTGCATGAATAAGTACACGGCCAGGAGATGCTGCATAGTCTGCACCTGCTGCTAAAATACCCTCAAAATAAGACTGACACGCTCCTGCAAAAATAACTAATGTATCCATAGTCGGTTTAATAGATCTAGCCCTTTTTACGGCTTCAATAAAATAAGATGAATTTCTATACTCCCCTACTTCTTGCAAGGACTTATAATTCTTATTTAAGGCATCGTGACCAGTAAGTACTAATATATCTGGAGAATACTTTTCTAATAAGTATTTAATCTTCTTAGGTTGTTCTGCTTCTGGTACATGTTCTCCTATTACTGGCACCCCTAGCGTCTCATAATACTTAAGGCATAAGTTCAAATAGAAGGAGTCCCCATCTACATGTAAGACTGTGCCAGTCTTCATAAAACTAGTCCCTTTCATTTTGACTTCATCATTTCTTCTCTTAACAATCTTTTCTACTGTCTGTTGTATCTTATTCATTGTGTCTGTTTCCTGATTCGTAAAACGCATCCCATCAGCCAATATCAAATCACCAATAGGCGCATCTGCTACAACACGATAAGATACCCCTTTCAATTTAGCCATTTGACTAGGTGAAATATATGTTATTCGAAATAAAATATCTTTATTGTATGACTTACGAACTACATAATCCCCTACATTAAGCATAAACTTACACCTCTTTTAGGTACATTTATTACTATATTTATTATCTTAAAGCTTATCTTATTCTCATTTTAATCATATCCCCACATTTTCATAAAAAAATGGGTACTTACTACTCCTCCCGTAGTAAATACCCTCTCTAATTAATTGTTCGGTGTCAAAACATATAAGAATCCAGTCTGATCATCACTACCATCTAAAATAATACTCGTACTATACACCTCATAGCCATCTTTCTCCAATAGCACACTGTAGCTTCCTATTGGTAAGGTAACTTTATATGGTGTTGTCCCTCTATTCACACCATTAATATATACTTTTGCTCCTGATGGATCTGTTGCTATATCTATTGTCTTAGTCTCACCTGTTGCCTCTGTATTATTAGCTACTTCTTGGGAACTTGTCCCACCTGTACTTGGCGATGTACTTGATGTATTTAATGTGGTTGATTCTTCTACCTTATTACTTTGTAGCGTGGCTTTAAGTGTATAATTCTGCTTTGCAAAAGCCACAATTTTTGTCCAAGGTTTATAGTTCTCAGCTGTAATTGTTACAGTATATACTCCTTGAGGTATTGAAATCTTCTCTCCTTTTGCATAGGTTGTATCATCAATTTTAACATTATAATTTTCTACATCCACGTTGCTAATAACTAGTTTTACATTGGTATAAGCACGCTTTGCACTATCTAATGAAAGTGTATAAGTTTCACCAGGTGCTACCTCGATTTCTTCAATGATATTTTCATACCCATTTATATTTATAACAACCTTATGTTTTCCTGGAACCACCTCAATAGGGTTAACTAATTCACTCAGTGGTATCATTGTATTGATATCTAACTCTAATCTTCCTTCACGGCTAGGAAAATCAGTAACGATAATACTACCTGCTGGCTTCTCAACAGTTATACTAAATACCCTATCTTTAATGCCTTGCACTGTTACAACATCACAAGGTGTAACACTGCCTATTTGTTCACCTATTTCACCATCACTTAAAACAACTATATTCCTATCATATGTATAAACCGAACCAAGTAGTGTTAGTTCATGAGCTGAAGTATTAACCTTTACACCGCTTACACTTTTTTTAGTCCATGCCTCTGAAGATTTACTAATAGATACTGTACATGCTCTTTCTTCTTCATAAACAATCTCTACAATATCTCCTTTTTGAATAGCAGAAAGTGGCATAGTTTTACCATATGCATCTGCTACCTTAGTTGTACGGTCAATAGGCTTTATCACTTCCTGACCGCTCTCTATATCAATGGCTTTAATCTCATCTTCCATTAAGTCTGTCACTACTGCAAGTATAGTGGCACTATACTCAACTTCTGAGAGTTTCTCTTCTTGCTTTAAATTATTTTCCCCTATTATAGCTGCATTATTGTTTTGCCTAGCAAAATGCTTCACGCCAAGAAGCATTGCCGTCATTAATACAACAAGTCCAACTACTGCTGTAATAATCATTAATATAATGAAGTTCTTATTATTTCTCCTCACCCTAACCCTCCTTTTTGGTACATTTTATATATTCATCTTAATTGTAACCTCTTCCACTCAAAAGTCAATAAAACTCCCCACAATAAAGAAGAGGGGCTATGAAATAATTATCATTTCACAACACCTCTTTCTAGCTACCATTTATTAATAAGCTTAGCTGTCGCTAACTGCCTATCTTTATATACCAACATATTCTCCCACTTTTGTTCAAACATACTATAATTCCAGCGTCTTTTGGAACTAATATACTTATAACAAATACTATTATATCTCTCTGGATAAATCATCATAAACTTTAACAGATTAAACTCATGAGCCGATAATATTCTTACGCTATTATATGCTTCGATTAAATTATATAAAATACAGCTATCCCAATCGTTCTTTTGCATAATCTTAGATAAGATATGCGCTAAATCTAAAACCTGAATGTCGTAACCACACATATCAATTTGACCAATTATGTATGTGTTCATCTGTGTTTTATTAACTGTATGATAAGTATAATCTCGATGTGCTATAAGTTTCTTCTTTTTAATTTCAGCGATAATTGCCTCTACTAACCCATAATTAATTGTTTCTAGTGCCATCTCTTCTAACTGCCTATATTCATCTACACTCTCTAGAAACATAATCTCAAAATTAGATTTTTGCTTTAGGCTCATCATGTTCTTCTTTAACTTTGCATTTTCACCCATACGTTTACAGTAATGTTCATAGATATTCTTAATCTTAACCACATCTATATCCCTTACCGTACTTTCCACCCCTCTGCAAGCTTTATGGAAACGAGCTAACACTAGTATAGTTTCTTTAAGGTCCTGAAAATTTTTAAAATCCGTTTCATCACAGTTTACATACTCTTGCATTATATAACACTGATCACCCACCAGGGCAAAAGGACTCTTTTTTTTAGTAGTGTATATAGCATTTATTTCCTTAAATCCATTATCTCTCAGATGGGTGTCGACCTCATAATTAAATAGTATTTGCTCTCTAGGCAAGTCTACTTTCCTAAGCATAAATTTCCCATGGTTTGTGTCCAAATAGTAGTTACTTCGTATATATTGTAATTTTTTTACACTAATATCATATTGTGCTAATAATTCCCTGCTTAATGGTCGCACTACCTCTCCCCCCATCCAGTAATTTTATTTTAACCACATTCAGTTAATTCTCGTCTTAATATTTATATGTACCTATAAAGTAAAAAATATCTACTTTATAAAAAAATATCTTTTCATCAATTTTTTATATGGTTTGCATACAATATATAAAAACATATGATTTTAGGGTTCCATATCATCTTTGGTGTGATATAATTACTCTTGTTATGTATTAATATTATTAAAAAGTAAGAAGGTACAAGTAATGAAACGAAAAGGTTGGTTTATTCCTATCATAGTATTTGTTGTATCTTTTGTAAGTCTTATCTTTTATCAAAAAAGACAAGATATTAACACATTGGCAGATACAACAAATATGCCCCCTATTCTGTGGTCTAAATCCGTTGCTGATATCACTAAAGTCGTTTACAAGCACTCCGGTGAGCAAATTGTAATCAATCGTGATAAAGATAACTGGTTTCTCACAGAACCTATCCAAGTTGAAGGCGATGCATTATATATTTACAATGTTATCTCAGCCTTCAAAGAACCTCTATTTGAAGAAGTAGTTGAAGCTTCACCTACAAATCTAGAAAGCTATGGTATCGATGAACTTTCCACCTCTATTACACTGTATGACAATGAAGGTAATGAATATATGCTAGTTAAAGGATCTCCTGCTAATCCCTCTGACAACTATGTTTATTCTCCCCTTTCTAATACTGTCTATACAATGTCTCAAGCTACTTTTAATGTCATAAAATCTGATGTAAATAGTTGGAGAGATAAAAATCTGCTTAACTTCAATAAAAATGAGGTAAAAGAACTTATACTTACTTTAGATGGTCAAAACTATACTATTCTTCCTCAGGAAATAAATAGTGACCCCAAGACTCAAATATTTTTCACAGCCCGAAATCTAAATCCAACACCTATCAATAACTTTGTTTCTTATTTAGAGGCAAGTAAAATTGAAAAATTCATTACAGATACACCAGATAGTGCTATCTTAGATGCCTATGGATTCAATCATCCATCATTTCAGGTAATCATTAAATTAAAAGATGGTTCATCTATTGGTTTAACGATCGGTAATGTAATGAAAGCTGAGAATATATGTTACGCTAAACGTAATGATTCAAACAGTATCTACGGTATTACATACTTTGATTTATCTCAGCTTAAGGTAACAACTCCAAAAGTAGCACACTCTAATTCAGAAACAACTACTGGAGAAAAAAAACATTAGTAAGTCAGCAACAACTGATTCTGCTCTACAAAAATAAGTTTGGACTCTAGATTATTTAATATAAAAAAGAGTAATAAGGCAGTAGTGAATACTACTGCCTTATTTTATTTTCTATTTATTTCATATGCCTATATTTACTTTCACAATAATCTATAAGTATTTCTTTTTCATTTTTATGAGGTGCTTTAATTACCTTTTCTAAAGCTAAATCCAATAATTTACCAATAGCCATTCCTTTAGGAATACCTGCTTCAATAAGGTCCTGTCCTGTGATAGCAAGCATTCCCTTATTATAAGGTTCATTATTTACAATAATTTCTTTCTTAATCTCTCTTTGAAGTTCAATAAACTCTAATTTTACCTGTAACTTATCAGGATTTTGTGCTTTCACATCAGCTTCTTGCACTAGAAGTAACATATCAAATAACTCTGGTCCAATTTGTGTTAAAAGCTTTTTAATAACTACTTTATCAATTTTACCGCGTAAGTGATAATCATGATATAAAATAAGTGCACCAATCGATTTAATGGACTGATTGTCTAACTTTAATTCTCGCAGTACTTTCTTGGCAATCTCAGCAGATTTAGCTGGGTGATTATAGAAATGATCTATCCCTTTTGCATCAGTTGTTCTTGTATGAATCTTTCCGATATCATGTAATAGTAAAGTCAAACGTAAGTTCACATCTGGCTCAGAATTTTGCATTGCTACGATTGTATGCTGTGCCACATTATAAATATGATGTGGATGATTTTGTGGTACATTAAAGGCTGGAATAAATTCTGGAATAATATACTCTAAAAGCTCTAACTTATAAAGCTCATTAATATACTCTGGTCTAGGTGATACACAAATCTTAAGGAATTCATCACGAATTCTCTCTTTACTAATATGTCTTAATAAATCCTTACACTGACGAATTCCCTCTACAGTCTGAGGTTCAATTTCAAATCCTAATTGAGCTGCAAATCTTACTGCACGGAGTATTCTAAGAGCATCCTCTGTAAAACGTTCCACAGCATTCCTTACAGAACGAATACATCCCTTCTCAATATCCTTCATCCCTTCATAAGGGTCCACAAAACCACGCTCTGGGTGATACGCTATAGCATTCATGGTAAAATCACGTCTTGATAAGTCCAAAGTAATATCATCTACGAAACTTACATTTTCTGGGTGTCTAAAATCTTTATAATCACTTTCAATACGATAGGTTGTTACCTCATAATGTTCTGAATTTAAAATAACGGTTACCGTACCATGCTTAATCCCTGTATCATAAGTTCTTCTAAAAACTTTCTTAATCTCCTCAGGCTTAGCTGACGTTGTAATATCCCAATCGTTAGGTTCCCTCTGCATCAATAAATCACGTACACATCCCCCAACAATATAAGCCTCATATCCCGCCTTCTCAATACAACGAATAATCTCTAAAGCATCTTGTGGGATTTTATTGTTATACTCTTTATACATTGCTTTCTCCTTATTTTTCTATATCTATAGTTTCAAACTAAAAGTATCTCTTATCTGCACTCATACTATTTTTCTATAATAAGTATTGACCTTTATGATGTTAATTATATCACAAAGACTCCCTAAATCACTATTTTCTTACGCCTCAAAAAAAGGTGCCTCACTGGCACCTCCTTCATCATTTATTATTAATCTTTTATACTTCATTAGTACTTTGATAAATGTGTTCTTCTAATATAACCCCATTCTCCATAGAAACAATACGGTCTGCGACTTTTTTTGCAAATTCCATATCATGGGTAATAATTAGCATAGACATTCCTTCTCCACTTAAACTCTTAATCACCTTAGCCACCTCACCTGTTAAAGCAGGATCAAGTGCCGAAGTTGGTTCATCAAAACACATAAGTTTAGGCTTAAGTATCAAAGCACGCCCAATAGCTACACGTTGCTTCTGCCCACCTGAAAGCTCACAAGGATAACTTTTTGCTTTATCTTCTAAGTTTAAAAACCTTAAAATTTCCATAGCTTTCTTCTTGGCTTCCTCCGGCGACTCTTTTAGCACACGAATAGGTGCTTCTATTAAATTCTCTAAAACATTCTTATGTGGAAACAAATTAAACCCTTGAAAGACAAACCCAATATTACGACGTAACTCTTTAATCTTATCCTTAGAGGCATATGCACCATTCTTTAACAAGTACTCTCCAGCAATTTGAATACTTCCTTTTTGGCATTTCTCTAAGTAATTAATACTTCTAAGAAATGTAGTTTTTCCACCACCTGAGGCACCTACAACTACTACAATCTCACCTGGCTTAACATCTAAATTTGCACCTTTTAATACTTGTGTTTTTCCAAAGCTTTTATATAATCCTTCTACCTTTAACATGTATAAGCCTCCTATCTGTAGTAATCATACTTTTTCTCAATATATGCCATAATCTTGGTAATTACAAAAACTAGAAGTAGGTATACAACTGCCACAATCACAAGTGGTAATAATCTACCATCTCGATTAGTTGCCGTTTTTCCTATTTTTAATATATCATCAAAACCTACTGCATAAACTAAAGCGGTATCCTTTACCAAACTAATAACCTCATTCCCCACAGGTGGCAAAACACGTTTTAATGCCTGTGGTAAAATGATTCTAAAGAAAGTATCTATTTTAGATAAACCTAATACTTCAGCACCTTCATATTGTCCCTCATCTATAGACTTAATACCAGCTCTAAAAATTTCAGCAAAGTAAGCCCCATAGTTTAAAGTAAAGGCTAATATAACAGCTGGCATACGTGGAATTTTAATCCCAATAGTAGGAAAACCAAAGAAGATAAATACAATTTGAAGTAAAAGAGGTGTTCCTCTCATGATAAGTGTATAACATCCTGTAAGCTTACTTAATAACTCAAACTTAGATAAACGACATAATGCTACTAATATTCCTAGTGGAATAGATAGTACCAATGTTAATAAAAATACTTGTAACGTTACCTCAAGTCCCTCCATTACTTGGGGCATCATCATTTTAGTATATTCAACTATACCTGGTATACTATTTATGAATGCTATAATCTTTTGGAATATTATACTTATCACCCTAAGTCCTCCTCTTCTCCATTCACTTCATCTTCTTTAGATTCTAATCCTTCATTACGTTAAGTTCTCATTATTCATTACACCTGAGTTACTCTGCGATATCTTCTCCAAACCATTTAGTAGAAATCTCTGCCACAGTACCATCAGCTTTAAGTTCTTCATAAATCTTATTAAAAGTTTCTACCAGTTCTGTGTCGCCTTTTCTCATACCTACACCATATTCTTCTTCACCAAAATTTTCTTCAAGAATTTTAAATTTTTCTGGTCCCTTCTTAGTAATATAATAATTTACTAAAATTTCATCAGCCACCACAGCATCTAAACGTCCTGCTTCTAAATCCATTAATACATCATTATTTGTCTCATATGTAATTAAATCACCATCTTTAAATGTTTCTACCACCTCTGGTTCCTTTTTAGCTGCATCTACTGCTGTTGAACCTGATTGTGCACCTACTACTTTACCAGCTAAATCTGCTTTTGTATTAATAGGTGAGTCTGCTAAAGTAATGATAATTTGTTTATTCTTTAAATAAGGTATACTGAAATCAACTTGTTCTTTTCTTTGATCAGTAATGCTATAACCATTCCAGATAAAATCAATATTACCTGCATTTAATTCAGTTTCTTTCATTGTCCAGTCAATTGTTTGAAACTCAATCTCTTTACCAAGCTTTTCTCCAAAAGCATTAGCAAGATCAATATCATAGCCCACAATATCTCCATTTTCATCTCTATAACCCATAGGAGGAAAAGCATCATCAAGACCTACAATAAGTGTTTCTTTATCTAATGTACTTTCACCTACAGTAGTTGTATCTACTTTACTATTACTCTCTGTTAATGCTTCACTTGTATTTGTACCATCTGTTTTAGCTGTGTTTTCCTCTCCACAACCTACTAAACTAAATGCGACTACACTCATCATTGAAAAGGCTACTAATTTTTTGAACATTTTTTGTAATTTCATGCTATTTTTCCTCCTATTTTATATTTTTTTGTAAACCATTATTTAAACATTTTAGTACGCTAAAGTAATAAAGTCAACTATCTTTTTAAAATATACTTTAAAATTTATGCTAACTTATAAAAATAATGCCTTCTTCTCTAAAGAACATACAAAAAACTAGGCAGTTGAAACCCACTTTATCATCTACAGATAAATTTATTTCAACTGCCTAGTTCTTCTTGATGATATTAACTAAATATCTTTTGTGTCACATACATATATCTCTACTAATGTTTCTTAATAAATACTACTTTAAGATAATCTCCTTCTTTAAAGCTATTAATTGTCTTAAAGTCTTTTGGTAAACTATACTCTTCTAATATGCTATAACGCTCTTCCATTTGCTTAAAGGCTGTATCTATAAAGGTTTTAAACTTCTTCATATTGAATGCACTACAGTTAGTAGAAGCTACGATAACACCATCTTTCTCTGTAATAGCGATAGCTTCTTTTAATAAGTTTGTATAGTCTTTAGATGCACTAAAAGTAAATTTCTTAGAGCGTGCAAAACTTGGTGGATCTAAAACAACCATATCAAATTTAAGTTCTTTTTTCACTGCGTATTTAAAGTATTTGAAAACATCCTCTACTATGATATCCTGTGTTGTATAATCAATATCATTAACACTAAACTGTTCTCTTGTCTTACTTAAACTGCGATTTGCAAGGTCTACACTTGTTGTTTTAGCTGCTCCTCCTGCTGCTGCAAATACAGAGAAACCACCTGTATAAGAGAATGTATTCAGCACAGTTTTGCCCTTAGCATAGTGGTCACGAATACGTTTTCTTACTTCTCTTTGGTCTAAGAAAATACCCACCATAGCTCCATCATCTAAATAAATAGCAAACTGTTGTCCACTTTCTTTAACAATTAACGGCCACTCTGGCACTTCACCCATTACATAATCTTGGTCTTCAATATATTTCCCATCTACATCAAATCGTTTTTTCTGATAAATCCCCTTAACTTCTACTACTTCAAGTAATGCATTAATGATTTCTTCTTTAAAACTATAAATTCCTTCACTATACCAAGTGATAAGATAATACCCTGTGAAGTAATCAATTGTTAAGCCGCCTACCCCATCACCTTCTCCATTAAATACACGAAAGGCAGTGGTATCAGTACTCTCATATAAATCTTTACGGTAGTTAATAGCCGCCTTAATCTTCCTCGCAAAAAAGCTTTGATTAATTTTTTCATTTTCCTTATAACTTAGCACCCAACCATAACCTTTGTTTTGCTTACCATAATAACCTTTTGCCATAAAGTTATTTTTCTCATCATATAAATTAATAATTACATCTTCGCTTGTTAATACATTCGTATTTTCAATGGCATCCTTTGCAATTAATGGATACCCTTGTTTGATTTCTCTTGCAAACCCTGACTTAATCTTAAGCTTTACTTCCTGTCTCATCTCTTCATCCTTCTGCTATTCATTTTTTATTTTTACTAAGTATGTTCTTTATCTTATTTTATTATAGCATATCCCCTTATAAATATTATATTTTCACCTTTTATCCACCTCTTTATATAGTTTTTAGTATTATATAATCCACACCTAACTCATTTTTCACTTTAAGATATCCACATTTTCCACATTCACCTGTGTATGTATTTTTCCTTAATAACCCAATTAACCTATTATCACTTTAAGTAATCTATTACCTTACTATGTATTTACTTGGTTACAGTTTTTTACACTTTGCATATACTATAATAGTCTCTTCTTGTTAAAGGACTGATACTATGCTAAAACATCCTTTTGAACATGAGCTCACTTCTGCACTTAAGCAGTTTGATTTCTTAATAAATAGAGATTATCTCCGTAAATTAAACCATTTCACGCTATCGCCGTGTGTAAATCATAAAGATTGTCTTCTCTTATTTAAAATAAATACTTTAACACTTCCTACAACCTATACCTTTTTTACTTATGTCCTTAATGCACTTGCTTCCCTTGAAACAACCATTGCATTTATTTTAACTCAGCATAAAGGCATACTTCATTTTTATATTGGCCTAAAAATTAGTACTGTACCTAATATCAGTGCAGAAATATTAATGCAAGGATTTGCATCCACCTTTTCACCTAATGAATTAACATCTTTAGATCAAAAAGAATCCGAATTACTCCTTAAACAACTTTTTTCACCCAATAATTCTACTGCTCTAACTTCTGCAATTATAGTTCCTAATAACACCTCTCCCACTAATACGCCTCTCTTAAAAAATTTTTCTTCACTTTTTACTCATGAAGACTATACAGCACTTTTTCTAGCTACTCCTGCACCTCCTTGCCACCTACAGAAACATACTGAAGATCTAATTCAATTATTTAATACACTCTCCCAGTTTTCACAAGCAAATCATAATCTCTTTAAAGGTATTGCTCATAATACTTGCTGCACACTTACCAATAATCGTACTGACACTTGTGGTGATTCCTGTACCCTTACAGATAGTTCAAATTGTGGTGCTAGTACTGCTGCTTATACTAACCTTAGCCCTTCTACCGCAGTTCCTCTAGGCAATAGCTCCCGTTCAATTAATGTAAGTATGACCTTCAATCATGCAACTGGTAATAATGAAACTAACTCCACTTCTGTTGCTAAAGGAAATAACAATAGCCATTCTCAGGGTGATTCTGAATCTAATTTGGATGGAACTAATGTTACTGATAATAAAACCCTCATTTATACAAAACAGAATAAAGCTGTCTCAGATGCACTTACTGAACTCACAGCACTTATTACACGCTTTAGTAATACAGGCTCTAATACATTTTTTTATTTTAATGCTTTCTTTCTTGCACCTCTTATGTCCACAACAATTCGTGCAGGCTATACTTATGCTGGTCTTGCTACAGACTCTAACCCTAGTCTAGAACCTGTATTTATTAATACGTGGTCTCATTGTGATGCCGACTATACCTCACTACTTAGCCAACTTCAATGCCTCCATCTCCCCTACTTTAACTTGCCACATTCTTCTAAAACTATTAGAGCTTGTTCAACTATTACTTCAACCGAACTTTTAAATACCTTTTGCTTTCCCTTTACTTCTTAACCTATTGGTTGCTACATTCTCCTTTTTTTGTAGCAACTTTTTTTATATCCCCTCCTTTGTACACAAGCTAATTTACTTTATACTTCAAGGAGGTTATTTTTTAATTTCCTAACAAAAAAAATGTACTTGTTGCTGAAAGGTAGCTTCATCTAGGTAAGGTATAATTTTTACAATAATAGTAAATCTTATACCCTATTATTCACAATTAGAATTGGGTATGATATACTTCACTTAATATTAAAAATATCTCACTTATACACAACTCATCTATAAATTCATTATTGCGTTAATTTTAGATGAGTCTATCAAAGGAGGTTATCATTTGTCTGTTATTACCTATAAGTGTCCCAACTGTGGTGGACACTTAAGCTTCGATCCCGATACACAAAAGTCAAAATGTGATTTCTGTTTCAGTACCTTTTCAGAAAATGATCTTGAAAAGCTATCTACCAAATCAGTTCACTCAGAAGATGCTAAAGAAATTATTGAAGATGCCAGTGATTATACTGACAAAAACCAAGATAGCACACCTTCACTACTTTATACTTGCCCAAGTTGTGGTGCCGAAATCATTACAGACCAAACAACATCTGCTATGATTTGTTGCTACTGCCATAATCCTGTTGTATTTTCTAAACAGCTTGAAGGGGAATTTAGACCTTCTAAAGTTATTCCTTTTAAACTAAGTCGTGATCGGGCACAAGAAGCATTTATGACTTGGCGTAAAACTAAAAAATTCTTACCTAATGACTTTTCATCACCTTCACAATTAGAAAAAATGGCTGGACTCTATATCCCTTATTGGCTTGTAGACTGTGATACTTCCGGTAACCTCAGTGCAAGGGCTAAAAATATTACTTCTTGGGTTGCAGGAGATTATCGTTATACAAAAACGGATGAATATGCTATTTATCGTGAAGCGAACATGAACTTTAACCATATTGCCCATGATGCTTCAAGCAAGGCTGATGATCAGGTTATGGACAGCATTGGCCCATTCAACTTTAATGAACTTACAGACTACTCCCACACATATCTTTCAGGTTTCTTAGCTGAAAAATATGATGTGGACAAAGATGCCATTTATCCTGAAATCAAAAAACGTGTTGAAAAGGCTGTTAACGTTACGCTACGTGAATCTATTCATGGCTACTCTAGTGTCATTGTCAATGGTACTCACGTACGCCTTCACAAAACGCGTTTTCACTACACCTTAATGCCTGTATGGATGCTTACTTATCTCTACAAAGGTGAAACATATCTATTTGCTATGAATGGTCAAACGGGCAAGCTCTATGGCCGCCTACCACTAGATAAGTCAAAGGTCTTTAAATTCTCTGTACTTATTTTTATTATTACCTTTATTGCTTGCTTTATAGGAGGATTATTCATATGAGAAAACTACATCATACTTTTACAAGCCTCATGTGCTTATTATTCTGCTTTACCATGTTCGTCCCAACTTTATTTGGAGCACAAACACAATCTAAGCCCATTGATCAAACAGTTTACGACTATGCTAATCTCCTTACCAGTAATGAAAAGCAAAATCTTGAATCTAAAATTAATGAAATCAAACAAACATACAATATGGATGCTTATATCCTAACTATTAATGATGCACAAGGTAAAACAACTACAGCTTTTGCCGATGATTTCTTATTTGATTTAGGTTATGGACGAGATAATAAAAATGGTATTTTACTTATTATTGATATGGATAACCGCAATGTGAAAATTTCAACATCTGGTTTAGCTATTTCATATTTTACTGATGCACGTTCAGAATTAATTATTGATAGCTTCTATAATCAATTAAAATCAGGTAATTATTATGATGTAGGCAAGACTTTCTTAAAAAAAGTAACAGCCGTTATGTCTCATCCTATTCCGAAAAGCACGGCAGATAGAACTACTCTGCCTAAAGCACCTCTTGAAGTGGAGGATTACTTAATAAGAGGTGGTATTGCTGCACTCATTGCTCTTGTCGTATCACTAATTACTTATTCCTCAATTTGTTATAGTTATACACATCCTCGCTTTACCCAACCTGTTACCATACCAGATCGTAGCTCTGTTAACTACACAGATAAAAAAGATATGTTTGTGCATACGCATACCTCCAGAATCCGTATCAAAGATGATTCTAATAAGGGTAATGGTGGGTTTGGTGGTGGTAGCTCAACACATACTTCTAGTGGTGGAGGTACCTTCGGTGGCAGTGGAGAACGAGGTTTCTAATCCTCATCTCCCCTTAATCTCGAAAGAGGCTAGAACATCTCCTGAAAATGCTCTAGCCTCTTTTTTTTTACTATTCGTTGTATTAGACTTACGTATTTTAAATCTTTTACTTTTCACTAGCCTTTAAACTTCTTGGCTTTTTTAATTAACTTTCTATAAATCACCATAATCTCTGGCTCATTACAGTGTGCTTCTAGTTCATCTATACTAATCCATTTTACACCACTATTTTCTGCTTCGTTGATATGAAGTTGTTCGCTTTCATCAGCAATCAGCACATAGGCTACTGATAAGTGCATGTGTGTTGGTACATAAACCCCATTTTTCACATGCCCCCATACTGGCAAGATATCAAGGCTTGCGATTTCTGGCATCAGTGGTGTAATGTTTTGTACACCTGTTTCTTCTCTTGCTTCTTTCAGTGCTACATAAAGTAAATCCTCATCTCCATCTGCATGGCCACCCGTCCAAGCCCATGTCTTATAAATATTGTGATGTACCATAAGCACTTTGTCTAATGTTTTATTCATGATAAAACCTGAACTTGTAAGGTGTCCCATTTCATTTTCCCTTAATAAAATAGTATTAGGATAGTCCTTAATATATTGTAAAATAACCCTTTTGTCTGCTACCTCTTGTTCATTTACAGGCTCATAAGCCTTAATTTCATCAATATAGTACATTTACCTTTTCCTCTTTCTTTATGTTTCAGCGTATTCGTTTAAATCAAGTTAACAACTATGCCATTCTTCATTCTGTGCAAGGCAATTATTCTTAATAATATATGCCGCATGTTTGATTGCTTCATCAATAGGAATTAGATTTCCTCTTGCTTTACCTTCCTCTGTATGCATGGACTCAAAGCATAAAAATGCTAAATCCTTAATAGGCAATAACCATACATCTAGATTATAGATCGGTGTGCCTATTTTAATACAAGTTGCTTTTTTATCTACACTTTTTTGTCTAACATCTTGAATGACATCTAGTACCTCTGGAGCTGTCTTCACTTCTATACGACCACTTTCTAATAAAATATTATATATCACTTCATTGTACTCCTTTTATATAATTCTGTATATCTTATACTTATGCAGAAAATCCTCATTGTATAAACCTTTGCTATATAAATTTTTGTACAAATTATTAATACTTCTTATGGCTCTCCCTTATTTATACTCTCTTTTATAGAATATACCTAATATGGCATATCAAACACCTTCAAAAATCAAGATTTTTTAACCTAACTACCACATGCCAATAGATTGTAACATAGTAATTTCATTTCTATGAGAAAGATTTGACATTATCATAGAATTAATAAAATTTAAAGTTCCAATTAGTGCCAAAATACTACAAAGTGTTTCGCCAATAAGCTTGTATCTGTATTGATAGTATAATCTTCCAACCAATTTTCGGTAACTTCATTCCTACATTATACTTTTGTATAAGATTAGGGCTATTACCCAACCCTAATCTTATTAATTATGAAATGCCCCCTGTCAAGTATACAGTGAAAATAATAAAAATCCACCAGCTCTACTTTAGCAGGAAGTTTTCTTTATACCAAAAAGTGGCTACGCCATATTAAGCAATAATGTGACTCCAATAAATTAGATTTTATAGCGTAGTGGTTTGCATCACAGCATTATCATGGCAATTTCCTTTTCTAGACATACTCTAATAAATCTGATTCAATTTAAGTGTATGTACATATGCCTTCATCTGATAAGCCCATCCTTGTTCAGAATGAATTGTACCTCGATACTGACAATCACTTGTGATTTCTATAGCCTTATTTAAAGCTTTTATTATACTTTCTACTGATGGTCGTGTGGAGATACCATAACTGAGTACTTCTCCATTACATAGATCCATAAATGGATCTAACTAAAGTTTCTTAATAACCATTCTTCCTTCTTCATCAACTTCATAGTAATTAAACCCTGTTGTATCTGTTGGAATCTTTTGATGTGGAACATGCGTCTTAAAGCGTCTATGAATTCTATTGGAAGCAATCTTTCCTACTTTTTCTTTATATGAACTATATTTATGGCTCTTTCTAGTAAATGATGTTACTTGAAGTCCTAGTTTTTGCATAATACGTTGAACACGCTTCTTATTTCCAATTAGCCCTTGTTTTCTTAATATGCCATAAATACGACGATAACCAAAATCCTTATAATTCTTTCGTATTTTAAGGATTATCTCTTCTAGTTCTTGATCTGGATTTTCTCTATCAAAACACTCCTGCCAGTACATATATGTTGCTTTAGAAAAGTTTATAACTGCAAGAATATCTTTTAGTTTAAATAACCCTCGGAGACTGTACATAATTCGCGTTTTTTGTTTTGGGGTGTTCCCTCTAAACGCAGTCTCCTCAGTTCTTTTAAATATGCATTCTCGATTTTTAATTTTAGATTTTCTTCTTCAAGTTGCTTAAGGTACTCTGGATTAATACTTGTATTTTCAATACTTGAATGGTTATTGCCTGTAACTTTTTTTACCTCTGAATACCGCCCCTTACATTTGGGTTTCAATGCGTCAGGACCAACACTTCGAAAGTTATTTACCCATTTGGCAATTAAGGAGGGGATATTTATCCTACTTGTGGTGCTAATCCCTGATATGAAACTTCGGTTGTTAAGTATAACGCTACTACATGAAGCTTAAAATCAAAAGGATAAATTTCATTTTTACGACTTCTTAATAATCCTTCTGTACCGTATCCTTGATATGCAGTAACCCAATTAAGTATAAGGCTGGTGCTTGGAATACAATATTTTTTAGCTAAAAAAGGCTTGTGTCTTTGCCATTTAAATAGGCTTCAACAACTTTCCTTTTAAATTCAAAACTATATTTTGCTATAAAAAACTGACCTCCAATAAGTTAGATTTTTACTTCTAACTTATTGGGGTCAGTTCAATAGTACAATGACACCTGTTTCATTCACAGGTATTGAAGGCATAACTTATGAATACAAAATATTACATTAATAATTTATTAATTTCCCATCTTCTAACTTTAAATTCTTATTACTATATTTAGTTATATTGCTATCATGAGTTACTATTAGGATTGTTTTTCCTAAACTATGCATGTAAGTAAATATGTCCATTATAGCTGAGGTTGTTGCTGAGTCTAATGCTGCAGTAGGTTCATCAGCTATAATAATTTCTGGGTCATTAATCAATGCTCTAGCAATAGAAACCCGTTGCTTTTCTCCTCCCGATAGCTGATAAACTAGCTTTTTTGCCGTTTCACTTATTTGTAACTTATATAGTATTTCTTTTAATTTAACCTCTTGGGAATGAACAGATATCTTACTTTTACTATATATTAATGGTAATAATACATTATACGCTACACTCTCTTGCTCAATTAAACAACTTTGTTGTTCTACATATCCGAAAGAAGTATTCCTTAACAGCGATAACTCTTTACCACTCATATTTCTAACTAACTTATTCTTAAAGAAATAATCCCCCTTGTAAGATTTATCCAAACAACCTATAATTTTCAGTAAACTAGTTTTACCACATCCTGATTTCCCCATAATAGTTACAAAATCACCTTTATTTACTTCTAATCTTAATCCATTAAATACATCTATAGAGTTCCACTGATTTCGATACTGCTTACTAATCTCACCTAATGTAATAATACTTTCCATTTTTTATTCCTTTCATCATTACTTAAAGCTATGAGTAGCTATATTTATTAAATATAATTACTCTTATAGACTGTCTCACCTATGTACTAATATTTTTCCTAATATATAAGATAGAAAATAGATTTAATATCAGTATATAGATAATTGATATTATGATAATTATTAAGGCAATCTCACTCAAATTAATCTTTAATAGCTTAATAATAACACCAATAGTCAATAACATACTAATTAT
>JAZKZQ010000131.1:0-11455 GCA_045612745.1 Cellulosilyticum sp. | reverse complement strand
ATTTTCATGTATGGACTTAAAACTAAAGATTGTTGTTGTTGAAGCATAAAATCACCTTCCGAATTTGATACTTTTATTATAACAGAAAAAAGTCTATGATTGTTGTAATTGAACAATCATAGACTTTTTCAGTGGCTTCCTAAATATCGAAGTCATTTTTAAGTATCATCATTTATCTCTCCCTTATTCTTTTATATTAAATTATACATCACATTTATAGATGATTTCTCTATATTAATTGTAATACAGATTATCGAAGGTATATTAGCACTTTCTTAGTTCCTTTTTCATACTTTATATTAGTAACCTTTAATGACTAGGATGGTTAATATGTCCACTAAAAGAAACCGTCAAGTATTTGTAGAATATCGTGATCATGTCACTAAGACTTCCCCCGTTAAAAATCGTACTTATACAATGACTCATTCTGATGAAACAGGAGACTTATTTGTAACAATTGGCCTAGATTATGCCGAGGACAAAACTAATGCTATACAAGATCAAGTTTATTTAAAATGGCTACCCTTAGGTGATAAAAATTTTCTTTATGGCGAAGTTATTATATCAGGAGAGGGTATTGAAGGTAGTGCATCCAAGCGTAATGAAATATTCAAACGTGAAATGCCACTAGCCTTACAAGCTATCTATATAGCAGACCAACCATTTTTTGAAGCCAATCCTGAACTTGCAGATACACCAGTTATGATAGATTTTAAATCTTCTGATGCACAATATAACAAACTTTATAACTATGGTGCCATAGGAAACTATAATAATATATCCCGTCATAAATCTTTTTTTAAATAAAATCTTATATATAAAAACGCTAAGAAACTTTACCTAATTGTTTCTTAGCGTTTTTATTAATTTAATGATGACAACTTCCTCCACAATACTTACACTCACCACCACACTGAATAGATTTTCCTGCCTTTTTATCCTTTATCATACTCCTAATAATAGTTCCTACAATAACCAGTAAAGTTACTCCTACTATTATCGTTCCCATCTAAATCCCTCCTAGTAAATCTTTTCTAAAAATAAAGCACTGCCCCAAAATCATAAATATTCTAGTGACAGTGCCCCGATCATTATTTACCTATTGCTACAGCTAATTTAGTACTTTGTTTATAAGGTCTTACAAGAAGATAGATGAATGCTACAATTATTAGAATGGCAACTACTGTTCCTATACCAAATGTACCTACCGTAATAAGTGTGCCGATTTGGTAAACACATAATGCGACAACATAGGCAAGTAATGTTTGATAACCAGTAGCAAACCAGAACCATTTTGTATTATTCATTTCTCGTTTAATAGCTCCCATTGCTGCGAAACAAGGCGCACATAAGAGATTAAAGACAAGGAATGAGTAAGCCGCCACAGCTGTCATACTACTTGCAAGTGTACCCCAGATTTCACTACCATCTTCAGCCACTTCAGCAAAGCCATATAAAACGCCAAATGTACCAACGACATTTTCTTTTGCAATGAGCCCTGTAATAGTTGCTACTGCCGATTTCCAGTCTCCCCAACCAAGAGGGATGAATAGCCAGCTAATGCAATTACCAAGTGCTGCTAAAATACTGTACTCCATTTCCATATCTTCAAGCATTCTGAACTGTCCATCAACCCATCCGAAATAGGTCATAAACCAAATCACAATTGTTGAAAGAAGAATAATTGTTCCAGCCTTTTTAATAAATGACCAACCGCGTTCCCACATACTTCTTAAAACATTTCCTACTGTTGGCATATGATAAGTTGGAAGTTCCATAACGAATGGTGCTGGATCTCCTGCAAACATTTTTGTTTTCTTTAAAATAATTCCTGAGCAAATAATTGCTGCAATCCCGACAAAGTATGCACTTGGTGCAACCCACCATGCCCCATCAAATAAAGCACCTGCAATAAGTGCAATGATTGGTAACTTAGCCCCACAAGGAATAAATGTTGTTGTCATAATTGTCATTTTCCCGTCTCTATCACTTTCAATTGTACGATATTCCATAATACCTGGTACGCCACACCCACTTCCAATAAGCATCGGAATAAATGATTTTCCTGAAAGACCAAACTTACGGAAAATCCTATCCATAATAAAAGCTACCCTTGCCATGTAACCACACGCTTCTAAGAAAGCAAGAAAAATAAATAAAATTAACATCTGTGGTACGAAGCCAAGAACAGCCCCTACACCACCAACTATTCCATCTAGGACTAATCCCTGTAACCAATTTGCACAACCAATTGCACTTAAACCAGCTTCAATAATTACTGGAACACTTGGTATAGCTAACCCAAATAAACTCCATCCTTCACCAAAGACACCATCATTTACCCAATCTGTCCCCCATGTACCTACTGTTGTAACGGATACATAGTAAACAAGGAACATAATTATTGCGAAAATCGGTAATGCAAGCCACCTATTTGTAACGATTTGGTCAATCTTATCAGATGTTGTAAGCTTTCCTTTACTCTTCTTTTTACAACAACTTTCAATAATAGATGAGATATAAGTATAACGCTCATTTGTAATAATACTTTCTGTATCATCATCCATCTCATCTTCAATGTAATTAATTTCTTCTGTCACATCAGGTACTTTTTTTATTTGCTCTGTTATCTTATCATCTTTTTCAAGTAATTTAATGGCAAAGAAACGTCTTTGCTCTCTTGGAATTTCATCTGCTATTTTATCTTCAATTGAATTTAAAATCCCTTCTACACGGGTATCAAATTTATGAACAATAGGTACAACTTTCTTGTTCTTAGCAAGTCTCACTGCTTTTTCTGCCGCCTCCTTAATACCTGTTCCTTTGAGTGCAGATATAGTAACAACTTCACATCCAAGTTTTTTACTAAGCTTATCAATATGTATTGTATCACCGTTTCTCTCTAGTATATCCATCATATTCACTGCCATAATAACTGGTATACCTAATTCCATTAATTGTGTAGATAAATAGAGGTTTCGTTCAATATTTGTACCATCTACAATATTTAAAATAGCATCTGGTTTTTCTTCAATAAGATAATTTCTAGCCACTACCTCCTCTAATGTATAAGGTGATAATGAATAAATACCTGGAAGGTCTATAACTATAATATCTTTATGCCCCTTCAACTTACCTTCTTTTTTTTCTACTGTAACACCTGGCCAGTTCCCTACAAATTGATTTGATCCTGTCAGTGCATTAAATAAAGTAGTCTTACCACAGTTGGGATTACCTGCTAACGCAATCTTAATTGACATCTGTATGCTCCTTTCACTAATTTATTTATAAAAATTATTCTACCTCAATCATTTCTGCGTCCATTTTCCTAAGGGATAATTCATAGCCTCTTATGGTTACTTCAATAGGGTCACCAAAGGGTGCTACTTTTCTTACATACACTTCTATACCTTTTGTAATACCCATATCCATAATACGTCTCTTTACTGCCCCTTCTCCAGTTATTTTCTTAACCCTAACAGTTTCACCACATGATATTTGTTTTAAAGTTCTCATTACTATGCTCCTTTAATCTCTTTAAATATTTATACAAGTATTTTAATTGCCATTTCCTTATTAATGGCTACACGTGACTCCTTAATGTTTACAATCATATTGCCACTTATTTCAGATACAACAGTAACTATACTACCCGCTACAAATCCTAAACTCTCAAGAAACTTTTTTGTTTCTTCTTTACCACCTACTTTTTTAATAACATTTGGTTGACCTACTTGAACCATTGTTAACGGCATAACATCATCTTCTTTCTATTTGTATTTTATATAGCTCAAATTTAATAATGATTTTCATTTCTAATATACTTTATTATATTCTTAATGTTTAATTTTTTCAATATGAAAATGATAATTTTTTTCAAAAAAGGCGGCTTCCATTATTGGAAATACCGCCTTTTAAATACTACTATGCTGTTTTCTTATGCTATCTAAAATCCACCTTTGAAACCAATGATTAAAGTAATAATAATTGCTGCTGTACAAGCAATCATTGTAAGGAGTACTGCAAACTTCTTAATGAATTTCCAAATAAGCCATAAAGCAAGGCCTAACACCAGTAATGTCCCTAAAATAGAATATGTTTTTTGTGTTGGTGTCATTTCTACTACATTTTCACTTGGTGCTGTTTCATAAAGTAAGTTAAAGAGTTCATATAATACTTCTGCACTTTCAGCTTTTGTAATCTCAGCCTTTGGTGATAAACTACCACCTGCTGTGGTTAAACCACTTTGTACAGCTAAAGCAATATCCTCTAATGCCCATTTACCAATTTCCTCAGTATCTGCAAATTTCAAATAGTCTTCTGTATGTTCTGGGTAAACATAGCCTTTTTTATCTGCAATCGTTCTTGCACATAATGAGATTACTTGCTCTTTTAAGATTTTTGTATCGCCTTTAAATGTGCCATCTGCAAAACCTTTGATAATATCATAAGTTTCGCCTGATGCCACATATGGATAGTACTCACTATCTAATGGCACATCTTTGAAACTTGTTTGTAAGGACGTATCTAATGCAAAGAACATTTTTACAAGTGCCTCAGCAAATTCATAGCGCGTAAAAGTATGTTCTGGGTTAAAGCGTTCATTTTCAAGGCTTAAGTAACCTTTCGAAACCATGAACTTAATAGCTGATTGCTGGCTACTTGTGAGATGTGAAATATCTCTAATTTTCACATTGTTATCAATTACTTTATATGTACCTGAGTATTTTGTCCCAAAGGAAATGCTACTTGTAGCCCCTTCGTATTGACCACCCCAGTTTTGTTCTTCATCACTCATAACTCTTACAACTGTTGTAAACTCATCTTTTGCTTTGAAGGCAAAAGTAATGCTTTGCTCAAGTTGTGGTATGATTTCATCTTGTTTACCTAAGAAAGTGATTTCATAGCTTTTCTTATCTTTTAATCGTTCAATTTTGATCTTAAGTCCAGCAAGTGCTTCTAAGTCTTCTCCATTAATATACACATAGCTATTGTCATCTATAACAACACGAAGTCCAGTTACCTCACCTAAATCCTCAATACTTTCAGGAAGCTGAATATAAATAGGCTTTTTAAAGCTTGTTTCTTCTGTTTGTAATTTTAAAACAGTATTTAAGCTCTTATTAAAGCTAATATCATTTTCACTTAAAAGATTATTAAACTTATCTTTAGCTGTTGTCATAGCCTCTTTCATTTGCTCTAAAAGTTCAGTTTTTACATCAATTATATTATCTTCTGCTACAGTAGATGTAGAAGATAGGTCTTCTATAGCATATTGAACATATTGTGTTACTTCACTTTTTCCAGCATCATTAATGGCTACGCTCTCATTATTTTCTGTCGTATCTCCGGCAGAGTGGTCACTATCATTAGTGGTACTATCTGTATTATGATGTGCATTACCCTGCTCACTACTTTCTGCTTTAATTTCGTTAATTGCAGCATCTAAATAGCTAACATACTCATCTACACCTTCTAATTTACGGACTTTATCATACTCAATGGCTACATTACTTTCAGCTTGTTCTTCTTTTTTATATAGAGCCACTTCATCACTTGATAAAATTTGTTTGCTTGGATAAATCGCTTGTGTCACAAAATAATTGCCATCTTCTTCTCTTAAAACTAGTTCAAAAATATCTTGTGCAGAATATTTTTCTTTCTGTGCCTCTGACCATTTGTCCGCTAAAATTAATTTTCCCTCTGATGGTGCTGACCAACCTAATATGTAATACTGATTATCTCCCAGTTCATAAATACTACTGATTTGATACTGAAGAGAAGCATTACCAAAATAATCATTTTCATTGATTAATTTAAGCCACTTTTTCTTTTGACTTGTACGAAGTTGTGAATATATATCCACCATACCATCTGCTACAAATGCTTCATTGGCTGTTTCCAATTTACTTGCAACTTTGCCTACTACTTCATTTCCTTCAGCTAACTCATCATTGCTGTCTATTCCTTCATTTGTTTGAGTTAATTCATCACTGCTGTCACTATCTGCTTTTTCCTCATCTATTTGCGTACTAGTTTCGTCTTGATTTGGTGTTGCTTCATCTTGTTCACTTGGTGACTTCTCACTTTCATTTACAATTTGATTGGTTATTTGTGAAGGCTCTTGCTTTATTAGGTTGTAACCCACCCCACCAATCAAACCAGCGACAACAAACGTTGCCAATATTTTCGACATCTTCATTCTGTACCTCCATAAACTGTCATATTCTAGTTTTTATATTATGTTGATTCACCTATATTCATTGCTACATTCAAAATAGCTTTTTAATTATATAACATATTAGGTATCATCTTGTAATATAACGTCATAATATAAAGATAAAAAGTAGCCTTAACATATTAGGGTTACATCATATGTTAAGGCTACTCTATTTTACTTTAAACTCTCATGAATCTCATACATATATGCATTTCCTTGCTTTTTGTAAGTAACATCTTTTCCTAATGCTTGAGCAACTACCCTAATAGGTAAATAAGATTTTCCACTTTCTAAAATTGGTGCCATATCAATATTCTTCTCTGTATTATTTACTACCATCTTTTTGCTATTAGGAAACAGTTCAATAGTTGTATCATACAAATTGATGTCACAAAATATAATTTAATCTTCTATACTCATACTGTAGGTCATACGTCTCGTTTGATCATCACACTTAAACTGTAATTTAAAGTTATTTGGATAAGCACAATTTAAAAGATAAATATTATATGTCCCCTCACCTACTTCTTCCATATAAGCAATATTTTCCATATCAGCTTTACTATTTTCATATTCATTTAACGGTAATATCCAAGATGCTTCTATTTTTCCTTCACTAACTAATAAAGCACTGTAAGCTTCATACACATATTCTATATCAATTGCTTCTGCCGGAATTTGAGTAGGAAAGAATTTCTCATAAATAGGTGCACACTTTCCTATATCTTCATTTACAACTAAATAATCTTTCACATTATTTGTATAATCCTTTAGTGGTGGGATAACAACTGCTAAAAACAGCATGCTTACCACACTTATACTTTCTAAAATCACTATACTTACTATACTTACTATATGTGCTATTCGTCTTCTTAAAGTTAGTTTCTTGACTTCATCTTCTTCTAAACCAATTATCCCTCCAAGAGTATATATGCATGGTGAAATACATATAAAAAATATTCCTATATAAGGACATACTCCCAACTCTCCAAAATATAATTTAGGACTAGTAAGATGATACATTTTTATACTTATAAAATAAGCTACTACTAATAATACAATATTAATAATTACAATGCTTAGTATAAATTTTTTATTTCTCCCTACATTATGCTTCTTCATTCTTCAATCTTCCCCCTGTTTAATCTTAAATCCTCTTTTAAATTATATATTATTTTAAAAATTTTTAAAATAATATATAAAAAAACTCTCAAGTCCTTTCTTAAACTTGAGAGCTTTTTATTTAATAAACACCAATCTATTTCATTTGTCCTGTTCTCTTTTCTATGCAAATACCATTTCTAAATTAATTTCTAGGTCTTCTAGTGTTTTTACAATTATTCTATCATCACCTGCGTACATTTCTGGTCTACCATAACGATTATTAGTATCTAATGTAAATACACTCACAATATTTTCTTCTGGTTCAATAATCCAGTATTCTTTCACGCCAGCTTCTTCATATTTATTAAATTTCTTAATCTTATCTACCCTTGCAGTAGAAGGTGAGGTTATTTCTATAATCCAATCTGGTGCACCTTTACATCCTCTATCATCTAACTTACTTTTGTCACAAATTACACTTAAATTAGGTTCAAATACATTGATAATCTGTTCTGGGATATCTATCGTTTCAAGACGTACTTCAAATGGTGCTGGATATACTTTACATGTTTTTCCTACTAAATAATTTGAAATCTGTCTATGAAGTTCAGATAATATTTCTTGATGCCTTCTAGAAGGTGCTGCTTGCATATAAACTTTTCCATCTATAATCTCAATTCTTGTATCCTCATTCCAATTTAAGTAATCTCTATAGCTGTATATATGCCTCTCTTGTGCTAATGGCACTTTAGTCGCCTCCCTTCTTCCATATAATCTAGCTAAATTATACCACATATACGTTATTCTTAAACATACCATTTCTACTCAAAGCTAATTACATTATGATTAATTTCTACCTGCATCACTTCATCCATATCTAACGGTATTTCTAAGCCTAACTTCATACTAACCTTTCCAAGTTGATTAGATGTCATTACATTATCAAATGTTTTTACTTCTCCATTTTTCAGTTTAATACTTACATCTATCACCTCTGGCCTCTTCCCTATTCCCTCCCCTATTAATGTTACCCCTAAAGGAGATACTTCAATTTCTTCTATGCTCCAGCTTTCTATTTGTATATCACAAGGTAATGTAATTATTTGCAGGTCTGTATTTAAATCAACTATCACCTGCCAGCCTCCTTCCACTAGTTCGTCCCATTCCACAAAATAACCCCTAAGTTCTAAATCCCCTATTTCTTCTGGGCTAATATCTAAAATATATTCTATATAGTTGCCTCCAAACTGAATATTATTACTTTCATCTACACCAAAATAAAAATTATTTTCTAGTACATCCACCTTATCTCCTGCTTTATCTACTAAATAAAAATAGCCATTATTATCTCCATTATTTTCGCTCCACTTTGTTTGAATATGAAGCTTATTATCCACAAAACCTATATTAGATATGGTCATCCCCTTTATACCTGATACTGATATATTTTTATTAGCTACTTTTAATATACCTATATATCCCTTGTTTTCTATCTCATTCCACAGTTCCCCTGTACCGCCTCCTCCTGATGTAAAGTCTCTAAATAGTTTTGCTGAGTCTACCTCTCGTAAATGAGGTAGCTTAGATAAACCTATATTAGTTTCTACTGAGTCTACTTCTTGCTTATGACTTAAGAAAGATTTAATACAAATCCGTATCTTATCTTTTTCTAACTCACTACCTCCATTCCCCTGTAAACGTAAGATAGCAGTTTTAGTGGTAGGCTCATAATCTATTACCTGACAGTTATTAATTGTTGTACCTTCCACAAAATAATCATAAATACTCATAGTTTCATCCAACCTATTCCCTGTTAAATCTTGCATTGTTAAATAAACTACAAGCATATCATGATCATTCACTACTGCTAATGGTTTAATTTCTATACCTTTTGCCTTTTCCGTTCCTCCATTACTATGTTCCTTACTGTTAATCTCTATATTTTGCATTTCATCTACGACTTCATCACTATGTATCTGTCCTTCCTCTTCAGACTTATTAATGGGTTTAAGAATTGCTGCAATCTCTGGGCTTATAAGCGCTAAAAGTCTATTAAAACTTGTTAAAGTCCCCCCTAATACTGTAATACTTAAAAGCCCTACTATACCTGCAATTAATATGAACCTTGCTTTTTTATATCTCTTATATACTACTTTATGGGGACTAGCACTATTAATTTTCCTTTTTACATCTTGTGTAAAATCATATTCTGGCGTTCTTATTGTCTCTAAAGCTTCTCTGATGCTTAATTCTTTCTCATCATATCTCATATATGTTCCTCCAGTCCCCTGTAATATGTATTGACTTCCTTTAATGCTTTAGCAAGTTTCTTTTTCGCACGTTCATATTTCTTGCGTAATGTACTTGCTGATATCTCATATATTTCTTCCAGTTCTCCATAACTTTTTTCATCTATCACACGACTAAACACAATTGCTCTTTCAATAGGTGTTAATACCTTCAGTGCCTCTTTTAATTCTTCGCTAATATACTCCGTTTCTTTTGTTCTAGGTACTTGCCAAAAAATTTGCCACTTTTTGTTTCTTAGATAATCCATACAACTGGTATATGCAATGCGATACAACCATGCTGAAAAACATGTACCACTTCTAAAGGAGTTACGTTTTTCATATGCCTTAATAAAAGTAATCTGTACAATATCTTTTGCTTCATCATAATCACAAAGTATATTATGGCAATATCTTAATAAAGGCTGACTATATATTGCTATAGCTTGTTCTAATTCCTCTTCACCACCTGTTTGAAAAGTTAAATCCAAATTATATGTGTGCATAATAACCTCCTTATCTTCTTTTCACCTTTATAACGTAACAATCTATAAATCTGTGACAATTACTTAAAAATTTTTACAAAAAAGCTCTCAAGTCCTTTCTTAAACTTGAGAGCTTTTTATTTCATTTGATTAACAGCGGTCTGCAATTCTATAAAGAAGTTCTTCTGTATCCTTCCAACCAAGACATGGGTCTGTAATAGATTTACCATATACTTGATTTGGCCCAATTTTTTGAGTACCTTCTTCAATATAACTTTCAATCATGACACCCTTAATTACTTTTTTAAGGTCATTATTATATTCTCTACTATGAAGGACTTCATTAACAATACGAATTTGTTCTTTAAATTGTTTACCTGAGTTAGCATGGTTAGCATCAATAATAGCTGCTGGGTTCTTAAGATCTAATTGATTGTACATCTCTAACATTATCATTAAATCTTCGTAGTGATAATTAGGGATGGATTCTCCTTTACTATTTACAGCACCACGAAGGATAATATGTGCAAGTTCATTACCATCTGTTGTCACATCCCAACCACGATAAATAAAGTTATGAGATTTTTGTGCTGCAATAACAGAGTTAAACATAACCGCAAAGTCACCACTTGTAGGATTTTTCATACCTACTGGGATATCCATACCACTTGCTGTAAGACGGTGTTGTTGATTTTCTACTGAACGTGCCCCAATTGCTTCATATGATAAAAGATCATCTAAGTATCTACGATTTTCTGGATAAAGCATCTCATCTGCTGCTGTAAGCCCTGTTTCTTCAATAGCACGTACATGCATTTTACGAATTGCAACAATACCTTCTAATAAGTCAGGCGCCTTGTTAGGGTCTGGTTGATGAAGCATTCCCTTATATCCTTCCCCTGTTGTCCTTGGTTTATTTGTATAGATTCTAGGAATAATCACTAACTTATCTGATACTTGCTCATTTACTTTTGCAAGACGGCTCACATAGTCGCATACTGCATCTTCATTATCTGCAGAACAAGGTCCTACGATTACTACAAACTTATCAGATTCCCCTGTAAATACTTTTCTAATCTCTGCATCTCTTGCCGCCTTAATTTCTGCTACTTTTTGTGAAACAGGATATTGTGCTTTTACTTCCATAGGAATAGGAAGCTTTTCTTTAAAATTCATTCCCATTATTCAATTCCTTCTTTCTTCTTAATCTTATTTTAATTATGCTATAAAACTTTATATAACAAACCTAATACTTATCTATACTGCTTCCCGCTTTTAAAAGTAAGTATTTCGCCATAATTATTACTTTTATTGTAATCCTAAAGAATAATTTAATCAATAATACTAATAAATTTCAT
>JAZKZQ010000130.1:0-19536 GCA_045612745.1 Cellulosilyticum sp. | reverse complement strand
ATACTTATGCCGATAAGCTTTTGTGCAATGTTTATTATCACATTTAGCTATAGTTTTACAATTAGTTGTTTCATAATATTATATGGTGTAAAAGGTGCTATAGGGGCACTTTTATTGTATGGTATACAAAGTGGGATAATTATTTTATCTGGATTTTATATATTGAATTATAGGCAAGGCTTATTTCAGCATATGAATACTAAGATTAATCCAATTTACATAGTAGGGATATTATTTTTAGGAATTGCGTTTGTAGTGGGGATAGATTTACTAGGAATTTTAAATTTTAATGTTATTAAAGGGATATTATTATAGGAGAAATTTGGTAAATAAAAAGTTTTGTAAAAGTAATTTGTTTTTTTGTAAATATTTGTTGCACAAATTGTAAAAAGAAGATATTATTATTAATGGCTTTTATATCAAAAATATACTTTTCATACAGAAAATGGTAAATGATGAATTTGAAGTATGTAGCATACAATCATCTAGTGATTTGTTTGTTAATAATTATTGCTTTATGAAACGGAAAAATATATAATTACAAATATGACAAATGAGAAAAATCTTAACTATTAATTAATTCAAAAAAAATAAACAAGGGGAGGGAATATATGGATTTATTTAATAATATAGATCTGATGAATAGGGCCTTAGATGCAACACTTTTAAGGAAAAATATAATTAGTCAAAATATTAGTAATGTTGACACGCCGAATTATAAAAGAAAAGATGTAAGTTTTGAAACGATTTTATTAAAAGAAATAAATACTAATAAGGGTATATCAAATCTTGATTTAGATAAAATCCAGCCTAAGGTATATGTAGATAATACAAGTTCTAGTTATCGAATGGATGGAAATAATGTAGATATTGATGTAGAAATGGCAGAAGAAGCAAAAGTATATGCTAGATATAATGCCCTTATTACAAGGGTAAACGCACAGCTTAATCGTTTTACAACTGTTCTTCAAAATATAAAATAATAAGGGGGGAAGTTAAATGGGATTTTTTGGCTCTATGGATACCGCAGCTACGGGTATGACCGCACAAAGACTTAGACTAGATATTATCTCACAAAATATTGCTAATGCCAATACAACAAGAACTGCTGAAGGAGGCGCGTATAAAAGAAAAAGTGTTATCTTTGAGCAGATAGACAACACAACAGGTAGTTTTGCCAGTGTGTTAGGTAAAAAGATCCAATCAGGAAATAATGGTGTAAGAGTTGCACGTATTATAGAAGATGAAAGTGAGGGGGCAATGAGTTATGACCCAACACATCCAGATGCGGATGAGAATGGGTATGTACATTACCCTAATGTTAATACAGTAGATGAAATGGTTAATATGATATCTGCTAGTAGATCTTATGAAGCTAATATAACTTCTTTTAATACAATGAAAGCTATGTTTAATAAAGCACTAGAAATAGGTAGATAGTGATAGGAGGAAGAAAGATGATATCACAGGTACAACAGCTGCCAAGTTTACTCATGCAGCAAAGTGCAGCAGAAGAAAAAGTTAATTTAACAAGTGATGCAAGTTTTACACAAAGTCTAGAGGCTGCTAAAAACTTAATTAATGCAAATTTGCAAGCAGAACAAGAAACAAATCAGTTGACAATGGATTTTTTAACTGGGGCTAACGATAATATACATAGTTTGCTCATTTCACAATCTAAAGCAAGTATTTTATTACAGTATACAATGCAAGTTAGAAATGGTGTATTAGATGCATATAAAGAGATTATGCAACTCTCAGTTTAATACCTGCTTTAAAGAGAAGAGGTGAATAGATTGCAAGAAACGATAGGACAAATATCAAATCAGGTAACTGAGAAGTGGAATGATTTAAGTAAAAAACAAAAGATTAAAATTGGGGTAGGAGTAGGGTTAGTAGTAGTAATTATAGCCATTGCAATGTATTTAGCAAGGCCACAAATGCGTGTACTATATAACGGGCAGATGGACTCCAAATTTATTGCAGAAACAACCCAAGTTCTAGATGATAAAAAAATTACATATAAAGTAATCAACGATGGAACCAATATACAGGTTAACTCAGATCAATATAATGCGGCTGTTTTAGCACTGTCATTAGAGGGGGTTACTGATACAACATATTCTTTTAATGATATGATTAATACTACTATGTCAACCACAGAGAATGAATGGAAAGAACGTGTTAATCATCTTACAAAAGAGGAGTTACAAACAACTTTAAAACAAATTAAAGGTGTACAGGATGTTGTGGTACAACTTAATATTCCGGAGGAGAAAAATTCATTTATTCAATCTAAGCAAGAAAGTTCAGCTAGTGTATTTTTAACACTTAGTGAGCCACTATCAAGTAAACAGGCAGAGGGAATTGCCAATTTTATGGCTTATGCAGTTAAAAATCTAGATAAGAAAAATGTAATTATTTTGGACTCAAATGGAAATACAATTTATCAAGGTGGAGAAGATTCTAGCCTTGCACTGAGTAAGCAACAAGAAGTCAAAAAAGTAGCAGAAGATGCTGTTAAAGAAAAAATTAATGATTTATTAAGTGAACTATATAGTGATGTACGTATTAGTCCTAACCTTGTATTAGATTTTGATCATTATGTAGAAAATAATAAAGAATATACAGCACAAGGTGATGATGGTCAACGTGGTGTTATTACACAAGAAAATGTAGCAAATAGTTCATCAACTGCAACAAATGGTAGTGGCGGTGAACCAGGTACAGCTACAAACGGAGGAGATACGACACAGTATGTAGCAGAAGATGGAAATGGCACAACTTCTAGTAAAGATAACCAGAAAGAGATTACATATGCTCCAAATTTAAAAGAGTCTGAATATGTAAAAAACATGGGAGATATTGATTTGGAGAAATCATCTCTTGCTGTTAATGTTTTCCGTAATAAAATTTATCGTGAAAAAGAAATTAAGCCAACTTTAGTAGGAATAACTTGGGCTGAATTTAAATCACAAAATGGTCAGCAGCAAGCCTTCACAGTAGAAGAAAGTATTATATCAGCTGTAAAAGCAGCTACTGGTATTAATAATGTTAGTGTAAATGGTTTTGAGATTCCAAGATTTATTGATGAAGAGCCATATGAAATTGACTATAAAGATTACTTACCATTCATATTTGGTATACTTATTCTTATTATTGTAGCAGTTGCAATTGTAATGAAGTTCAGAAAACATGATGAAGAAGTAGAAGTAGAACCAGAACTTGAAGTAGAAGAAATGCTTAAGACAGCTAAGGAAGAAGTTGAGCTTGAAGAAATTGAACTTAAAGAAACACTAGAAACAAAACGACAAATTGATAAATTTGTAGATGAAAAACCTGAGGCAGTTGCAAACTTATTACGTAACTGGCTTACTGAAGAAGATTGGGAGTGATCGTTTGACTAAAGAGGAATATACAAGTAAACAAAAGGCAGCCATGCTCCTTATAGCTTTAGGTCCTGAAAAATCGTCTAAAGTATTTAAGCATTTAAAAGAAGAAGAAATTGAGCAATTAACACTAGAAATTGCCAATATTAAAGCAGTATCTCCGAAAGTAAAAGAGGAGGTACTGCAAGAATTCTATGAGATGTGTCTAGCACAAGATTATATTGCAGAAGGTGGTATTGGTTATGCAAGACAGCTTCTAGAACAAGCATTAGGAACTGATAAGGCAGTAGAAGTGATTAATAAACTTACTGTTTCATTACAGGTTAGACCTTTTGAATTTGCTAGAAAAACAGATGCATCACAGTTAGTTAACTTTATACAAAATGAACATCCACAAACAATTGCACTGATTTTATCATACTTAAAACCAGCACAGGCAGCACTTATTATACGTTCATTACCACCTGAGATGCAATCGGATACAGCACGAAGAATTGCACTAATGGATCGTGCATCACCAGATGTAATTAATCAAATTGAACGTGAATTTGAAAAACGACTTTCAACACTTGTTTCAGAAGATTATACAACAATTGGTGGTATAGATTCAATCGTAGAGATTATCAATCAAGTAGACCGTACAACAGAGAAAAATATTATGGAAAACTTGGAAATCGAAGATCCAGAACTTGCAGAAGTTATCAGAAAACGTATGTTTGTATTCGAAGATATTATTACACTAGATCCAAAATCTATTCAACGTGTACTTCGTGAAGTGGATAATCATCAACTTGCAATTGCACTTAAAGGTTCAGGAGAATCTGTTAAAGCTGTTATCATGGAAAATGTTTCAAAACGTCTTGCCGCTATGATTGAAGAAGATCTTGAATACATGGGTCCAAAACGTGTTAAAGAGATTGAAGAATCACAACAAAAAATTGTTAATATTATACGTAAGTTAGAGGATGCAGGTGAAATCGTTACATCACGTGGAGCAGGAGATGAGGTAATTGTCTAGTATTATAAAAGGTGAACGTATAAGAAACCAAAGTGTTATCAATTTATCTGAGAGATTTAAAGCTATTCATATTGAATATGAAAAGGATACAGTGGAAGATGAAGGTTTAGATACTAGAGCGCATATATATGAGGCTACTCATGAAACAGATGATTTATATGAGCAATCTTCTTCAAAAGAGCACATGACCAATCCTTTAGTGACTTCGTATGAAGAGTGTGAAGCTATTATTAATGAGGCTAATGAAAATGCTCAAAGAATTGTGGAAGAAGCAAAGCAAAGAGCAGAAGAAATATTGTCAGGAGCACTTGCAAAAGCTGAAGAAATCAAGGAAGAAACAAGAGCACAGCAAACGCAGTTACTTTATGAAACAAGAAGTAAGTCAGAGCAAATGATAGAAGAAGTAAATGAAGAAGTTAAAGTAATAAAGAAACAAGCAGAAGAAGAAAAAGCTGCGCTTATAATGAGTAGTGAAACTGAATTAGTTAATCTACTACAAAAGTTACTAGGACATATTATTAGTGAAGAGCTTTTTGAAAATACACAATGGCTTTTATGCATGGTACGTAAAATGTTACAAGGATGTCAAACCAAGGATGAAATTAGAATTTGTGTAGCACAAAGTGTATTCGAAAAATTAACAGAGAATAAAAAAGAAGAAATACAAGCATTAGGAGAACATATCACAATTGAAATAAGAAATTCATTAAATGAAACTACTTGTATTGTAGAAACTAAACTAGGAAATATTTCTTATGATGTAATGACAGGTATGGAGCGTGTTATTTCAGAAATCAAAACTTTAGAAAAGTTATCATAGGAGTCAATATGATTGATTTAAGCAAATACGAAAAAATTATAAATCATCAATTATGGACTTATACAGGAGAAGTTACTAGGGTTGTTGGAATGGGAATTGAGTCTCTAGGGCCAATGGCAGACATTGGAGATATTTGTTATATATCTACTCGTAAGGGTGATAGAGAAATTAAAGCAGAGGTAATAGGTTTTAGGGATAAAAACCTATTACTTATGCCCTTAGGACAACTTGAAGGGATTGGACCTGGATGTAAGGTAAAGGCTTATGGTGATAAGTTAAATGTTCAAGTAGGTGAAAATCTGTTAGGTAAGGTTGTGGACTGGCAGGCAAAACCAATTGATGGTAGTCAAATATATTGTCCTGATAGTGTACCTATTGATAATGAGGCACCTAATCCACTTACAAGACAAAGAATACATGAACCTATTTCATTAGGAATACGTGCTATTGATGGCATGCTCACCGTAGGGAAGGGACAACGAATTGGTATCTTTGCAGGAAGTGGTGTTGGTAAAAGTACCTTAATGGGTATGATTGCAAGAAATGCATTATCTGATATTAATATCATTGCACTTATTGGAGAGCGTGGTAGGGAAGTAAGGGAATTTATTGAAAAAGACTTGAAAGCAGAAGGACTTAAAAGGTCAATAGTTGTCGTTGCAACGTCAGACCAACCAGCACTTATGCGATTAAAGGCAGCAATGACAGCTACAGCATTAGCAGAATACTTTAGAGACCAAGGAAAGAATGTACTCTTAATGATGGATTCATTAACGAGATTTTCTATGGCGCAACGTGAAGTAGGTCTTGCTGTAGGTGAACCGCCTGTTTCTAGAGGTTATACACCATCTGTATTTGCAGCATTACCTAAGCTGTTAGAACGTGCAGGTAACTCTGATAAAGGAAGTATTACTGGTATGTATACTGTTTTAGTAGATGGAGATGATTTCAATGAACCTATTACAGATACAGCAAGGGGTATTTTAGATGGACATATCGTTTTATCAAGAAAGCTTGCTAACAAAGGGCATTACCCAGCAATTGATGTACTTGCTAGTATATCCAGGGTTATGAGTGATATTGCAACAGATGAGCATAAAGCTTTTGCAAGAGAAATTAAGAAGCAAATGGCAGTTTATAAAGAGTCAGAAGATCTTATTAATGTAGGAGCATATAATCGTGGTAGTAGCCAAGAGATTGACGAAGCAATAGATAAGATTGGACCAATTAATAAATTTTTACAACAACCAACTCATGAAAAAGTAAGTTTTGAAACAACTTATGAACTTATGGCAGAAATAACAAAGTAGGGTGAGTAAATGTTTAAATTTGAGTTACAACCAGTCTTAGCCCTGAAGGAAAAATTAGAGGACAATAAAAAACGAGAATTAGGACTTGCAAATATAAGGCATGAACAACTAGTAGATGAAAAAAGTATATTAACAGGTCTTCATAACGAAGCTTATAATGAAATTCGTAGACAATGTGATGGTGGCCTTAATATAAGTGATCTAAAGCAATTCAATTATTATACGGCGCGTCTTAATAAACAAATTGAGAAAAAAGAACTTGAAATTGTAAAGGCCAAAAAAGAAGTAAATGAAAAAAGAAATGAACTTCTAGAAGCTGTAAAGCAAAGAAAGATTTTAGAAAATCTAAAAGAAATCAGGCTTGAACAATTTAAAGGAGAAGAAGTTAAAGCTGAAAATCAAATTGTAGATGAAATTGTAAGTTACAAATATGGCGCTGTGAAAAGGAGTGAACAGTAGGCATGGAAAAAGCAGTAGTAAAAACTGAAAAGATTGATGAAAAAGCTCCTTACACTAAACCTGAAAAGCCTAAAAAGAAAAAGGGTTTGATAATAGTTTTAGTTATCATTCTTTTAGTAGGGGTTGTAGGTTTTATTTTTAGAAAGCCAATAGGAACAGTTTTAAAAGATGTACCTATTATAGGAAGCTTATTTAAAGGTGAAGAAGAAAAAATTCCATATAATGAACTAGAAAGTAAATTATCAACTAGTGAGATAGAAGTAGCTAGTTTAAAAAGTAAAGTAGAAGGTTATGAAGCTGAGATTAAAGCTTTAGAAGAAAAAATAGAAACACTCAAACAATATGAAGCTAATTATAGCAGTTTTTTAGAACAAAAAGAAAATTGGGATGTAAGTGTTGCAAAAACAAACAAGGATTTATTTATTGAACAATTTGAGCAGATTTATCCAGATACAGCAGAAAGAATTTATAGTGAATTAAAAGGACAAAGCACTATGTCAAAAGAACAAAAAGCATATGCTAGTACAATTGCTCAAATGGATGCTCAGCAAGCTGCAAAAGCATTAGAAGTGCTACTCGGTACAGATCCAGAATTAATTCAGATGATTTTTGAAAATATGGGGCAAGAACAAAGAGCAGCAATTTTAGATAATATGTCTTCACAAAGTGCAGCACAAACCATGAAACTTATATCACCAGATATAAAAAATATAAGCGAATAGGAGGTGTCAGATGGGTAGTATTAATTTAACAAATTTGCTGATGAATATGCATGTTAATAGTATATCTAGTAAAAATATAACAACAAGTACAAAGGATACATCAAATACAGGTGGATTTAATGAAGCTTTAAATAAGGCTAGTAATTCATCTAAAACTGCGAATAAGAAACCATCAACATCTGTACAAGAAAAGATGACACCTAAGAAAGTTAATAAGTCTAGTCAAATAGAAAGTATAGACTTAGAAGAAGTAGTAGGTGAAGAGGTTGCAGAAGCTATTGTAAGCATATTAAGTGTGCAGCTTCAAATACCTGTAGAAGAAGTGACAGCTGTATTAGAAGAAATTGGTCTAACGCCAGTTGATCTTTTACAAGAAGATAACTTTTCACAATTTATCACAGCCTTTTATGGGGAAAGTTCAACAGAAGAACTATTAATAGAAGATACTCAAATTAAGGATGTTAGTAAATTGTTTACTAAAATTCAAGAAGTAAGTACTCAGATTGTAGGGGATGAAATTCATAAAGTTATAGAGCAAACTACTACAGATAGTGAAGTGTTAAAAACACAAACAACAGTGACTGAAGAAATACCATTACCTAAAACAGAGGAAGTAAGTATTTTAGAAGAAACGATTAGTAATGTAGTGGTGCCAAAAGATGAAAAAGTAGTAGAGGTAAAAGAGCCTGTCACTACAACATATCAAATGCCACAATCCCATTTAGTAGAGCACTTAGGGCTTACTGTACCAATCCAAGCATTTGAGAAAACTATTAGTTTAACAAATGATCAAGTAAGTCAAAATATGAGTGGTGTACATGTAAGACCTGAGTTAAATATCGCTTCGCAAATAGTAGATCATATTGAAATCACAAAGCTTGAACAAATGCAAGAAATAAAAATGCAGCTTTCTCCTAAGGAGTTAGGTGAAGTGACCATTAAAATGGTTGAAAAGAATGGTGTATTAGTAGCAGAAATTAAAGTTGAAAATGAAAAAACAAAAGACTTTATCTTGAATGAAATTGGTACACTCAAAGATAGCCTTACGAAACAAGGTATTGATATTAGTCATATTCAAGTAGATATAAGGCAAAATGATAGTAAAACACAAATGGAGCAACAAAAGCAAAAGAGCTCAAAACGTATACAAGAAATTATAGCAAAGCATCTTCAAGAAATAGAAGATGAAGAAGCACAAATACAAGAGATAACTCCACTTGATGTAGGTGAGAGTGAAATTGATTATATGATTTAAGGAGGGGCTATGAGTACAATTAATTCAGTAGTTTCACCAGATAGTGATTACTTAAAAGTGCAAGATGCTGTAAAGTCACAAAGTGAGATGGATAAAGATGCATTTATCAATCTTTTAGTAACACAAATGAAATACCAAGATCCACTTGAACCAATGGATAACTCAGAGATGCTAGCACAACTTGCTCAATTTACAGCACTAGAACAAATGCTAAATGTAGCCCAAACAGGTCAAAAGCAACTGGCTAACAGTATGATTGGTAAATATGTAGAATACCAATATAAGGATAAGACTACAGGACAAACAAGTTATTTAGTGGGTAAAGTAGATTATGTGACAATTACAGGTGACACGCCTAAACTTGGTATTGGGGATATTGAAGTTACATTAGATGATATTTATCAAATAGTAGATAGCAGCAATATCCATACAAATGCAACAGCTTTTGAAATTGTTAATAAAACAGTTCAGGCTGTTATGAAAGAGAAAAATGCAGAAGGTAAGGATGAAAGTGTTATCATTGAAGGTGAAGTACTTGGCATTCAAATGAAAGATGGCGATCCATATGTTATTATTGGAACTGGCGATGAAAAAGTAACTATTAAATTTGAAGATGTACAAAATATCGTTCAAAAGCCAAGTATCACAGGCAAAAAAGTTACTGCCAACTATACTGATAGTAATGGTAATAAAGTAAGCGTAAGTGGTACAGTAGAATATATTAAGATTAAAAGTAATGGTACATATGTTTATGTAGATGGCCAATTTGTTAACTTTAAAGATATTGAAACAGTAAGTTAATTAAAAAGTAAAAATAGAGTTTCAGAGGAGGTAGATTGATTATGATGAGATCAATGTTTTCAGGTGTATCTGGGCTTAAGGTACATCAAACTAGAATGGACGTTATCGGTAATAATATTGCTAACGTAAATACAGTAGGGTATAAATCACAACGTGTAACTTTTAGTGATGTTTTTTCACAAACACTTCAAAGTGCAAGTTCAGCTAGTGAAGATACAGGACGTGGTGGTCTTAACCCTATGCAAGTAGGTCTTGGTGTAAATATTTCATCAATTGATATGCTTATGACACAAGGAGCTGCTCAAAGAACAGATAATCCATTTGATATGATGATTAATGGAAAGGGATTTATTGTTGTAGGAGATGCAGAAGGGACTTACTTTACACGTGCAGGTGCATTACGACAAGATGATGCAGGGAATTTAATTATTCCAAATGGTATGAAAGTACAAGGTTGGCCATCAGTATATGATGATACAACCAATCAGTATGTTATTTCACAACAAGAAGTACAACCAATCAACTTAGCCGATCCAACAATTAAAAATTCCAATCCAACAATGACAACAAAAGCACAAATTGCAGGAAATCTCTGTAATACACAAAAAGGTGATTATACAACAAATGTTACGTTTTATGATAGTGTAGGAAATCCATATAATCTTAGCCTTCAATTTGAAAGGGTTAAAGTAGCTAATACTGATCCTGTGGAATATGAAGCAAATGCATGGACAGTTACACCGGGAACAACAATTAGTGATCCAGCTGGTAATAAGATTACATTAGCTAAGGCACCAACTATTGAGGGACTTACAGATAACAAATTAGTATTTACAGCTAATGGGACATTAGATGCTGCGGTTAAGAATTTAAAAATTAGTTTTGCTGGTACAGTAGCTAAAGCTGATACAGGGAGTAAAACTGATACAGAGAGTAAAACTGGTACTACAGGTACAACAACACTTCCAACAGGCTCTGTTATTAGTGATTTAGACATAGATATTACAGGCATTACACAATATGCAATTGAGTCAGATCTTGATCCTAAAACTCTAAATGGTAATACAGCAGGAACACTTTCAACTTATAGTCTTGGTGCAGATGGTATTATTACAGCAACTTATGATAATGGAGACAAACGTCCTATTGCACAAGTAGTAGTTGCAGAATTTGATAATCCAGCCGGTCTTGAAAAAGTAGGCGACAATCTATATAGTGCCACAACTAACTCAGGTGATTTTGACGGTATTGGTAAAGCTGGTGTATTTAATACAGGTGTTCTTGAAATGTCTAACGTAGACCTCTCTAGTGAATTTACGGATATGATTATTACACAAAGAGGATTCCAGGCTAACTCTCGTATTATTTCCGTATCAGATGAAATGTTACAAGAGCTCACTAATCTTAAATAGTTAGGAGACAAGTATGATTACGCTTACTAAATTAAATACACAAAGTTTTGCACTTAATTCAGATTTAATCGAAACAATAGAAGAAACACCAGATACTGTAATTGCTACGACTAATGGGAATAAATATGTGGTGAAGGAAACAACTCAGGAAGTAATAGACAAAATCATAGCATATAAGAGACGCACATTACTTCCTGTAGAAAGTTAGGAGTGAAAAAATGGATATTGCAACAATAGTCGGTTTCGTACTAGGTGCAGGTTGTATAATTTTTGGGATTGTAACAAGTGGTACACCTTTCATGACTTTCGTAGATATGCCTTCTGTGCTTATTACAGTTGGAGGAACGTTTGCAGGGTTACTAATTTCCAATTCTTTACAAGGCTTTTTGGGTGGTTTAATGACAATAAAACATGCATTTTCAAATAAAGCATCAGACCCAGTTTCTGTAATTAAGCAAATTAATGACCTTGCTTTTGCAGCAAGAAAAGAAGGATTACTGGCTCTTGAAGAGATTGGGCAAAATATGGATGATTTATTTTTACAAAAAGGAATTATGCTTATTGTAGATGGTACAGATGCAGAGCTTCTTCGTAGTATTTTAGAAACAGAGCTTGCTTTTATTGAAACAAGACATAAAGATAATCAAAAGTTCTGGGAAGGTATGGCTGATGCAGGACCAGCTTGGGGAATGATTGGGACATTAGTTGGACTTATTGGTATGTTAGGTGCATTAGATGACCCTACAACAATTGGACCTAAAATGGCCGTTGCCCTTATTACAACATTATATGGTTCAATGATTGCCAACTATATAGCAGGGCCAATTGCTGGTAAGCTTAAAGCAAAGAGTGCAGATGAGATTCTACATAAACAGGTTATGATTGAAGGATTACTTTCAATACAAGCAGGAGAAAATCCACGTGTTATTGAGGAAAAATTAAAAGCCTTCTTATCACCAGCAAGCAGAGGTACAATTGGTGAAGCAGCAGGTAAAGATGAGTAAGGTGGTGAGTATTAATGAAAAAAATGAAAGAGGATGAGCCTAAAAAAGGTGCACCCGCCTTTATGAACACCTATGGGGATATGATGACCTTACTTCTTTGTTTCTTTGTATTACTATTCTCAATGTCTTCAGTAGACGCAGAGAAGTATAAAGCAGTTATCTCTTCTTTTGGAGGAGGAGCTGGAATACTAGAAGGTGCAGAGACAATTGCTGAAAATAGTAATATATTGGGTAATGGTGTATCTCAGTTTCCAACACCGAAAAGTAGTTTAGATTTAGAAAAAGCGGCAGAGCTTGATGCAGCACTTACTAAGCTTGAAAAAGAAATGAAAGAGTATACAAAAAAAGAACAGATAGATGATCAACTTGTGATTGAAAAAACAGGGGATGAAATTATTATTCGCTTTGCAGAAACACTTCTTTTTGAAAGTGGAAAAGCAGAAATTAAAGCAGGTGCAATTCCTACATTGGATGCACTTTCTTCTAAACTTTTAGAATGTATAACAGAAGGATATACACTGCGATTTGAAGGACATACAGATAATAGGCCTATTCATACAGTTCAATTCCCAAGTAACTTTGAGTTATCTGGTGCGAGGGCAGCGGCAGTAGCAAGGTTCTATATTGAGGAGAGGGGATTTGATCCAACAAAGCTCGCTATAGAAGGTATGTCAGAGTATCATCCAATTGCTGATAATAGTACAGCAGAAGGTAGAAGTAAAAATAGACGTGTAGAAATTAAAATTGGCAAATCATTGACAGCACAGTAGGGAAAGGCGTGGACGTATTTGGAAAGTAAATTTAAGTTATTTGTTATTATTGGGTTTGTAGTACTAGGCTTAGCAGTAGCAGGGAGTACATTTTTACTCTTAAGCCAAATGAAAAAAACGCCAACACAAGTAACAGAAGTAGTAAAAGAAGAAATTAAAAAAACAGATTTAGCAAAGCTTGAGTTAGCAGAAGCAATTACATGTAATGTATATGAAGAAACAGGTAATATGCAGCATATTGCTAAGATTCATGTCATTTTAGGAGTAGATCAATCAGCTTCAAAAGAATATGAGGCTTTTACAACTCTTTATAATGAAAATATAGCCCTTATAAGAAATGAAATTATACAAGTTGTAAGAGAACAAACTTATAGCATGATGACTAAAGTAGATGCACAAACAAAGCTTGGAAGTGAAATTACAAATAGGCTTAATAAGCTTTTAAATACAGAGCTTATTAAAGAAGTTTATTTTAAAGATTTCTTTGTACAGTAGGAATTTAGATTTATTGCACTTAAATAAGTACGATAAAACACAAGACAAAAGGAGGTGACAAGACGTGGGTGAAGTATTGTCACAAAGCGAAATAGATGAACTATTTAAAGCACTCAATACAGGAGAGCTAAGTGTAAATGAGATTCAAGAAGCTAATGAACAAAAAGGTGTAAAAGTATATGATTTCGCTAGACCTTCAAAATTTTCTAAAGAGCAACTTAGAACATTAGAAATTATATTTGAAAGCTACGCAAGATTAGTTTCAACTTATTTATCGGGACATTTAAGAACGCTTGTATCAGTAGAAGTAATGAATGCAGAAGCTATTACGTATTCTGAATTCTCTAATGCTTTGATTAACCCTGTTATTCTAGCTGTTGCAGATTTTAAACCACTTAAAGGATCTATTATATTAGAACTTACACCTAACATGGGATATGCAATTATTGACCGCGTTCTAGGAGGAAGTGGTGCAGGGCTTGAGAAGGTTAGGGAATTTACAGATATTGAACGTGTAATACTAGAGAAGATATTTGTTCAGTTTGTACAATTATTAAGAGAACCTTGGAAAAATGTGGTTGATCTTGAACCTATGCTAGAAAAGATTGAAACAAACTCTCAAGTGGTGCAAATTATATCACCTAATGAAATCATTGCCCTTGTGACACTTAATATAAAAATAGGGAATGTAGCTGGTATGATGAACATATGTATTCCACATTTAGTGATTGAATCAATTATGGATAAACTAAATACAAAATATTGGTTTACACAAAAGGAACAAGAACTAGGGCCTTCATATGAAGAATATATTCAAAGGATGATTGAGAAAAGTAAAGTTCCGGTGAGAGCTGTTCTGGGGAAAACACATATTACAGTTAGAGAGTTTCTTGAGCTTAAGTGTACAGATATTGTGAAATTAGATAAGGACATCGATTCAGATCTGGATATTTATGTAGGCAACATATTAAAATTCTCAGGTACACCAGGAGAATATAAAAATAAAGTAGCGATAAAAATTAATGAGGTAATACAGAGGGAGGATGAGTAATGGTAGCCGAAATGCTTTCCCAAGAGGAAATTAATGCATTGTTAGGAAATATCGATTCAGATACTAATGACGATGCAGTAAATGAACAGATAAATAGTCAAGATGACGATGAAACATTAAGTCCAGAAGAAATAGATGCTTTAGGGGAGATTGGAAATATCAGTATGGGAACAGCTGCAACAACACTGTTCACATTATTAAACCATAAGGTCATGATTACAACACCTAAAGTAGAGGTACTAAGTTGGGATGAATTTATTAGTGCAATTACAAGTGATTTAACAGCTGTTTCAGTAGATTATACTGAAGGTTTTATTGGATCAAATTTAATGATTTTAAAAGATAATGATGTAAAAGTTATTGCAGATTTAATGATGGGTGGAACTGGAGCTTATGTAGAAGGACCAGTAACAGATTTACATTTAAGTGCTATTGCAGAGTCAATGAATCAAATGATTGGTTCATCCTCTACATCTATGGCTCAAATCTTTAATAAAAAAATTGATATTAGTCCACCACAAGCTGTTCAAAAAGGAACAAACTTAGAAAGTATATTTGGACCTAAAGGTAATGTGGTAAAGGTATCATTTAGACTTCAAATTGAAGAAAATATTATTGATAGTGAGTTAATGCAAATCCATCCAATTGGTTTTGCCAAGAGTTTAATTGCAGGTTTATTAGAAGAAGAAGCTAATAGTGTACCTGTTGAACCTACACCTGCACCAACACCAGCACCAGTAGTACATGAACCACAAATGCAAGTGCCAACACAAGTAGCTCATGCACCACAACCACAAATGCAACCACAAATGCATGTAGCACCTATGCAAGGTGGACCGAATTATTATGGAGAAAGTTCAGTTAAGGCTGATGTAGATGTTCAAACACCTCAGTTCCAAACTTTTGATACACGTCCAAAAGTTTATCCAAAAGAAAATATGGACTTATTAATGGATGTTTCTTTAGAAGTATCAGTAGAACTTGGACGTACTTCTCGTAAAATCAAAGAAATACTTGAATTTGGTCCGGGTAGTATTATTGAGCTTTCTCGTTTAGTAGGGGAACCAGTAGACGTACTAGTAAATGGAAAGTTTGTAGCAAATGGTGAAGTTGTTGTAATTGATGAGAATTTTGGGATTCGAATTACAGATATAATTAATCCAGAACAAAGAATTTAAGGAGAGGTGTATATATTATGGCAAAAAAAGTATTAATAGTTGACGATGCAGCATTCATGCGTATGATGATTAAGGATATTTTAACTAAAAATGGTTATGACGTAGCAGCAGAAGCGGAAAATGGTTTAAAAGCTGTTGAAAAATATAAGGAATTAACACCAGATCTTGTACTTATGGATATTACAATGCCAGAAATGAATGGTATTGATGCTGTTAAAGCAATAAAGGGTTTTGATCCAGGAGCTAAAATTGTAATGTGTTCGGCAATGGGGCAACAAGCAATGGTTATTGAATCAATTCAAGCAGGAGCAAGAGACTTTATTGTTAAACCTTTCCAAGCAGACCGTGTGCTAGAAGCTGTTAGAAAAGTTATAGGATAAGAATGAAATATGAAATGCATATTTATACAAGTTAAAAATGACATATGAATACAAAGTATATTTATGCACACATTGCGTATTAGTGGTATGTCCTTGGGCTACCACTAATACTTGTATATACGTAAATATAGATAAAATGGTGATTTAGATTAATCTAGAATGGAGGTCAAAATGAAAGATATACTTGACATTATATTGCTACTTATCATTTTTGCAGGTATTTTAGTTCTTACATATTATGTAACTCAGAAGATGGCCATAATGAATAAGAAGATGAATTTCAATAAGAATATGGAAATTGTAGAAGTACTTCAAGTTAATGTTGGAAACTATATTTATATTATAAAAGTTGGAGATTCTTATCATCTTTTTACAGGTGGACAAAAACAAGGATTAAATTACTGTAGACAAATTGAAGAAAAAGAACTTCAGTTTAAGGAAGTAGCCGCTGTGTCTTTTGCAGAACAACTAAGCCATTTTGTGAAAGGTAAAAAGGTGGAAGATTATGAAGAAAAATAGGATAAACAATATAATACTTGTAAGCAGTATTCTTATAGGATGCTTTATGATTTTTAGTTCTAATTTGATGGCAACAAGTATTACATTCCCAAGCATAACAATTGGAGGTAGTAATGCAAGTGATGTACAATCAACAAGTAGTGCATTACAAATGATATTTATACTTACTATTTTAGCTTTAGCCCCATCTATTTTAATAATGATGACATCATTTCTTAGAATTATTATTTCACTACATTTTCTAAGATCAGCTATTGGAACTACAACAATGCCACCAAATCAAATTTTAGTAGGGCTTGCACTATTTTTAACTTTCTTTGTAATGAGCCCTGTTTTCTTAAATATAAAAACCAATGCCATTGATCCATATCAAAATCATCAAATTACTCAAGAGCAAGCTATTGAAAAAGGAGTAGAACCTATAAAAGAATTTATGCTTGGTCAAGTGCGTGATGAAGATATCAAACTATTTATGGATTTATCAGGAAGAGAGCCTATAACGGATAGTAGTCAAATATTAAAAGAATTACCTTTACATGTATTAATTCCAGCTTTTATTATTAGTGAATTACGTGCTGGATTTATTATAGGATTTTTGATTTATTTACCTTTTATAGTAATAGATATGGTGGTCTCATCCACCCTCATGTCCATGGGGATGATGATGTTACCCCCAGCAATGATTTCATTGCCATTTAAGGTATTATTATTTATTTTAGTCGATGGTTGGAATTTGATCATAGGACAGATTTTAAAAACATTTACTTAGGAGGAAAATATGGAACAGCTTGTATTAGACATTATGCGAGAGACGATGCTGATGATTATTAAAGCATCACTTCCACTCTTACTAACGGGTTTATTAATTGGTCTTATTATCAGTATCTTTCAAACTGCAACTTCAATCCAAGAACAAACATTGTCATTTGTACCTAAAATTATAGGTGTATTTTTAGCTCTTATTTTATTTGGTCCATGGATTATAAATATTTTACAGACGTATACAATTAGAATGTTTGGTCTCTTTAGTACACTATTATAAGGAATGATGCCATGGAAGAATTAATATATTTATATACACATATTGATGTATTTTTGCTTATATTTTGTCGTATTGTCTGTGCTATTGCTTTTTTACCAATTATAAATGAAACAAAGATACCTCTTAAGGCTATTAGTGGTATGGCATTATGTTTATCACTTATTACAGCACTTACAATAGGTGAGTTTACTATTCCATATAATGAAACACTTATAGGATTTACATTAGTAATTATTAAAGAAGCTGTTGTAGGACTCATAATAGGATTTTCATTTAAAATTTATTTTCAGATCTATAGTTTTGTAGGTAATTTATGGAGTATGCAAGGTGGACTGAGTATGAGTACAGTCATGGATCCAACAAGTAGTGCACAAGTACCTACTATAGGAAAACTTTATCAACTAGTATTTGCAGTACTTTTTGTAGCAAGTGGTGGTTACCATTGGTTTATTCAAATGGTAGTAGAGTCATTTTATGTAATTCCTATTAATAAGGCAGTGTTTAGTGAAAGTATTACATATACAATAATTGATGCTGTTGCCCAGTATTTTATAATAGGTTTTAAGTTAGCAGTACCGATTCTAAGTATCTTGATTATTATTGATTGTGGATTAGGAATATTAGCAAGAACAGTACCTCAGATGAACATGTTTGTAATTGGTATTCCACTTAAAATGTTAGTGTTATTTGTACTGATAATAATAACACTTAATCTTATACCAACCTTTAATACAATCATTACAGATGGATTAACAAATACAATTATGAATTTAATACAAGGAATGATGCCACAGTGAATGAGCAATTAATTACTTTAGATCTTCAGTTTTTTTCCGCAGAAAGTGAAGGTAGAACTGAAAAGGCTACTAGTAAAAAACGTGAAGACTCTAGAAAAAAGGGACAAGTTGCTAAAAGTAATGACTTAAATACTGCGATGATTATAGTTGGTTTTTGTGGTGCTATGACAATATTAGGTGGATATATGTTAAATAGCATCATAAAATATGTAAAATCAAGTTTCGTACGACTAGGAGATGACTTACAAATTCAAAATGAAAGTTATTTATTATTAAATATTGGAGAAGGGATTAAATCACTCCTTATAACATGTGTGCCTATGTGGCTGGTGTTATGCTTAGTAGCATTTATTATTAGTTATATACAAGTAGGATTTAAAGTAACATGGGAACCAATGCAACCTAAGTTTTCAAAAATGAATCCTATGAATGGTTTTAAACGTATGTTTTCTAAAGATATGGTGGTCAATTTGCTTATTTCAGCAGCAAAGGTAGCTGTATTAGGAAGTATTATGTATAAGATAATTATTTCAAAGGTCCCGTTATTTTTAAGATTTTATGATATGAGTGTGGAGCAGAGTTTTAGTAATATAGGGGATACTATTTTAAATATAGGATTTTTTGTAGGAGGTGCATTTTTAGTTCTTGCAGTATTAGACTATGCTTATCAGCGTTATAAGCATGAAGATAGTATTAAGATGACGAAGCAAGAAGTTAAGGAAGAATATAAAAATGCAGAAGGGGACCCTCAAATTAAAGGTAAAATCAGACAAAAAATGAGGGAAGGATCTATGAGGCGTATGATGCAAGCTGTCCCAGATGCAGATGTTATCATTACCAATCCAACTCATTTTGCTATAGCAATTAAATATGACCCAGAAAAGGGTAGTGCACCAGTAGTTATTGCAAAAGGTGTGGATTATGTTGCACAAAAAATTAAAGAGAAAGCAAAGGAGTGTAATATACAAATTGTGGAAAATAAACCACTTGCAAGGTCATTATATTACACTGTTGATTTAGATAGAGAGATTCCTCCAGAATTATATGGGGCAGTAGCAGAAGTCTTAGCCTTTGTATATAATTTGGAGAATAAACATAAGAAATAGGAGGGGTT
>JAZKZQ010000129.1:0-11888 GCA_045612745.1 Cellulosilyticum sp. | reverse complement strand
GGGGGAAATAAATCTAAGAATAAAGAGTTAATAAATATATATCACATTATTAGTGAATATTTTATAATAAATAATATAAATTATAAAATATTTTGTAAATAAATAAAAAAAGTGATAATATAAAAATACAGATATATATTATAAGGATTATAAAATAAGAGAGGGGATAAAAAAATGCAATGAGATAAAGAAAGTTATATACAGTATCAAAAAGAGATTATTAAACCATTTATTGAATCTACTGATAGGTTACCTTATGGAGAGAAAATACCATCTTTATGGCAACCAACTGAAGGGTTTGATTATAAGAAAGTAGAACTAGATGGCCCAGTAATTGAATGTTTGATACCTAAAGAGAAGAAAACAGATACAATCATGTTTCATTTACATGGTGGTGCATATGTTTTAGCATTAATAGATGCTTATCGTGAGGGGAGTGTTATGTATTCTAATGTAGCAGGTGGTGCTACAGTGATAAGTGTAGATTATCGTACAGCACCAACACATGTTTATCCAACAGCTTTAAATGATTGTGTACAAGCTTATAAGTGGGCATTAGAACAAGGTTATAAGAGTGAAAATATAATATTTGTAGGAGACTCAGCAGGTGGTAATTTAGTATTAGCTGTAACGCTTTATTTAAGAGATCACAATATGCCACTGCCAAAAGGCATTATTGCTATTTCACCTTGGGGAGATTTAGAGTATACAACACCTTCAAGAGAAGGAAATACTGAAAAAGATATTGTTATAGGAAAATATGGGTTACAGTTATTAGCTGAAGTTAAGAATCCATCATATGTAGGACAAGAAGATATTAAAAATCCATATATATCCCCAATAAACGGAGACTATACAGATTTTCCGCCATTACTTATTCAAAATGGTAGCTATGAAATCTTGTTCGATGATTGTGCAAAAGTATATGAAAAAGCTAAAAAAGCTGGTGTACAGGTGAAGCATACTGTCTATGAAGGCATGTCTCATGACTTTCAATTATTACTACCAAGTTTAGATGAGAGTGCTTTAGCTTGGCAAGAGATAGCACAGTTTATTAATGAATTATAGAGAATTTTAGTGAGGAGAAGGGGATAGAATATGACAGAGCAATTATTTATTGATGAACAAAGAAGGATGTGTAAACCTATTATTGAACAATTAGACCAAATACCATTAGGGCATAGTATACCATCTGACTGGAAGGCGCCACAGGGTTATATGCTAGAAAAAACAGAATTAGAGGGAATACCTGTTGAGCGTTTAATGCCTAAAGAGAAGTTAACAGATGTAGTAATTTTACAAATGCATGGTGGTGGTTATGTATGGCCATATGTTGATGGATACCGAGATATAGCTGTGAAATATTCAAAGATGATAGGTGATGGGGAAGTTTTTAGTTTAGACTATCGTGTAGCACCTACGCATACATATCCAGCTGCTTTAGAAGATACGCTTAAAATATATAAATGGCTTTTAGAACAAGGTTATGATAATGAAAAAATTATTTTTGCAGGAGATTCAGCAGGTGGAAATTTAGCATTAGTGACCACATTATATTTAAAGGACAATGATATGCCTTTACCTAAAGGTGTTATTGCCATATCACCCTGGTCTAGAATTAGCCTTGAAGCCAAGAGTATTACAACAAATCTTGAGAAGGATAGCATTTTGGGTAAATATGGTTTCAAAATAGTTGAACAAGCAGTAAATCCAGCTTATTTTCCAGATAGTGGTCGTGAAGCACCTTATATATCACCAGTGAATGGAAATTTCAAAGGATTTCCTAATTTACTGATTCAGTCAGGTGGATTTGAAATTTTATTAGATGACGCTGTGGAAGTAGGCAAAAGAGCAAAGGCAGCAGGTGTTAATGTGATACAGACAATATATGAAAGAATGTCACATGATTTTCAGATTTTCTTACCAGAGTTAGAGGAAAGTAAAAGAGCTTGGGAAGAGATGGCACAGTTTGTAAGGGATATTTTTAAATAGTACATAGAAATAGATTATAACAATATATGATTTGTGGGAGGTATCATGAAACAGTTACGTTTAAAAAATGTTGTGGGAAGTAAAGAGACAGCTAGTAAGTTGCCAATGGATTCATTTGAAATGTTCGCAAGACTTAGATTACCAATTGGAAAAATTATGCCTTCTAGATGGTCACCACCTACAGGCTATAGCTTAAAAAAAATGAATGTAGGAAATGTGCCTATAGAATGTATTACTTCAGAGAGTAAAAATAATCATAAGATTATTTTGGACTTACATGGTGGTGGGTTTGTCTTAGGATTGTCAGACTTACTAAGAGCAGAAGCTTTAATGCTTGCTAAAGTAAGTGAGGGTGCTATGGTTGTTAGTGTAGAATATCGTTTAGCACCTAAAGATAAATATCCAGCAGCACTAGAAGATTGTTTAACTGTTTATAAGTGGTTATTAGAATCAGGCTATCAAGCAGAAGATATTATTATAGTAGGTGGCTCAGCAGGTGGAGGACTTGCAGCATCTCTTACATTATATGCAAGAGATAAGGGCTTATCACTACCAAAGGGTGTTATTTTAATGTCACCATGGGGAGATTTAACAACTGAAGCAAGTTCAAGAGAAGTAAATTTTGAAATAGATCCAGTTTTAGGTAAATATGGGACACAAATCAGAAATGAGATATATAATAGTTCATATGTAGGAGACAATAATCCTAAAGATCCATATATATCACCAGTATTTGGCGAGTATACAAATTTTCCTAATACACTAATACAGGTGGGAACATTAGAAGTATTATATGATGATGCTATCAATATATATGATAAAATAGAAGCAGCAGGTGGTAAGGTAAAACTTACAAGCTATTATGGTATGTGGCATTGTTTCCAACAGACAACAGAAATAGCAGAATCAAAAATAGCATGGGCAGATATAGGAAAATTTATGAAAGAATGCTTTGAAGCATAAAATTAATAAAAACTCAAATAGTAAAAGACCATCGGGGGCGAACCGATGGTCTTTTATTATTTCTATTTAAAAATTGTATAAATTGAAATGGCATTATAATTTAAGGAATGGAAATGTATAATCTATATTTATAATTTAAATGATATTTAAATTATATTATTTACCATAGTAAGCTTTTTTGTAGATCTCAGCAAGCTCTGTTACTTTTGGTAATCTTGGGTTTGCTGTAGTACATTGATCTTCGAATGCTTTGTAAGCTAATTCGTCTACTTTAGCCATGTAAGTTTTTTCATCGATTCCAAGCTCTTTGATTGTAAGTGGAATATTAACTTCTTTCATTAAGTTTCTTACGGCATTAGCAAATGATTTAACACCTTCTTCTGGAGTAGAAGCTGGAAGACCAAGTGCTTTAGCAATTTCTTGGAATTTTTGTGGTGCAACATATTTTTCATATTTAGGGAAGATAACAAATTTACTTGGATTTGTACTTCCGTTGTATTCAATTACGTGTGGTAATAAGATAGCATTTGCACGACCATGAACAATGTGGAATTCACCACCAAGTTTATGAGCAAGTGAGTGGTTAATACCAAGGAATGCATTTGTGAATGCCATACCTGCCATAGTAGAGGCATTGTGCATTTTTTCTCTAGCCACAGGGTCTTTTGCACCGAATTTATAAGAACGTGGTAAATATTCAAATACCATTTGAATTGCTTTAAGTGCAAGTGCATCTGTGTAGTCAGAAGCTAAGATAGATACATAAGCTTCTACAGCATGTGTTAATACGTCAAGACCTGTATCAGCTGTTGGACCAGCAGGTACACTCATTACGAAGTCTGGGTCAATAATTGCCACGTTTGGTGTTAATTCGTAGTCAGCAAGTGGATATTTCATATTGTTAGCTTTATCTGAGATAACAGCAAATGAAGTAACCTCTGAACCTGTTCCTGATGTTGTAGGAATAGATACCATTTGAGCTTTTTGACCAAGTTTAGGGAATTTGTATACACGTTTTCTAATATCAGCAAATTTTTGAGCCATAGCGATGAAGTCTGCTTCTGGTTGTTCATAGAATAACCACATACCTTTAGCAGCATCAAGTGCTGAACCACCACCAAGAGCTACGATAGCATCTGGTTTAAATGAGTTCATCATTTCTGTACCACGACGAACTGTTGTTAAGTCTGGATCTGGCTCTACATCACTGAAAATTTCAATTGTAGGACGGTTAGGATTTTTGTTTAATTGGTAAACAACTTTATCTACATAACCTAATTTAACCATCATTGGGTCAGTTACGATTAATACTCTAGAGATTTCTGGCATTTTAGCAAGATATGCTACAGAACCTGCTTCGAAATAGATTTTTTCTGGAATTTTGAACCATTGCATATTCACTTTACGTTTTGCCACCCTTTTTGTATTGATTAAGTTTACTGCTGTTACGTTTTGAGTAGTTGAGTTACATCCATATGAACCACAACCAAGTGTTAATGATGGCATATTTGTATTGTAAATATCACCAATAGCACCATGTGTAGATGGAGAGTTTACAACGATACGTCCTGTTTTAAGACGATGACTAAATTCTTTAATAACTTCGTCATTAGTTGAGTGAACAGATGATGTATGACCAAGACCACCCATTTCAACCATGATTTCAGCTTTTCTAATACCATCTTCTACATCTTTAGCTTTAATTACTGCAAGTACTGGAGAAAGTTTTTCTCTAGAAAGTGGGTACTCTGGACCTGCACCTTCAATTTCGCAGCAAAGGATTTTTGTTTCTTTAGGAATTGTTATACCAGCCATAGCAGCAATTTCATATGGGTATTTACCAACGATTGCAGCATTAACCATACCTTTTTCAAGGTTAATAACAACTGGTTCAAGTTTTTTAACTTCTTCTTTAGTAGCAAAGTAGCAACCTTGAGCTTTCATAAGTGCCACTGCTTTGTCATATATAGGTGCTTCGATAATAGCAGCTTGTTCAGAAGCACAAATCATACCATTATCGAAAGATTTACTTAATATAATATCGTTTACAGCTCTTTCAACTACTGCTGTTTTTTCAATGAAGGCTGGAACGTTACCAGGACCAACACCAAGTGCAGGTTTACCAGTTGAGTAAGCTGCTCTAACCATTGCAGAACCACCTGTTGCAAGTACTAATGCAACTTTAGGATGATTCATAAGGGCGTTAGTTGCTTCAATTGATGGATGTTCAATCCATTGTACACAGTTTTCAGGAGCCCCAGCTTTAATAGCTGCATCTCTTACAATGCGAGCTGCTTCTGCTGAACAACTTTGAGCTGATGGATGGAATCCGAAGATGATTGGATTTCTTGTTTTAAGAGAAATGATTGCTTTGAACATTGTTGTTGATGTTGGATTTGTTACTGGTGTAACCCCTGCTACAACACCTACTGGTTCAGCTACCATCATGAAAGCTTCATCATCATTATCTTCAATAATACCCACTGTTTTATCATATTTAATGCTGTGGTAAATGTATTCTGTAGAGAAGATATTTTTTGTAACTTTATCTTCAAAGATTCCACGACCTGTTTCTTCAACAGCCATTTTTGCAAGATGCATTTGATTTGAAAGACCTGCAAGCGCCATAGCTTTTACAATTTCATCTACTTGCTCTTGATTAAGTTTAAGCATCTCATTTAAAGCCACAGATGCTTTTTGGGCTAATTCATCAACCATTTTTACAGGATCGATAACAGGTGTTTCGATTTTTGCTTTTTTGTTCTCTGACATTTTAAGTGTGCCTCCTTGGATGTTAACAATGTAGTTATTATATGTGATTTTAAATAATAAAATGTGTTGGTAATTTTATAAAAATATGATGTTATTTTTTTAACAAACAACATCTAAAAAAACATAGTCAACATTTGGGAAAAATTTAAATTTGACTACAAAATAATGATAACATAATAGGGAAATAGTTGTCAATAATTTAACGTAATAAAAAATATACGTTTTTTTTGCGCATACAAAATATGTAAATTCTGATAAATAGAGTAAGAAATTGAAGAGTAATATAAAAATAAAAGAGATGAGTATGTTAAAAAAAAGACAATATAAAAGGGGATAAATAAAGATATAAAGGGGGGGAAACCTTTATATCTTAAAAGTAGTAACAAAGTGTGAACTACAGAGGTCAAGGATATAAAAAGAACCTAGGTTTCAGGGGGAGAAACCTAGGTTGAGGGGGGATTTAGCGATGTACCTCACACTTGGTACTTTCATATTATGGTCAGTTCAGAAAGATTATATACATACTAATTAATTTTTTTTTAAAACTTTTTAGAATGATTATACTAACATTATAAGATAGTGATATAATATAAAGATATTAATAAACACAAGATAGGAGGCAGCAAATGTTTTGTAGTAATTGTGGTAATCAAATAAGTGATGATAGTCGGTTTTGTCCAGAGTGTGGTGCACAGCAAGGTATGGGAACAACTAATAACAATCAAGAAGGGCAATATTATTATGACCCTAACTATACGAATGATAACTTTACAAACAATAGTTATGATAGTGGCTATCATGATAGCTATGGAAATAATCAAGGGCAAATGGGTGGAAATCCATATAATGAATATAATATGCCACGCAAATCAAGACTTGTAGCAGGTCTGCTTCAAATTTTCTTAGGAGCATTTGGGGTAGGACGTTTTTACTTAGGATACACAGGTATGGGATTAGGGCAATTATTTACTAGCTTTTTATGTGGAATAGGTTACATATGGGCATTTATTGATGGCATAATGATATTATGTGGTCAAGTGAAAACTGATGCACGTGGGATACCGTTAAAAGATTAATTATGGAGTAAGTGATAGGGGGATTTTGGAGAAGACCGCTGGTGAGTTGTGCTGCTGTTAGTTGCACTCTACGTGATTTGTGATGTGCTAAGTAAAACTATTTTAAGAAACGCACTGAACTCACTACGCTAGCGCTCCGTTCAAACAGCAGTGCTAAATACTCTTTCAATAGTTTTACCAAGCACATCATCAAATCACTCCGAAGGTAGACTATCAGCAGCACAACTCACCATCTCTTCTACTAAATGACTATCACTTAATAAGGTGTGAGATGAGTGGAGTGAATTATTTCTGCTTTAAAATGAGCTGAGTAGGTAGTCTTAGTGGAGTGACAGGGAAAATGAAAAAATTAATGGGTTAGATTAAAAGAGGAGTGCCTCGAAATTATAAGTAATTTCGAGGCACTCCTCTTTTGGCTTATGATGCTGTGTAGGTATAGGTACTAAAGCGGGTTAGAAGTTCGCTGAGCTGATAGGCCGTGTAGATGGCTTGTTGGAAGCTGAGGGGGGTATCTGGGTAGAAGGCAGCTTTGTCATCTGTGGTCATAAGACCTGATTGGATGATGAATTTGATAGCATCATCGTATTTGGGAGAAACATTAGCTAAATCTGAAATTTTTGGTAGGCTAGGTAGATAGCTAGTGTTGAAGCCTAGTTGTTGTAGGAAGTCGTAGCATATAAGTGCGGCATCTTTTCGCGTAATATTTAAGTTTTCATTATAAATAGAAGGTTGATTATAGATGATTTTTTGGTTTAGTAGTTCCTGATACTGGCTTGGTGCAGCACTTTTTAAAAGTGTAAGGAGTTCTCGCTTTGTAATTGGTGCCATATAATTTCTGGTAGAAGAAATTATCCATCCTTTTTCTAAGGCTAGTTTAACGAAAGGTTCTGCCCAATCAGAGTAGCTTTTATTTTGAAGTTTAAGTTCGCCATTATCTGTTTCAATTAAATTAAAATTCTGGGAACCATAATCTAATAATTTATTCATATCTATATATTGGTTAGGCGCATCTGTACGCATAGTAACTGCAATAAGGTCAATATTATCATATTGTGCTTTAACAACTAAAGTACGTTTGGCAGGTGTATGATAGCCAGTTTTGCAACTAGTAACATGTTTATTGTAATAAGGGCTGTTTGGATCCAATAAAGCTGAGGTATGTGTTAAAGAAATTTGTTTACCGGTATTTTGTACAGTGAAGGTATAAGTCTGTGTACCAGCAATTTTGGCTAAGGTTTCATTGGCGAAGGCAAGGCGTGTAATTTCTCCTAGGTCACGTGGTGTAGTGTAATGATTTTCATCATGATAACCATGTGGATTCACAAAGTGAGAAGAAAGTGCACCTTGGAGCATAGCTTTTTCATTCATTTTTTTAGCAAAGGCTGAGATATTACCAGCATCTTTAACAGCCATATCATAGGCAACAAAGTTGTCTGATGCCATCATAATAGCATGTATACCATCAAAGGCTGTATAAGTATCACCAACATTTAAACCAATTTGGCTACTATCTGAAGGGACATTATTTAATGCCTCTTGAGACTTAGTAATCAGTGTATTTTTATCCAAGTCCTCTACTAAAAGTAGAGAAGTTAGAATTTTAGTTGTGCTTGCAGGATAAAAGGTTTCATTGGCATTTTTAGCAAATAAAATTGTATTGGTTTTAGGCTCTATTAAAACTGCACCATCTGAACTGAGCTCAGGGAGTGGTGAAGCTAGTAAACTATTACAAAAGAGTGAAATGCTTAAGATAAAGTAAATAAATTTACGAGACATCAAAAATTCCTTTCTATAATTAATTAGAAATGTTTGTCTTTAGAAGAACATTATACCACTAAAGGCAAGGGGGGACAAATGATATAAGTCCCAAATTTATATAGATATATTCCTATTTTTATATACGTATATTCCTATATTTACATAATGTGTATTCCTATATTAATAAAAAAAACTTGTAAAAATGTATATTAAACTCAAAATAGACCATACTTTAGAAGAATATAAGTAGGAAGTTTGAAAGGAGATTTATAAATAATGATGTATCAATCCTTAGAAAATTTTTCTCTAAGAAAAATTAATTATGTAAAAACAAGAACAACTATTTTAAAGACAGCAGCTAACCTGCTCAAACAAGAAGACTTTTCAGATATTACAGTAGATGAGATTTGCCAAAAAGCTCAGATTTCAAGAGGGACATTCTTTAATTATTTTCCAACTAAAGAACATATATTTCATTATTATTTAAGAATATTTACGATTAGAATTGCTCTTAGAATGAAGGAGTGGCCAGAAGAACTTAGTTTTCATGATAAGGTAGTACAAATTTATGAGTGGTTTAAGGAAGACAAGCAGTATGCTAAGTTCTTCAATAATTATATAAATTTTATACTATATGTAGGTGAGGCAGATAATGAGATGAAGCTTATTGATGCAGAGTTTGTTTATTTCTTTAATGGTATTACAGAAGAGGAATATGCAGAGTATAATGAGCTTACATTGGGAAAACTATTTGCACAGGTATGTAGTGAAGCTAGTGAAAAAGGTGAAATTATATTAAAAGATACCCCAGAGGCTTTAAGTAGTATTTTAATAGGTACATTGGCTGGAACTTACTTGAGTGATGTAGTTAATCAGGAAAAAGCACATTTAGATATATTTGAAAAAATATGGTATAGATAAAAAATAAGAAAAAATTGTAAAAAGTAGTTGAATAAAAAAAAGACATAGTGTATAATAAAGTCAAGCTTGTAGAAGCTTAATTGAATATTCGGCAAAATTAGGGAAACCTAATGACGCAAAGCTATAGGGATTAAGGTGAAAACTATGTCAGCCAGCTGCTCAGTATGTGGATAATCATACTGGTTTACAACTTGAAATAAAGTTATTTGTATTAAATATACAAATAATTATTGAGACGTTGATTGACATAGCTACTCTATACATACAGAGTGGCTATTTTTGTTATAAAAAAATAAATAAAATCTATTAAATAGAAACAGAAAAATAGGTTTGCTATGAATAATAAGAGAGAAGAATAATCCCTTAGAATTATAGTGTTTAAATCTGTATAACAATATAAAATAATATCAAGACTCTCTTATTAAAAATGTTCCAATTTTAGGACGGTGTCAAATATAGCAATATAAGTGTACAGGGGTGTATCACATATAAAAGCTATATATTGCATAGGGGTATGCAAAGAATTATAATGGCTGTAAATAGTGCAAGGGTGTGTATATTTATAAAGCCTAGAAATGCATGTATAAATGCAAGCGTTTAGGGGGAGCTTGACCGGGAATCAAGCTACTATAGAAAGAAAAAAGTAGATGCCTCAATATCTATCATATGAACGGAATAAAAAAGGTGTTTCAGGGGGTGAAGCACCTTTTTTACGTATATAAAACTATAATGAAGAAATTTAGTTGATAAAGTTTTGCAGTAGATTATTACAATCTAGATATGTTAATATAGGAACTAACATATAAATTATAGTTTATTAAGGAAGGTACATATGAGAAACGAAGAGAAGAAAGGCAATATCCTAGCGTTACTCCCGTTAGGTGTATTTTTAGTGTTATTTCTTGGAGTAGGAATTGCGACTAAAGATTTTGATAAGATGCCAGTTCTTGTAGCATTTATTACAGCTACAGCTGTTGCACTTATGTTTAATAGAAAGCAATCATTTAATGAGAAAATAGAGATATTTTGCCAAGGTGCAGGACATGCAGACATCATGATGATGTGTATCATTTTTATTTTAGCAGGTGCCTTTGCTAATGTGGCAAAAGCTATGGGTGGTGTAGAGTCTACTGTTAATTTAAGTTTACAATTTGTTCCACCCAAATTTTTAGTAGGTGGAGTATTTTTAATCGCATGTTTTATTTCTCTTTCAATGGGAACATCCGTAGGAACCATTACAGCCCTTGCACCTATTGGTCTTGGAATTGCAGAAACAACAGGTATGCCAATTCCACTTGTTATAGGGGCAATCATTGGTGGGGGAATGTTTGGTGATAATCTTTCAATGATTTCGGATACAACGATTACAGCAGCACGTACACAAGGGTGTGAGTTAAGAGATAAATTTAAAGTAAACTTTTTAATTGTATTACCAGCAGCACTTATTACTATTGTGATCTTAACAGTTATGGCAGGACAATATCAGCAAGCACTCACAGGTGAATATCCATATGAATGGATTAAAGTAGTACCATATGTGGCAGTGCTTATTGGGGCACTTATTGGAATTAATGTATTTGTACTGCTTGCAGGCGGAACAGTTTTTGCAGGACTTGTAGGTGTCGTAACAGGGACATTTGATATATTTGGTGCAGTAGATGCAGCATCTAATGGTATGATTGGTATGGCAGAGATTGTGATTTTATCAATCATTATAGGTGGAACATTAGAACTTATTAAACGTAATGGGGGCATTGACTACTTACTTGGTTTCATCAAACGTCGTATTCATACACAAAAAGGTGCAGAATTTGGCATAGCAGCTCTTGTAAGCCTTGTAGATATGTGTACAGCAAATAATACAATCGCCATCGTTATGGCAGGCCCACTTGCAAAGGATATTGCAGAAGAATACAATATTGATCCAAGAAGAACAGCAAGTATTCTAGACATTTTTGCGGCTTGTATCCAAGGAATTATCCCTTATGGTGCTCAACTTCTTATAGCGGCAGGGATTGTAGGTGTATCACCGATGGAAATTTTAGGTTACTTGCATTACCCAATACTTATGGGCGTGTGTGGCCTTATGGCAATCGCATTCGGATTTCCTAAATTAAAAAATAATATATAGTAACTGAAAGGGGCTGTCGCACAATCAATTAGATTAGTTTTCGACAGCCCTGTTTTTATGTAAAAATTTAAAGTAGGAGATAATCCCCTTGCTTTTTCAAAGTAGTTAAGTTAACTTCTTTCTCTCCTCACCTTTCAGGTCACAAAAGAAAGCTGGGTCAAGTGCTACTACTAAGCTACATTTGAAGTAATCTGCTGAGGTGCTTAGTGAAGATACTTAGAGAGGTTTTAGGCGAAGTGTTCGAAGCGTAACGAAGTGAAGCAAGTTTTTCGCCG
>JAZKZQ010000128.1:0-1796 GCA_045612745.1 Cellulosilyticum sp. | reverse complement strand
ATCGCCCACATACTTATGCAACTTATGAAAATGGCATAATGACGATTTTCACCATAGATGGTAATAAGTTAGCTAACTTATCTATCAATTAGCTTAATTACTCAATAATATTAGTCAAAAAATTATATATTTTTTACATTTTTTATGTTATTATAATACTATAGGTTTCACATCTATAGGTTTTAGTTATTTTACATTTTTTACAAATCATGATAATATCATAGTCATAACAATTTTTATTTAAAGGAGCTTATTCAAATGGATAAAGGTAAAGTATTAGCCATCGTAGATGGTAGAGAAATTAGAGAAGCAGATTTTATGGAACTTGTACAAAGCATTGGTCAAAATGCTATGCAATTCCAATCTCCACAAGGACAAAAACAACTTATTGATGAATTAGTAACACAGGAGTTACTTTACTCTGAAGCAAAAGAACTTAAACTCGATGAAGAAGAAGAATATGTACAAGCTTTAGAACATATGCAAGCAACATTACTTAAACAATATGCTATGCGTAATCTTTTAAGTAAAATAACTGTAACACCAGAAGAAGTTAAAACTTACTTCATGGCACATAGAGATGCTTTCATCAAACCTGAGTCAGCTAAGGCTAGTCATATTTTAGTAGATTCAGAAGAAAAAGCTAAAGAAATTCTTGCTGAAATCAAAGATGGTCTTGATTTTACAGAAGCAGCAAAAAAATATTCTAGCTGTCCATCTGCTTCACAAGGTGGAGATCTTGGTGAATTCACAAGAGGTCGTATGGTACCAGAATTTGAAGCTGCTACATTTGCAATGCAAGTTGGAGAAATCTCTGAACCAGTTAAAACACAATTTGGTTACCACATCATCAAATTAGATGAGCTTTTACCAGAACAACCAGCTAAACTTGAAGATATCGAAAACCAAGTAACAGACCAATGCCTTAATGCAAAACGTCAAGAAGTTTATCTTGCTAAAAGAGAAGAACTTTCTAAAAAATATACAATTGAACTTAAATAATATTAATCGAGATAGGTGGCACAAAAGTGTCACCTTTATTTATAATTATTTCTCCCATCTCATCTACATTCTGAGCTAGGTACTTGGCACCTGCATTTGAAAGTTCTTCTTTTGTTCTAAAGCCCCATAGCACACCTATTGCATCCACCCCTGCATTTTTGGCTGTAAACATATCGATATCCGAGTCACCAATATAAATACAATTTTCCTTTGCTATATTAAATTTATGAAGTAGCTCATAAATACCTATTGGATTAGGTTTAGTAGGCACACCTTCCCTTTGTCCTATAACATATTCAATTAACTCACCAAATTGGCGTTTCACTAATTCTGTGGCATATGCTTGTGCTTTATTCGTTAATACTACTACTTTTATATTTCTTTCCTTTAGTCGTATAAGTACCTCTTTAATACCTTCATAAGGCTTAGTATAATCTTCACTATGTACTGCATAATATTTATCAAATACTGCCTTTACTCTTAAAACATTTGCCTCATTTTTTCCCTCTTCCGGAAGGGCACGTTCTACTAACTTATAAATACCACTCCCCACAAAATATTTATATGCTGCTATATCATGTGTTCTATAGCCAAAGCTTTCTAATGCATAATTACAAGCATTTTTTAAATCCTCTATTGTATTTAATAACGTACCATCTAAATCAAATATAGCTAATTGATACATTGCTCCTCCTCCTAAGTAATTATTTTCTTAAATATATTTATATAATTATAGCACAAGATCTCCTATTAAAAGACCTTGTGCTATAACTTTTATTTATTAATTTATTTAT
>JAZKZQ010000127.1:0-19361 GCA_045612745.1 Cellulosilyticum sp. | reverse complement strand
GGGCCCAACGTCGGTGACCCAACCCGCAAGGGAGGGAGCCGCCTAAGGCAAAATCAATAACTGGGGTGAAGTCGTAACAAGGTAGCCGTATCGGAAGGTGCGGCTGGATCACCTCCTTTCTAAGGAATAAAATCGAGATGGTTTAGAGATTACTATTTTGTAAAAAAGCCTTTGAAAATAATTAGCTTATAATTAAGCTGGTATTTTCAAAGGCTTTTTTATTTTCTAAATATATTAATAAATATAAAGAAAATTATTGACAAAAAAGAAAATTAGTAATATATTATACACATTAAACCTATATGTTTACTTGGAATTAAGACGGCGACAATTGAGTTACAGAATTAATCATTATAAAAAGGGGGATAGAAAATGTACAACATATTAAGTAGATATAGAGTAGTATGGAAAAAGGTAAGTATATTATTAGGTTTATCTTTAACTTTAGGCGGGGGGTTACTCATGTCTGGTTGTGGAAGTGAAGTAGTAAAAGAAAATGGTGAGAGTGCTCATGAAATAGAACTTTTGAATGTTTCGTATGACCCAACTAGAGAGCTATATGTACAAGTGAATGAGGGATTTAAGAAGTATTGGAAGGACAAAACAGGTCAAAACGTTATCATTAATCAATCCCATGGGGGTTCGGGTAAGCAAGGTCGTTCAGTTATTGAAGGCTTAGAAGCAGATGTAGTCACCTTAGCGCTAGCTTATGATATAGATACCATTAGTGATGCAGGTCTTATAGATAGTGAATGGCAGAAGGAGTTTGTAGATAATAGTTCACCATACACGTCAACAATTGTATTTCTTGTAAGGAAGGGTAATCCAAAAAATATTCAGGATTGGGATGATCTAATTAAGGAGGACATATCAGTCATTACACCAAACCCTAAGACTTCTGGTGGCGCAAGATGGAACTATTTGGCAGCTTGGGCATATAAATTAGAGTGCTCAGGGGGAGATGAAGAAGCAGCTAAGTCTTTTGTTAAAGATCTTTTTTCACATGTTGAAGTGTTAGACTCTGGTGCTAGGGGAGCTACTACTACTTTTGTAGAGAGAGGTATAGGTGATGTACTTCTTACATGGGAAAATGAGGCCTTTTTATCTATAAATGAGTTGGGTGAAGATGAATTTGAAATAATTGTACCTTCAATAAGTATTTTGGCTGAACCGCCAGTAGCTATTGTAGATGAGGTAGTCGAAAAAAAAGGTACGCAAGAAGTTGCTAAGGCTTATTTAGACTATCTTTATACGGAAGAAGCTCAGGAGATTGTAGCTCAAAATTATTATAGACCTACAAATAAGCAGATACAGGAGAAGTATAAAGACCGTTTTCCAAAGGTAAAAATGGTTACAATCGATGAGGTGTTTGGCGGTTGGAGAGTAGCCCAAGAAAAGCATTTTAAAGATGGCGGTATATTTGATGAAATTTATGAGGTACAGCCTTAAAGTAATGAGCACTGGAATAGTAATTAACAAGACACTAAGTTAGCAGAAAATCATGGAGGGGAGAAAATTAAATGAAAAAAACAAGAAGAGTCATACCAGGATTTAAGTTAACTATAGGATTTACTTTAGTTTATTTAAGCTTGATTGTACTTATTCCTTTAGCAAGTGTGGTGTTAAAGAGCATGGGGATAGGCGTAAACGGTTTTTTAGATACAGTACTTAATCCGAGAGCCGTAGCAAGTTATAAAGTGAGCTTTGGTTGCAGCTTAATAGCTGCCCTAGTAAACAGTATATTTGGAATCATATTGGCGTGGACATTGGTGAGATATGATTTTCCTTTTAAAGCTTTTTTAGATGGTTGTATAGATTTACCCTTTGCCCTACCTACAGCTGTTGCTGGAATTGCACTGACCACTCTTTACTCAGAAAATGGCTGGATAGGTAAAGTCTTGTATGCCTTAGGACTAAAAAGCTCCTTTTCAACATTTGGTATTACTGTAGCACTTATATTTACAGGAATGCCTTTTGTTATAAGAACAGTGCAACCTATTTTAGAAAACTTAGACCCTCAGTATGAGGAGGCTGCGGCTATGTTAGGAGCTGGAAGTTTTACTACCTTTAGGAAGGTTATTTTACCTGAACTTATGGCACCACTTTTAACAGGAGTTTCACTTGCTTTTGCAAGAGGGGTTGGAGAGTATGGCAGCGTCGTATTTATTGCAGGCAATATGCCTATGAAAACAGAAATTGCACCTTTACTGATTATGGCTAAGTTAGAACAGTATGATTATGAAGGGGCCACAGCTATTGCGGTTGTGATGTTAGGATTATCTTTCATCATGTTGTTAATTATTAATATAATACAGCATTACAACAATAAGATCATGAGGGGGTAGTGACATGAAAAGGAGTAAAAGCATTTTAATTGGTGTAAGTATAATTTTTTTAGTACTTATGCTAGGATTTCCCCTTCTACTTATTATAGTTGAAGCATTAAGTAAAGGGGTAGGGGCGTATGCACAAGCAGTTACAGAGCCTAGTACAGTAGCGGCTATGAAGCTTACCTTGTTAGCGACTTTGATAGCCGTTGGATTAAATACTCTATTTGGAATTATTGCTGCATGGGCTATTACTAAGTTTAAGTTTAGAGGTAAGAATCTGTTAGTAAGTCTTATTGATTTACCATTTGCTATTTCTCCAGTTATTGCAGGTTTAGTATTCGTACTATCCTTTGGCCGAGGAGGTTCATTTTATTCTTTCTTAGATGCCTACAACTTAAAAATTATTTTTGCTATGCCGGGAATCGTATTAGCCACTGTATTTGTCACCTTTCCATTTGTAGCTAGAGAAATCATTCCTCTTATGGAGTCTCAAGGAAAAGATGAAGAAGAGGCAGCTGCCATGATGGGGGCAGGTGGATTAACTATTTTTATGAAAGTCACATTACCTAATATTAAATGGGGACTTTTATATGGGGTAGTTCTTTGTGCAGCAAGAGCTATGGGGGAATTTGGAGCGGTATCCGTTGTGTCTGGGCATATTAGAGGAAAGACCAACACTTTACCACTACACATTGAGATTCTATACAACGAGTATCAATTTACAGCTGCCTTTGCAGTGGCCTCTATATTAGTGATTTTTGCAATTATTATACTCATATTACGAAAACAAATTGAAAAAAGAAATAAAAGGGAGGGGTAGAAAATGCACATAGAAGTAAAGGGGCTTAGTAAGTCTTTTGGAAAATTTAATGCCTCCAAGGATGTAAGTTTTACTATTGAAAAAGGAAAGCTCATAGGGCTTTTAGGTCCAAGTGGAAGTGGGAAGACGACAGTTCTTAGAATGATTGCGGGACTGGAGTCGCCTGATACAGGGGATATTATAATTAATGGTATAAGAGTCAATGATATTCATGCTGGTAAAAGGGGAATTGGTTTTGTTTTTCAAAACTATGCCTTGTTTAGATATATGAGTGTTTATGAAAATATTGCTTTTGGTCTAAAATTACAAAAGCTTTCTTCAGAAGAAATTAAAGAGCGTGTAGCAGAGCTGATAGAGTTAATAGGACTTAAGGGGCTAGAAAAAAGGTACCCACATCAACTCTCTGGTGGCCAAAGGCAAAGAGTTGCCTTTGCAAGAGCGATTGCACCAAGACCAGAATTACTTCTTTTGGATGAGCCTTTTGCAGCTATTGATGCTAAGGTAAGAAAAGAACTGAGAAGTTGGTTAAAAGAAATGGTCAGGAAATTAAATATTACTAGTATTTTTGTGACGCATGATCAGGAGGAAGCTGTAGAGATTGTAGATGAAATCATTGTAATGAACAAAGGGCAAGTAGAACAGAAGGGAAGTCCTACGGAAATTTATAAGAACCCAAGAACACCGTTTGTGGCACAGTTTATTGGAGAATCTACTGTAATAGAAAATTATAGGAATTTAAAAGGCTTTAGTGAAGTAGTACATGGGACTAAAGCTGTAGTAAGACCTGAGTTTGTAGAAATATTTAAGTATAACAAACAAATCGTATTAGAATCAGCAGCAGAAGATGGATATGTTAAGGAGATTGCTTTTAGAGGAAATAATTTAGAAATAACGGTTGCTGTTGGCGACATAGAAATCCCTGGCTATCGTACTTTTGAGGATGAGCCCGTACAAGTTGGTGAAAAAGTACATCTGCTTGTGCATAAACTCTATTTATTTGATGAAGTGGATACAAAGATTGTAGAAAACAGATTAAAATATGATGAAATGCCAGTATTTATTTAGAAGCATGGAGAAGTGGGGTGATAGAGAATGGAGTTTAAGAGGTTAGAAACAGATGTAGTCATTATAGGGGGTGGTACTGCAGGATGTTATGCGGCACTTACACTTGGGGAGCAAGGTCATTATCAGACACTTATAATTGAAAAGGCTAATATTGAAAGAAGTGGCTGCCTAGCAGCGGGAGTTAATGCATTAAATGCTTATATAGTAAAAGGGCAAACGCCACAAGACTACGTAAACTACGTAAAAAAAGATGCAGCAGACATTGTAAGAGAAGATTTACTGCTATCCATGTCTGAAAGGCTAAATAAAGTAACTCATAAACTAGAAACACTAGGTTTGGTTATTTTAAAGGATGAACAGGGTGAATATGTAACAAGGGGAAATAGAAATATAAAGATAAATGGTGAGAACATAAAAACTGTATTGGCAGATGCCACTTATGCTTTAAAGAATGTGCAAGTCTTAAATCAAGTGAATGCTATTGATTATAAGATGGTAGGGGAACGAGTCACAGGTGTTTATGCTGTAGGGATAGAAGAAGAGATTTTTTACGAAATTAAAGCGAAAGCAGTAATCTGTGCAACAGGAGGTGCCTCAGGTATTTACAGGCCTAATAATCCAGGATTTTCAAGACATAAGATGTGGTACAGTCCATTTAATACAGGAGCTGGTTATGCTATGGGCATTCGTGCCGGGGCAGAGATGACTACTTTTGAGATGCGCTTTATTGCACTACGTTGTAAGGATACAATCTCACCCACAGGAACCATTGCACAAGGACTTGGTGCAAAACAGGTTAATAGTTTAGGAGAAGTTTATGAAAAGCGTTATGGTAATACTACTTCAGAAAGGGTATATGGGACGATTAAAGAAAATGAGGAGGGAAGAGGACCTTGCTATTTAAAAACAGAAGGTATTAGTGAAAAAGAAGAGCAAGAACTACTCAAGGCATATCTTAATATGTCACCAGCACAAACTTTAAAATGGATAGAGAGCAGAAAGGGACCTAGCAGCGAGAATGTAGAGATTGAAGGGACAGAACCTTATATTGTAGGTGGTCATACAGCTAGTGGTTATTGGGTAGCAGAAGATAGGAGTACAACTTTACCAGGACTTTTTGCTGCTGGAGATGTAGCAGGTGGTTGTCCTCAAAAATATGTGACAGGAGCACTTGTGGAAGGAGAAATAGCAGCAGAGGCTGCCATAACGTATATTGAGCAAAAATATATTGAAAAAGAACATAAAGAACAAATAAGCAGCAAAAAAGAATATCAAGATGAAGCACTTCTAAAATATGAAGAGGTAAAAAGTTACATAAGTGAAAAATCTAATTTATATACAGTAGAACAGGTGGAAGAAGCCATGCAAAAGGTAATGGATACCTATGCAGGAGGCATTTCAGTAGGTTACCGCTACAATGAAAACCAGTTACTTAAAGCTAGAGACAAAATAAATGATTTAGTTGAATTAAGTCTTAGATTAAAGGCAAAGGATATGTATGAACTCATGAAGCTCTATGAACTCAAAGATAGGCTTCAGATAGCCCAAGTGCTTATTGAACATTTAAGAGCAAGAAAGGAAACAAGATGGCATAGTGTTGCTGAGCATACAGATTATCCAGAGAAAAATGATGAATGGCTAAAATATGTAAATTCCAAAAAGGAAAATGGTGAAATAAAAATTATATTAAGGGATTTAGTACAGGGGGGTGAACATTATGAGCATACAAATTAATGCTGATAAGTGTACTAATTGTGGTATGTGCAGAAAGGTTTGTCCTGGCAATTTGTTAAAAGAAAATGATATGCATAAGACAGTTATAAGATGCCTAGAAGACTGTTGGGGATGTACTTCTTGTGTGAAGGCATGCCGTTTTGAGGCTATTTCTTATTTTTTAGGAGCAGATATAGGGGGTTTAGGAAGCACTTTACAAACAAAAGAAGAAAATGATTTACTACATTGGATTATAAGGGATACAGATGAAACGGAGAAAATTATTACTATAAACAAAAAACAGGCAAATGCCTATTAAGAGGGGGTTAAAGAATGGATCATTTAGATAGATTAGAGGCACAGAGTATTTTTATTTTAAGAGAAGCATATAAAAAACTAGGTAAGTTAGGTATGCTTTGGTCAATAGGAAAAGATTCAACAGTATTACTTTGGTTAGCAAAAAAAGCTTTTTATGGACACTGCCCATTTCCTTTTATTCATGTAGATACGACTTATAAGATTCCAGAGATGATAGCCTATCGTGATCGTGTGGCAAAGGAGATGAATTTAGATTTAATTGTCCATACTAATAAAGCAGCTATTGAAGCGGGCATGGGACCAGATAAGGGAAGATTAGTATGTTGCAAGGCACTTAAGACAGAAGGGCTACAGCAGGTGGTTCATGAATATGGCTTCGAAGGTCTAATAGTAGGGGTAAGACGTGATGAAGAAGGTTCAAGATCTAAGGAACGTGTTTTTAGTGAAAGAAATAAAAATGATGAGTGGGATTATACCAATCAACCTCCAGAATTATGGGATCAATTTAAAACAGATTTTCCAAAAGGTAATCATATTCGTGTCCATCCTCTTCTACATTGGAATGAGATTGATATATGGGAATATATCAAAAGAGAAAATATACCTATTATAGATTTATATTTTTCTAAGAATGGTAAACGTTATCGTAGTTTAGGATGTGCGCCTTGTACAGGACAGGTTGAATCCAATGCTACAAATTTAGATGAAATCATAGAGGAATTAAAGAATACTACCATTAGTGAGAGAGCAGGAAGAGCTCAGGATCAAGAAGATTCTTATGCAATGCAAAAACTTCGTAAAGATGGTTATATGTAGATAAACGTTCCTAAGATATATAAAAAAGTAAAATGATGGAGGGGAATATATGAGCCAGATAGCAAATAAAGAAGTACTTAAAATAGTCGTAGTAGGACATGTAGATCATGGTAAGTCTACAGTAATTGGAAAGCTATTATATGATACAAAATCACTTCCTGAAGGAGCAATTGAGAAAGTCAGAAGGATAGCTAAAGAAACTGGAAAACCTTTTGAATATGCCTATTTATTAGATGCCTTTGAAGAGGAACAAAAGCAAGGTATAACTATTGACATCACACAAATTCAGTTTCAAACAGCTAAGAGAGATTATGTCATTATTGATGCACCGGGACATAAGGAATTTTTAAAAAATATGATTTCAGGAGCGGCTAGTGCAGAAGCAGCACTTTTAGTAATAGATGCTAAAGAAGGTGTACAAGAGCAGTCAAGAAGGCATGCCTATATGTTATCTTTATTAGGTATAAAGAAGGTTTATGTTATTGTTAACAAAATGGATTTAGTAGATTATAAAGAAGAAGTCTTTAATACAATCTGTCAGGAAATGAGTACATTCTTAGGGGCTTTAGGCGTATATCCATTGAAATATATTCCAATTTCAGCTTTTTATGGGGAAAATATCATTAGTCAATCAGAAAAAATGCCTTGGTATAAAAGTACGCCTATTATAGAAAGTATTGATGCAATAGAGAGAGAGAAGGGGATAGAAGATAGGCCCCTTAGGTTGCCTATTCAAGATGTATATAAATTTGACGATAGACGAATCATTGCAGGACGTATTGAAAGTGGTCAGTTAAAAGTAGGAGACAAAATTACCATTTATCCAGAGGGTAAAACAACACATATAAAAAGTATTGCTTATTGGGCAGAAAGAGATCAAAAAGAGCAAGCTTTGGCAGGCGAATCTATTGGTATTATAGTTGAAGATGAGTTTTTTAATAAAAGAGGAGAAGTTATCACACATGAAACAAATCCGCCTTTTGTAGCAAAAAATTTCCGTGCAAGCGTTTTTTGGATGGGGAAGGAACCACTTACTATAGGCAAAAAATATAAGATTAAAGTAGCTACAGAAGAAGTGGAAGGAGAAGTAAGTAGTATTATTAAAGTAATCGATGCCACTAGCTTAAATAATAATGAAACGCATCAACAAATAGAGTTAAATGGTGTAGGAGAAGTGATTATAAAGACTAAAGAACCTGTCGTATTTGATGCTTTTAGTGAAAGTCCTGTAACGGGGCGTTTTGTTATAGTGGATGGCTATGATGCAGTCGGAGGTGGTATTATTACCCAAAAAGAGGATGAAGCAGTTTTGCTTAGTGCTTTTAAGGGGAATGGCTTAGAGGCTAGAACTGACATATTTGATGAATTCTACTATAGCATAGAAGACTATGAGATAAAAAAGGTTACAAGTTATGGGCAGGTTTATGAGATAGGGGATAGTGTTCCTTTGGAAAGTAAAAGCTTTAAGTATCCATCTTATTTTGATATATTGGTGCTAAGAGATGACGTAGCTATAAGTATTAGAGAGGGAAAGGTGGTGGACATAGTATCTCTTGAAAATTATACTTATGGCGGCTATCCTGTAGTAAATGGCAGAGGCTTTGAAGTGAATGTACATTCAAATGAAGAAGTAATCAACTTTATAGGAGCTTATAATAAGGTAAAAAATAAAGAAGCTGATGAAGAAGAAAAGCTTTCAGAGCAGTGGCTGACTATAGAAACCTACAGAAGATTAGCGTGGGGAAGATAGGTGGTAGAAATGATGACAAAATGGGGGCAAAAAGAGTGAAACATTCAGAAATAGAAGCAGTTATCCAAAGTGTACAGAACTATAAAGAAAAGGTGAATGAGGTATTAAATGGGAAGGAGGAGCTGAAAAATATCAAACCTCTCCTAGGTGGCATGGGTGTTTATGAACAACGTGAAAAAGGTACCTTTATGTTAAGAGTACGTATTCCAGCAGGAGTTTGTGAAGTAAAATGGCTAAGAAGTATATATGAAATAGGTAAGGAAGTAGGCGTAGAACGCTTTCACCTTACCTCTAGACAAGATATTCAGTATCATGGGCTTACCCTTGCACAAACTATTAAAGTAAAGGAAGCATTGCTGAAAGAAGGATTAGTAACTAAAGGAGGAGGGGGCAATAGCCCTAGAAATATTGCTTGCTCACCACTTTCAGGAGTAGACTCTAAAGATATATTTGATGTTACGCCTTATGCACTAGCTAGTTGTGACTTTATTATGGACATTATAGATTCTTTTCATTTACCTCGTAAATATAAGATTGCATTTGCAAGTAGTGAGGAAGATACCGCTAATGTTACTGTGACTGATCTTGGATTTATGGCAATAGAGAAAGAGGGGCGCAAGTATTTTAAGGTCTTTGTAGGTGGAGGACTTGGTAGAAATCCTAAACCTGGCATTGTATTTGAAGAGCAGCTAGAAGTACAGGAAATACTTTACGTTATACAAGGTCTTAAGGAACTTTTTGAAGATTATGGGGATTATGAGAATCGTAATAAAGCAAGAATAAGATATATTGTAGAACGTTTGGGTGAGGAAATATTTAAAGTTAAATTACATGAGTATATTGATAAAGTAAAAGCTAGAGGAATAAATGAGCCAATTATTAATGAAATAGTTTATAACAAAAAAGGAGTAAAACGAAACATTAGAAATGAAAGGCTTATAAACCAAAAGCAAGAAGGGCTTTATGGTGTCTATGTACATCCTTTTGGTGGCTATTTAAGTTTAGAGGAGTTAGGTCAAGTAGTGGAGATAGCAGAAGGTATAGGAGATATAAAAATACGTTTAACTATGAACCAAGGGTTTTATATGCTCAACTTAAATGGCGAAGAAGCAGAAAAGGTGTTAACTCAAACTGAAATGTTAGGCTTAACAGGTATTATGAGTAAGTTAGTAGCCTGTACAGGGGCCAATACTTGTCAGATTGGATTAGGTGAGTCAGAGAAACTTGCAGAATCTATTAAGAAGTGGTTTGATAAGGTACCTCGTGAGGTACAAGATTGGTTACCAGCTATACACATTTCAGGTTGTCAAAGCTCTTGTAGTGCACATCAAATTGCAACATTAGGTTTTTGTGGTGGTAAAAAACGTATTAATGATGAGATAAAAACAGTATTCACACTTTTCATTAACGGTAGAAAGGGTCAAGCAGGAGCAGAACTAGGTGAAGCAGTAGGAGAGTTATTAATAGAAAATATACCAGAATTTCTTGAGGAGTTAGCTATAGGGTTAAAGTCAGGAGAGGTAAAATTAGATAAAGAAGTGTTGAAGAAACTATATGAAACAAAAATAATGTGGCGCTAGCCACTTTATTTTTGCACATATATAATATCTTACTTCTGAATCGTTGGAAATTAAAATAACCATATGCTATACATTTAGTTTTTGCAAACTTTAGTATTATCAGCTATAGTAATAGGTTTTATTTCATTTATGTTATATAATAAAAATAGAATTATAAGAATAATATATACAATCATTGATGTGTACCGAAATAGTAACTATTTTAAATATAGTTATAGTGGTTTTTGAATAAATAGATGAAGAAGGTAGCATATAGATGAAAGAAAAAGCGATTTTAGTTGTAAGTTTTGGATCAAGTTGTGAAGAAGCAAGAAAGAAGACCATTACTCAAATTGAAGTGGATATAAAAAATGCTTATCCAAGCTACAGGATTTACTCAGCTTTTACTAGTGGACAGATTGTAAATAAGATTGTAAGACAGGAAGGACAGCAAGTCTTTAAGATAGAAGATGTTATGGAACAAATGTTAGAGGATGGTATTAAAGAAGTTTTTGTGCAACCTACATTTATTGTACATGGGATTCAGAATAAAGAGCTTATAAAAAAGGTGGAAAAATATGAAGCCTCCTTCCAAGTCTTACGAGTTGGTAGGCCTCTTCTAACATCTATAAAGGATTATAAAAGAGTAATAGAAGTATTTGTAAAAGAGATTGCAAATATATCAAGGGAAGAAGCAGTAATCTGTATGGGACATGGCACTATTCATCATTTAAGTGCTAGCTTTATAGCATTAGACTATATGTTTAAGGAGGAAGGATATGAAAATTATTATGTAGCTACCATTCGTTCTTGTCCTAGATTAGATTATGTAATAAAAGCTTTAAAGAAAAACAATTATAAGAAAGTAACACTTATTCCTTTTATGGTAGTAGCGGGTTATCATGCCAAGCAAGATTTATCAGGTGAAGCAGAAGAAGCCTGGAGATGTGTATTAGAAAAAGAAGGCTATGAAGTAAGGAGTATACTAAAAGGACTAGGAGAGTATAAAGGAATTAGAGAAATCTACATAGACCATATAAAAGACTTATTAAAGGCTTAAAGCCTAATTCAAATATAGATGGGGTAAAGAGTTATGTATTGTATTAGTATAAGTCATAAGGTTGCACCTTTACTCATTAGAGAAAAGTTTGCTTTTTCTCTAGAACAGCAAAAGGAATTTATTAAGAAGGCAGTAGCAAATAAATATGTAAGTGGATGCATCGTTTTATCCACCTGCAATCGAAGTGAAGTTTATTTTACAGGGGATAAAAGAGCGATAGCAGTGATGGAAGAGAAAATAGCAAGTTTTAAGGGATTACAAAAGAGTGAAGTATTAAAGTATTATAGAGTTTATGACATAAAGCAGGCTGCCTATCACTTATTTCAAGTGGCAAGTGGTCTAGATTCTATGGTAATAGGTGAAGATGAGATTTTAGGACAAGTAAAAAAAGCATATCAAGTCGCATTAGAGATAAAAGCCACTGATTATGAGCTTAATATCTTGTTTCAAAATGCCATAACTAGTGCTAAGAAAGTTAAAAGCTTGACCTCTTTATCAAAGACACCTATATCTATAGGTACTTTAGTAGCACATAAAATTTTTAACTTTCCTAAAAAGGATAAGAAAGTACTTATTATTGGGCTTACTGGTAAGATGGGGACGATTATTGTGAAGAATGTGGCACATCGAGATGATGTAGAACTTATTGGTACAACAAGACAACATGGTTATCCTATTAGTATTGTATCTAAGGAGGTCAAGGTAATCCAGTACTCCCAACGATATGCCTATATCAATGAAGCAGATATTATTATTAGTGCAACTACAAGCCCTCATTATACGTTGACTTTTGATGAAGTAATAAAAGCAATTACAATAAAAAAGGAAAGACTATTTATTGATTTAGCAGTACCTAGTGATATAGATGGACAAATGAGGTTAATAGAAGGTAGCAAGCTTTATGATATCGATTATTTTAAGATGCTTTCTAAGCAAAATAATGAAACTAAGTTAAAAGAAGTAGAAAAAGGACAGCTCATTATAGAAGAAGAGGTAGAAAGTGTATTTAAAAAGATTTATTTTCATGAGTGGATAGAGAACTTAGGCCATTATAAAAATTATTTTCAAGATAAGAGTATAGAGCAGATACTATACAAGTTAAGAGATGAAGCAAGTAGTGAGGAATTAAAGATTATATTAGAGGTTATTAAGCGGGTGGCAAAATAGAAAGAGGTTGAGGCCAGATGAGTTATTTCCCTTTTTTTATAGAATTAAAAAATAAACGAGGCTTGATAGTAGGTGGGGGCCTAGTAGCAGCTAGAAAAGTAGAGACGCTTTTAAACTATGGGGTAGAATTAGTAGTAAATGCACCATATATTTGTGAACAAATGGCACCATATGTTGATAAGATTACTTTACAAAAAGAACCTTTTGTGAATAAAGATGTAACATCTTATCTCTTTGTAGTTGCAGCTACTGATAATAGAGAAGTAAATCATAGGATTGCCCAAAGCTGCCATAAGGCACGAGTTCTAGTTAATGTTGTTGATTCTAAGGAAGAAAGCAGTTTTATTTTTCCATCTACTATTCAGAAAGGAGAGCTATGTATTGGGATAACCACTTCAGGAAACAGCCCTATTATAGCTCAGAAGGTAAAAAGAGATATAGAAAGTCAGTTAAGTATAGATTATGAAACGCTACTTAAACAACTTGGAAAAGCTAGAGGAATCATTTTAAGTAAAGTAGAGGGAATCACTAAAAGAAAAGCATATTTTAAGCGGTTAGTAGATTTAGGTTTAGAAACTAAAGGAAAGCTAACAGATGAAATGATAGATAGGGTGATGAATCAAAATGAGGAAGACTATTAAAATTGGAACAAGAACAAGTCAGTTAGCTATGGCACAAACCCAATTAGTAGTAGATCAAATCAAAAGGATTAATAAAGAAGTAGATATAGAGATTATTTCTATTAAAACATTAGGAGATCGTATATTAGATAAACCACTTTTAAGCTTTGGAGGGAAAGGGGCTTTCGTATCTGAATTTGAATCAGCACTTTTAGAAGGTACTATTGACTTAGCTGTACATAGTGCAAAGGATATGCCTATGGAACTTTCTGAGGGATTAGCTATTATAGGAGTCTTAAAGCGAGAAGATCCAAGAGATGTGTTAATAACAATGAAAGATAGACAACCTCCTAAAAGACCGATAATCGGGACGAGTAGTTTAAGAAGACAATTACAAATAAGTGAGCTTCAAGAAGTAACCTGTAAAGACTTAAGAGGTAATATCAATACCAGGCTGAAAAAGCTAGAAGAAGGTCAATATGATGGCATTGTATTAGCAGTAGCAGGTTTAAAAAGACTGGGATTGTTAGAGGAAAAGACATTTAATTATTATTATTTTGATTGTGATACTATGATTCCAGCTGCAGGTCAAGGTATTATTGCTATCGAAGGAAGAACAGATGACAATGATTTACAGATGCTTTTTAAAGAAGTCACTGATAATAATGCTAAGATATGCTTAGAAACAGAACGTTTAGTATTAAATTTATTAGATGCAGGTTGTCATGAACCTATTGGGGTATATAGTTTTATAGAAGATAAAGATATTCATCTGTCTATTTTATATGGAAAAGGAGACATACCTCAGAGGGTTGAAGGAAAAGCAAAAATAGCGGAACGTATAACATTAGCTACCAACTTAGTCAATTTATTAAAGAAACCAAGATAGAAAAAAGGTGAAAGTTATATGAAAAGGAAGGGCATTGTTTATCTAGTAGGAGCAGGTCCAGGTGACCCAGAACTGATTACTCAAAAAGGAATGAGGTTACTAAGAGCCTGTGAAGTTGTTGTTTATGATCGTTTAACCTCCCCAAGACTTTTAGAGGAAGTACCTGAGACTTGTGAACGCATTAATGTGGGAAAAATAGTGGGGGATTATAGTATTACCCAAGGGGAAATCAATCAGATTCTCGTAGCAAAAGCATTAGAGGGCAAGAGGGTTGTAAGGCTTAAAGGCGGAGATCCTTTTGTTTTTGGAAGAGGAGGAGAAGAAATTCTAGCACTTAATACAGATGATATTCCCTTTGAGGTAGTGCCAGGAGTAACCTCTTCCATCGCTGTTCCTGCTTATGCAGGGATTCCTGTTACGCATAGAGGTGTTAGTCAAAGTTTACATATTATTACTGGATATACCATTACTACTGAGAGTGGTATAACAGACCAGTTTGATGTATTTGCTAAACTAGAAGGAACCTTGGTTTTCCTAATGGGAATGGCACATTTACCTAAAATAGTAGAGGGATTAATACAACATGGTAAAGATCCTTTGACACCTGTAGCGATTATTTCTAATGGAACAACTCTAATGCAACAGAGCATAAGGGGTCCGCTACAAGAGATTTGTGAAATAGCCAATAAGTCTGAGATGAAGCCGCCTGCAATTATTGTTATGGGAGAAGTGACAAGACTTGACTTGAAATACATAGGGAAAGAACAGCTTGTTAGTACGAAAGTAGGGATTGTAGCAACGAACGCTTTAACTCATAAGATGAAGGGTTTACTTCAAGAGTATGGCGCACACGTAGTAGATTTGTGTGCAAGTAAGCTAAAGGTTTATGATGAAAATAACAGATTTATAGAAGCACTTAAAAACATTAAAGATTATAAGTGGATTGCTTTTACGAGTACACATGCAGTAGAGATTTTCTTTGATAAAGTAAAAGAGTATCATATAGATTATCGAAGTTTAAATCATATACAATTCGCTGTTATTGGAGCAGGAACTAAGGAAGCTTTAAGAAAGCAAGGGTTTATAGCTGACTATATGCCAACGACTTATACAGCTAAGACCTTGGGCAAAGGCTTAACAGAAGTGATGTCAAGGACAGATAAGCTTTTAATCCCTAGGGCAGAGAAGGGCTCACAAGAACTCATTTTATCCTTAGAAGAAGCGCATATGACTTTTGACGATATTAAAATATATGATATTGTTATGGATAAAGAAAGGCTGAGGGAACAACTGAGTGGTATAGAGCATCTAGATTATATTGTTTTTGCCAGCTCATCTGGGGTAGAGCATTTTATAGAAGGTCATGGTACTAAGGCAAGGCTGTTATTAAAAAAAGCGAAAATTGTGTGCTTAGGGGAACCTACAGCAAATACCTTAAGACAATATGGCTATACAAAGTTACTTATAGCCAATCCCTATACAGCAGAAGGTGTAGTAGAGACAATAATAGCAAATAAGGAGTAAGATAATGATTAATAGAATGAGAAGGCTAAGACAAAATGAAACGATACGTAGTTTAGTAAGGGAAACTCACTTAGAGGTATCTGAACTGATTTATCCAATCTTTGTTATGGAAGGTGAAGGTATTAAAAATCCTATTGACTCCATGCCTGGGATTCATCAATATTCTATAGATTGTTTAAAAGAAGAATTAGATCAAGTAGTAGCAAGTGGTATAGCTAGCATACTTATTTTTGGAATTCCTAATCATAAGGATGACATGGGTAGTGGTGCTTATGATGAACAGGGTATTACACAAAAAGCTATTAGATGGATTAAAGAGCAATATCCTGAATTACTTATAATTGCTGATGTGTGTTTATGTGAATATACCTCTCATGGACACTGTGGGCTCGTACAAGAAGGGAAGATATTAAATGATGAAACACTTCCTCTTTTAGCTAAGATGGCTATTAGTCTTGTAAAAGCAGGAGCAGATATCATTGCACCGTCTGATATGATGGATGGTCGTATAGGGGCAATTAGAGAAGCTTTAGATTATGAAGGTTATCAGGATATACCGATTATGGCCTATAGTGCTAAATATGCATCTGGTTTCTATTCCCCTTTTAGAGATGCAGCTCATTCAGCACCTTGCTTTGGAGATAGGAAGACTTATCAAATGGATTATGCCAATGTAAAAGAAGCCATTAGAGAAATAGAAGCAGATATTGAAGAAGGGGCTGATTTTATTATGGTAAAGCCTGCCTTAGCTTACTTAGATGTCATTCGCGTAGCAGCAGACCGTTTCAATCATCCTATTGTAGCTTATAATGTGAGCGGTGAGTATGCCATGGTTAAAGCAGCAAGCGAAAAAGGTTGGATTGATGAGGAAAGAATTGTTATGGAAAACCTTATTGGGATGAAAAGAGCAGGGGCTAAAATGATTATTACCTATCATGCCTTAGAGGTAGCTGGTTGGTTAAAAAAGTAAATCAGTAATAAGTATAAAAGGAATGAACAATAGAAAAGAGTGATTACAAGATGATACATATGAAGTCTGAAAATTTATATAAAGAAGCAAAAGAGAAAATGCCTGGAGGTGTTAATAGCCCAGTAAGAGCTTTTAAAGCAGTGGGTAAAGAACCTATTTTTATAGATTATGCAAAAGGTTCTAAGCTAGTAGACGTTGATGGGAATACTTATATAGACTATGTCTGCTCTTGGGGACCTAATATATTAGGGCATAGTCATCCTAAGGTAATAGAAGCGGTAAAGAAGGCTTGTGAAAAGGGACTAACTTATGGTGCACCTACAGAAAATGAAGTAACTTTAGCTAAAATGATTTCAGAAATGATACCTTCAATGGAAATGGTACGTCTTGTGAGTTCAGGGACAGAGGCTGTTATGAGTGCTATTAGAGTGGCAAGAGGCTATACTAAGAGGGATATGATTATTAAATTTAAAGGTTGTTACCATGGACACTCAGATGCTTTATTAGTTAAAGCAGGATCTGCAGCTCTTACAACGGCCGTGCCAGATAGTGCTGGCGTACCAAGTGGTGCTACACAAAATACATTAGTTGCTAATTACAATGATGAAGCTTCTGTAAAAGAGCTTTTTGAATGCTATAAAGGAAAGATAGCAGCTATTATTGTGGAACCTGTAGCAGCTAATATGGGTTTAGTTTTACCTAAAGAAGGATTCTTAGAATTTCTAAGAGAAATAACTAAGAAGGAAGGTAGCTTACTGATTTTTGATGAAGTCATTACTGGTTTTAGATTAGGTCTCAGTGGCGCTCAAGGTTATTTTGGGATTGAACCAGATTTAACCACACTAGGTAAAATTGTAGGAGGTGGCATGCCAATAGGAGCTTATGGTGGTAGAAGAGAGATTATGGAAATGGTTTCACCCATTGGCCCAGTTTATCAAGCAGGCACTCTTTCAGGTAATCCTATTGCTACAACAGCAGGGATTGAAACCTTGAAACTTTTGAAAGAAGATCCAGCATTTTATACGAATCTTGAACAAAAGGCTAAACATCTTAAAGAGATTGCTCAGGAGCATTTAAAAGGACATGCAGTAGTCAATCAAATTGGTTCATTATTGAGTATCTTTTTTACAACAGAACCTGTTGTAGACTATGAAACAGCCATAGCGTCAGATACAAAAGCATATGCAGATTTTTTTAACTACCTTTTAAAAAATGGTATTTATATAGCGCCAGCTCAGTTTGAAGCCCTATTTGTTTCAATGGCACATACTGATGAGGATATTAAGAAAACAGGTGATATCATTAGATCGTATACGATAAATTATTTTTAATATTTAAATTATAAATAATATATTATATAATGTGTTATGTTATAGATTTCACATTTATAAATTTTTGTTATTCATAGTTTTTAGTAATGTGAAATCATTGGGAGAAACCACTTTATGTTTATGAATAAATCTAGTTTATAAATGGTTTCTCTATAAGATATATTATGACAAGGGGATAAAAAAATGTGTTTAAAAAAATTATTAGTTGTGGGAATAAGTGTAGTGATATTTGTAGGTTGTACAAATCAAAGTCAGGAACAGGCTGTTCAAAAAGATGTAAGTAATACTGAAATGGTAGTCAATGATACAAGTGATCATGAAGAAGAAGGAGAGAAAAATCAAGAGATTAATAGCCTATATCCTGCAGGAGAAGATGTAAGAGTTCTAGAATGGGTTAAAGTTAAAGAAATATCAGAAGAAGGTTTATCTAAAGAGCTTATTTCAAGTTACTGGTTTAATGAATCAACTGATTTTAAGAGCTTTGAAAGTATAGCAGATGAAATTATGGAAGAAGGAAAGAATCCAGGACTTGGTGTAAGGGGGTTACATGAAAAAGGAATTACAGGAGAAGGAGTAAATGTAGCCATTATTGACCAGCCTATAGAAGTCAACCATCCAGAATATAAAGGCAAAATTGTAGAATATAAAAACTTATGTGATGCAGAAGGTGGTATTTCTTCTATGCATGGCCCATCAGTAGCAAGTTTATTAGCTGGAAATACAACGGGTGTTGCACCTGGAGTACATATTTATTATGTAGCAGCACCTTCATGGACAGGAGATGCAGCTTTTCAAGCAGAGGCACTAAATTGGATTATAGAGCGAAATAGGCAGTTGCCTGAAAAAGAGAAAATACGAGTGGTATCTGTTTCGGCAGCACCATCTGGTGAGGGAAGTCCATTTAACAAAAATAACGCACAATGGGATGAGGCTGTTCTATTAGCACAACAGGAAGGATTACTAGTATTGGATTGTACAGAAACTTATGGAAAAATAGGGTCTTGTTATTGTAATGGTGATAATAAAGAAGATGCATCAAATTATAAAGCAGGTTTTCCTGGAGAAGAAGTTTATAAACCTTCAAGGGAATTAGTATGTGCGCCTACAGGTAGTAGAACAATGGCAGAAACATATAATGAGGGAGAATACTCTTATCAATATATGGAGGAAGGAGGATTAAGTTGGGGGATTCCATATGCAGCTGGAACACTGGCATTAGGCTGGCAAGTTAATCCTAATTTAACGCCAGATGAAATTATGACACTATTATTTGAAACAGCTACAGTGAGCAAAGAGGGTTATAAGATTATTAATCCTGTAAATTTTGTAGAAACAATACAATCTAGATAGACTGCTAAAGTTATATTAAAATTAAAGTATTTTAGCGGAGATTAAGATAAAGGAGTTATAAATCCAAATAATTAGATTG
>JAZKZQ010000126.1:0-12427 GCA_045612745.1 Cellulosilyticum sp. | reverse complement strand
AAGTGGATGATTAGGAAAAATAGTAAAAGGTCATAGGATAGAAGGACTAGGTAAGAAGACTAAAGAAGAAGAGCACGTAGAATAGCATATAGAGTATAAAATGGGGTGAAGAGATGAAAAAGAAACATCTAAGCTTATTATTGATTTTACCATTAATTGTGTGCATGTGGTTAAGTGGCTGTCAAAAAAGTGGATTAACCCAAATAACCGTGGCAGAAGTAACACATTCCGTTTTTTATGCACCACAATATGTCGCATTAGAAGCAGGATTTTTTGAGGAGGAAGGGTTAAATGTAGATTTACTTTTAACACAAGGAGCAGATAAAACTATGGCAGCTCTCTTGTCTGATGAGGCACAAATTGGTTTTATGGGGCCTGAAGCCACTATTTATGTATATAATCAAGGAAGTAAGGACTATGCCATTAATTTTGCACAAGTGACTAAGCGAGATGGTACTTTTCTAGTAAGTAGGACGCCTATTGAAGATTTTACATTTGATCAGCTTAAAGGAAAAACTGTAATAGGTGGACGTAAGGGTGGCATGCCAGAAATGACCCTAGAATTTGTACTTAAGGAAAAAGGACTTGTACTGGGCGAAGATTTGATAAATGGAGAGACTAATGTAAGAACAGATATTCAGTTTGCAGCCATGGGTGGTGCCTTTACTGGTGGTGAAGGGGATTTCGTAACTCTATTTGAACCTACCGCTACACAGATTGAGCAGTCAGGGCAAGGTTATATTGTAGCTTCTATAGGGCAGGTATCAGGAGAGATTCCTTATACAGCTTATTCTGCTTTATCAAGCTATATGGCAGACAATCCTGAAATTGTACAGAAGTTTACTAATGCCATTTATAAAGGACAACAATATGTTGCTAATCATTCTGCCGAAGAGATTGCAACAATTATTGCACCACAGTTTAAAGAAATCTCTTTAAGTGAGCTTACTACTGTTATTCAGCGTTATAAAGATAATGACACATGGTGTACAGATCCTCTTTTAAAAGAAGAAAGTTTAACACATCTTATGGACGTAATGGAAATGGCAGGAGAATTAAGTGCTCGCCCAACTTATACAACTTTAGTGAATACTACCTTTGCAGAAGAAGCACTTAAATAAGATTAATTTTAAAGCCGATAGCGTAAAGCTTGAGGCTTTTTATATTACATTTTATACATTAGAAAAATTAAGAATAAAAGGATTGAAGTATAAATAATACTTGCTAAAATAATATTATAGGTACCGAAAAATCAAATTCGGAGGAAATATATGAATAATTTAGTTGTAAGACCAATAGGAAAGGTGATTTCAAATAATGGAGAAATGGTAATTGAAGTAGAGAATAAATATATTCCTGCTTTAACAAGTTTAGGAGGATTTGGGTATATTCAAGTTATATGGTGGTTTGATGAATGTGATAATGAGGAATCACGTTTAACTCTAGTAGAAAATAAACCTTATAAAAAAGGCCCAGATAGGATAGGAACATTTGCGACACGTTCCCCTGAAAGACCTAATCCTATAGCACTTACTACAGCATATGTTACTTATATCGATTATCAAAATGGAATTATAGGACTTGCTTATATAGATGCAAATGAGGGAAGTCCAGTGTTAGATATTAAACCTTATACACCAAGTTTAGATCGTGTGGAGCATCCAATAGTACCAGATTGGTGTTCGCATTGGCCTAAATGTAATGAGGATTCTGGTGCTTTTGATTGGGAAAGTGAATTTAATTTTTAATGATATGATAGGATAACGCGGCGATAGTCGCGTTATTCAGTTTATGAAATGACAAAATGAGTTATGAACAAGTCAGATAGAAGTAGAAATTTATACATGCTAAAAGGAAGATTAGTTAATGGATTTTTATTATAAAGGTAAGGATTATGAGTTAAACTTCTCTAAATTTTGAACACCTACAAAAACGATTTTTACATGTGAAGAAAAGGGAAAAAGGGAGCTGTAACTTCTATTCCATTTAAAAAAGATGTTTTTTAAGTAGGTAAATTATAGTATAAAGATAACATTTTTAAGACTAAAATTAAGTTAATGCTGACTAAAAAGTAATTAAGATGCATAAGGTGTTATTATTTTTGACACAACTGTTTTAAAGGGAATGCTATAATTATTCTGTAAGCTTAATATATTAAGGGGGTAAAAAATGAGAAAGCATAAGTTAGTAGGTTTATTTCTAGTATTTGTTATGTCGCTCATGTTTACAAGCAATTTTATTTTTGCAGCTGTGGATAAGACACATCCTGGATTTAGAGTAGAGGGGAGATTCCTTTATGATAATCAAGGTGAGAAGACGATTCTTTATGGTATTAATAAAATGATTGTATGGATGGATAAAGATGGGGATCCTTCTTTTTCAGAGATTGCAAAAACAGGTGCAAACTGTGTAAGAATTGTGTGGACAATGAAAGATGGTACTGCCCAGGAGCTAGATACAGCTATTGCCAATTGCCGTGCTGAACATATGATTCCTATAGTAGAACTTCATGATGCAACAGGTAACTTTAGTCAGTTATCTAGTTTAGTTGATTGGTGGGTAGATCCAGCTACAGTAGAAGTAATTAAAAAACATCAAGAATACCTTTTAATCAACATTGGAAATGAAGTTGGAGATGGCAGTGTTTCTAATAAAACATTTAAAAATAGTTACATAGAAGCAGTAACAAGAATGAGAGAGGCTGGTATTCATGTGCCTTTAATCATTGATGCATCTACTTGGGGACAAGATATTAATATCCTTCAAGCATGTGGTCCAGATATTTTAGCTGCTGACCCAGATGCTAATGTTATGTTTTCAGCGCACTTATGGTGGCCTTATATGTATGGTCATACAGCACAAGAAGTTATTGATGAATTAACAGAGTCTAAAGAGATGGGATTACCACTTGTAATTGGTGAATTTGCAAACCAATGGGAAGAGACAACACAAGGTCAGATACCTTATAAAACAATTATGGAATACTGTGCAAAATATGAAATTGGTTATTTAATTTGGTCATGGGGGCCAGGGAATAATCCTCAAACATTCCTTGATATGACCACAGATGGCACTTTTGATACAATGCAAGACTGGGCAAAAGAAATGGTATTTGAAGATGAATATGCCCTTGCAAACCTTGTACAAAGACCTGCATCAATGTTAACAGGGATGCCAGCACAACTGCCACAAGAACCATTACCAGCAGGTAACTTAGCTAGTGGAAAATCTGTAACTTATTCAACTAAAGAAAGTACTGGTTATGAAGGTGACAACATCACAGATGGTGATTTAAACGCACGTTGGGCATCAGATTCTAATTCTCAAACAGACTGGGTTGTTATTGATTTAGGGGAGAAAAAAGATATTGAAGAAGTACTCATCAAATGGGAAAATGCCTATGCTACACAATATCAAGTACAAGTTTCTGATGATGCTAAGACTTGGGATGAGGTATATCGTACATATAATGGCAAAGGTGGCACAGAAAGTATTGATGTTTCTACCACAGGACGTTATGTAAGAATTTATTGTACACAAAAATTTGGTTATACTTGGGGTTACTCTATCTTTGAAGTAGGTGTTTATGGACCAGATTCTTGTTTATCAGCATCAGTTACACCAACAGCTGCTGTATTTGATAAAAATGTAAATAATCGTCAAGATTTAGTGTTTACATTAGATTCAAAAGGAAATACATTAAAAGCCGTTCAAAACGGTCATACTGTTTTAACAGCAGGTACTGATTACACTGTAACAGGTGATAAATTAACCATTGCAAAAGAGTACCTTGCAACACTTGAAAAAGGTACAATTCAATTAACACTTGTTTATGATAGTGGTGTTAATCCAGTAATGAATATTGCCATTGGTAATACATCACCTATTATGGCTTTAACACCTAGTAAAGTAGAATTTAATAAGAAAAATGGAGTAGGTCAAGATGCAGTAGTTACTTTTAGTGATAGTGAAGATACTTTACTAAGCATTTCAAATGGTGATGCCAAATTAGTAGAAGGCATAGATTATAGTGTAAGTGGCAATACTGTAACTATTTTTAAAGCATATCTAAGGACATTGCCACTTGGTAATACAAAACTTCAATTAAAATTTGCAAACAGTGAGGATCTTACTTTATCAGTTACAGTAATCAGCACTGTAGTAAATGGTACAGTGAGTCCTATTAAAGCAACATTTGATAAAGCAGAAGCTGAAGATATAACAGTAAATGTTGTATTAAATGGTAATACCCTAGAAGCTATTAAAAATGGTGAAGAAATACTTGTAGCAGATGAAGATTATACTGTCATAAATGACACAGTTACATTATCAGCTCAATATTTACAAAATCTTGTAAAAGGTAACAACACATTAACCTTTGTATTTAGCGAAGGGGAGAATGCAGCCTTTACTGTAAAAGTAATTAATTCAGCTGAAAAAAATTCAGTAGTGGCACCAAGTGAAATAATCTTTGATAAATATATCGATGTAGAAAATGGTGAAACACTAGAAGATGTTTTATTTAATGTGATATTTAATGGCAATACACTCGAAAGTGTTAAATTAGGTGAGCGTGTTTTAGTGGAAAATACAGATTATACTGTAGTAGATCACACAATTATCATGCCAGCAAGTTATTTTATGAATTTAGCAAATGGTACTTATACATTAACCTTTGTATTTAGTGCGGGTGAAGAACAGACCGTAGCACTTGAAGTTACAGAATGTATACCAGTTGTAGAAGGGGCAATTAATCTGGCATTAACTTCAAATAGTACAATTAATTCAAATACATTAAGTAATACATTTAGACTTCAAGTAACAGATGAAAGTGTGTTTGATTTATCTAAGCTTGCTATTCGTTATTATTTTACAGCGGAAGACAAAGCGCTAACACAGACATGTTGGATTGATAATGCTTGTATTCAGTACAATTGTGCACCATGGTATGTAGCACTTACAAGCCAAGTAACAGGTGTAGCTCACAAAATGACAGAAGCAACGGCTACAGCAGATACTTATATTGAATTAACATTTAGTGGTACTACACAGCTTAATAGTACAGGAACAATGGAAATTGCAACGCGTACAGCTAATAGCAACTGGTCAAACTTTGATCAAAGCAATGACTATTCATATGATGATGCAAACAAAGTTGCAGTATTTTATGATGGTCAGCTTATAAGTGGTTCTATACCACAGTAGATTAATAAATAGAAAAGGTGTTGTAAAATCATCAAATGATTTTGCAGCACCTTTTCTATGCATGCTCTTTGTTTGTTTTAAAACTATAGAAATATCTTAGAGTTTGTCAAAAAATGATGAGTATTTATTGTTGTTAAAAAATGGAAAAAAGAGTACAATAATTATAGTAGGTATTTTGAAAATAGATAATACAAAATAGATAAATCTGAATATTTGAGAGATATAGGGGGATTTCATAATGAAACAAAGAAGTATTTTGCTTATACCACAATTTAGAGGAATAGAGAGAGTTGAAAATATTAGAGATAAATATGATCCATTGGCACATAAAGTTAATGCACATATTACATTAGTTTTTCCGTTTTTCAGTACATATACTACGAAAGAGTTAGAAAATTGGTTAAAGAAGGTTTTGAAAAATATGGGACCCTTTGAAATAGAGTTAAAGGGAATTTCTATGGCAAGTAATGCTTTTGAAAACTATTTGTTTTTAAATATTGTAAGAGGAAAGGAAGAAATCATAAGGCTGAATGAAATATTATATGATGGATTATTAAGGGGGTTTAAGAGTAACTTACCTTATATACCACATATGACATTAGGAAAATTACCACATAAAGAAGCTTTGGATATGGCTTATGAGGATGTAAAAAATTTAGAGCAATCTTTTGTAGCACGTATTGATACCGTTTATGTAGAAGAGATAGCAGAAGATGAGTCATCTATCATTGAAATTTCTTATAGTTTATAATATTCTTTAAATATGGTGCAAATTATTATATATACGGCAATAAGTATAAAAGTAGAAGTAAAGGAGACTATTATGAAAGACTTTCAACCTATACCTAATCATATTAATTTTTTAGCTAAACAGCTATTTAATCATATTGAAGGTGAAATCCAAGATGGTGCCATTGCCTACTTAGAAAAACAAGGTGGTGGACCTATAGAAAAACATACACATCCACATAATCATTTGTTTATCGTTATTGATGGAGAAGCTGTAATTATGCTAGACCAAGAAAAGATTGTTCTTAAAAAAAATGAATCCTATTTAGTAAAAGGGAATATACCTCATTCTATGTGGAATAACATTGAGGGGACTACTGTGGTAGTAGGAATCTCAGTACTTGAAAAGGACTTAGTATAATGGGGAGTGAAAGTACAATATAAAGCAAGTAGTAGAACAGTATATTCATGAGTTATTAAAAATAAGAAATAGCTTATAATAAGACTAGAAAGAGGCAAAAAAGTAGGCATGAAGTGAGAGGGAAATTATGAAGAAATATGGTATAGTCATTTTAAGTGCCATTATCATTTTAGGGATACTTATTTTAATGTTTCAAGTGAGATATCCAGTAAAGGCAGATGGAAGTAATTTATTAGGACAAGTTGAAAAAGTATTAGAGCAACTACAAGTAGATTATCAAACTGTAGCAATAGAGCGAACTCTTGATATAGGTAAAAATAAATATGCTGTTATTACAGTTGATGATTACCTAGGGAGTGTTAGTTTAAAAAAAGGATTAAATGGTGGCTATTGCATTACTGAACTTACCTATGGACAAAGTATTATTCGCGGCATAGTAGATCAAAACCCCAAAGCACAAAGAGTAATAGTATTTGGACATAATATAGCACAGCAAATCAAGACAATTCATTTTACAATAGGAAATATATCTTATGAAGTACAGGTGTCGGCAGAAGAGTACTTTATTGTATACCTTCCTATTGATGTACCAGAAGTTGATACAGATGTGCAAAATATTAAGCTCTATGATAGAGAAGGAAATGATATTACCAAAATATTTTACCGCAATCTAAAGCAATAATTATTAAAAAGCAATGACTTCATATAAATGATGAGGCATTGCTTTTTAAGTTTGCATTAGTAATATAATTTAATGATTTGTCTATAACAATGCGCTATGCTAAGATGAGTATGGATGATTTAAACAATGAATACAATGAGGTATACCATAAGGAGAAATTAAAAAGATGATATTTATAATGGATGTTGTACCAATGATTAAGGTACTTTTAAAAGCCCAAAACAAATGTCACACTTGTGATTGCATGGGTGAGATTGAACTAATTAGAATTTGTCAGTGCTTTAGATTGTTTTTTATTCCCCTTTTTAAGTGGCATAAAAAATATTATTTAAAGCATAGTTGTGGTGCACAAATAGAAATTACAGAGGAAGTAGCGATGCATATTGTTACGGGGCAAGTAGACCTTAGTAGTATGTATTTTAGTCACAAAGTGGACCAAAACGTATGTACACACTGCGGACAACCTTTAAAAGAAGGCTTTGCATATTGTCCATACTGCGGAAAAATGCGTTGAAACAAGCGGACATAAAAAGAATTGGGAGAGAACTTTTAATCAATGCAACACTTATTAATTGGGCTATTGAAAGGATTGAAAAAGAATATAAAGAAGACATTGCAGTATTAGTAGGACGTAAAGGTGCTTGTAAAATTCCAACAGATGCACAAGATGTGGCATTTGATTTCTTTATTCCAGCTACTGAGAGAGGATATAGCTATGCTAAGACTTTCATTATAGACGATATGGGATATGATTTATTTCCTATGTCTTGGGAGCGGGTAGCAGGGATTGCACAATGTAATGAATCTTTAACAGAGGTTTTAGCAGATGGAGAAAGTTCTGGTGCCAGACACTTTTATGAAGAACGTAACATGAAGATTCGGCAATAATTTAATGAAGGTAAAAAGTTAGAAGAATTAGCAGAGCAATTTAGCTTATTCATAGATACAATACGTAAAATTTTATATAAATAAGATCAAACGAACAAAATATTTTTTTCAGCTTATAAAGATAGGCTTATGAAATAGAGGAGCTAAATATGAATATATACGATCAGTTATTAAAACTACAAATACTAAAAAATGCATGGGATGAGTGGCAACCTTATCGTCAGGCAGTTACAATGTATTTGATAGAACATATAAGAGACAAAAGCGAAATTGCCATTTTTGGAGCAGGAAGGTGTAATGATATAGACTTGAGACTTTTATTAAAGCACTTTGAGAAAGTGGTACTTGTGGACTTAGATTTACAAAGTATGCAGGAGGCACTCAAAAAGCAGGAAGTGGAAAATGAACCAAGAATTATATTGGAGATTGCTAACTTTGTTGGTATTAGCCCAAATGATTATCGTAGTTTTGCAGATACTTTGGTTTATACAGTGCGTCAAAAGGGCTTAGAAACGTCTATGGACGAATTAACAAGCGTAGCAATAAGAGAGCTTAATAAACTTACTCAGAAGGTGATGGGGGAGACACTTACATTTAATGCATATAAAAATATTGCAGTGATAGGGATTCATAGTCAGCTCATTGCTATGCTAGATTGGATTTGGCAAGCTATACTTCAGACATTAGGGAGAGAAGAACAATATGTACGTCAACAAATCATGGGGATGAATACAACTATTATTCAGAGATTTAACACTGCTTTATTAGAAAGTGTACAAAGTCAACTAGTGGTAGGCTATGAAATAGAACGCATTGGTAGGCCAGGTGCTATACAAGGGGCAGTGCAGGGGGCTATGGACTTTAAGCAGCGTGTGGCGGAAGGTGAGATTAAGCTTTGTGATTTTAGTCAGATGGTGTGGCCTTTTGATAACAAGCAAGGAATCGTATATGAGATGGGAATTTTTGTGGTGGAAAGCTTCTAAGAGACTCTGTTTTTATGAATACTATAGAGGTGATTTGAGTAAAGCAGCTTTAAAATAAATCATGAAATAGATGCAAGATAAACAATGGAGGAGATAGGGTATGAGAAAAGTTATGAAGCACGAAATGAAGAAGATTATGAGACTATTTGCAGGGGTTGAAGAGACCTTGCTTTGGTCTTGCTTTGAGGGGATTATGGGAGAGGCTTGGTGTACTGAGAAGGAAGATGCAGCACAAGTGGTTGTTGGTGATTTTTGTTTTTTTAGTGGAGATGTGAAAAGTAAAGAAGCAGAGGCGTTAGTTAGGCATATTCCTGCGGATTATTCTAATGGGTGTATATTGATGCTACCTCTTGGAGAAGGTTGGGGAGAACTGATTGAAGCGGTATATGGAGAGAAGTGTCATAAGTTTACACGATATGCTTTTAAAAAGGATGGCGATATATTTGATCGTCAGAAACTTGAGGGGTTTGTAAGTGCATTACCAGAGGCGTATAGTATTAAACCTATTGATGAGGACATGTATAGGAAGTGTTTGGCAGAGGAATGGTCAAAAGACTTATGTGTTCAGTTTGAGAATGAACAGGACTATGTAGCCAATGGATTGGGTTTTGTAATTTGTTATGAGGGTAGACCTGTGTGTGGGGCATCTTCTTATACAAGATATAGTAAGGGTATTGAAATAGAAATTGATACAAAGGAAGAATTTAGAAGAAGAGGATTGGCTACAGCATGTAGTGCTAAGCTTATTTTAGCCAGCTTGGAAAAGGGACTTTATCCAAGCTGGGATGCTGCTAATTTAAATTCTGTGAAGTTAGCAACAAAGCTAGGGTATCATTTAAATTATGAATATATTACTTATGAGGTGATATGCTAAGTCTTAATAAGCGTGTGGTGCTATGAAGCGTACATTTTCTGTATAGATTTTACCAGGGAACAGGGTATGGTAGATGGCATCTAGATTTTCGCAAATAAAGTGCTCGTGCCAGTCTGGTGAAATCATAAGATAAAGAATGATGAATTCAACGCCAAAGCAATTAGTGATAATATTGGTTTGAATAAGGCCATTTTTTTCATAAAAGGCAAGGCGTTTAGTGCGAATATGCAAATCTTGTGCATCCTTTGCAGTGCGTAAGCTTTCAATTTCAATGATAATTCCTTTAAATTCATTACAGTGGTCTTTTAGAAGTTTTAGGAATTGACTGCCATAATCTTGCCCTCTGAAGCCTTCACATACAGCTAAATAGTCTAATAGAAGCACATATCCCCCTTCTTTACGTGCAAGGAAAGCATAAGCTTTTAACTGGCTACCTTCAAATAAGCCAAAGCCTTCGTAAAGACCTTTTGACATAAGATGCAATATATTTGCTAAAGGTTTAAGTTCATCAGCTGGGAAATCATTTTTCATATGTGTGTGATAAATTTCAGTAACAGTACAAGAAGTTAAAGGTTTTATTTCAAGCATCAATAGTTCTCCTTTATGAAAATGTTTCTCTAAGATTTTGCATTACAAAATTTGATGAATAGCTAAAATTTGTAATATGAAATCTATAATATGAAATCTATAATATAACATATAACCACTACAATAAGTTGGTTAGGTATCTTTAATAGATGTGTTACATATAAATATAAGTATAGCATGCAGCAAATAAATTGTTAACATACAAGAAATCTTTTGTTGAAAGAAAGGTTAGAATGGGAAATTATATTGTGTTATACTAGAAACTAGAAGATAATAAATTTGAAAAAGGAGGCAGTACAGTGGACATTAAAGAACTTGATCGACTTGCAAAAGAAAACAAACCTATGCCAGAGTGCTTAGCTATGTATGAGCAATGCTACTATATTGCTTCAAGGGGACTATATAGACAATATGATTCAGGTGCTATTACTTTAGAACAAGCTAAATTAGAAAAAAGTCAGTTGGTTAAACAATATCAGGAAGGGCAAAAGCAGTGGCAGCTTTTTATTAGTTTATATGAGATACAGGATAAGTTACAGGCTTTACAAAAGGATGGTTTTAATACAGCTTTAGAGCTAGAAATATTAGAGCTGATAGAAAATATGTTAAGTAAATAAGGCATTTTTGAAAAATATTGCACCTCTAAAAGGCTTATAGTATCCTATTAAGGAGAAAAGGAGGTAGTAAAATGTCTCAAGAAGAAACAAAAAAGCACTTAAAAACATGGGATGAAGCGATTTTAGAACTAGGAAGTTTTATTCAAAAATCAAAAGCTGAAGAAGCAAAAAAAGCAGCAGAGCAAGCTGAAGCAGAAAAAAGTGAATAAATATCTTTAAGATATTTATGATAGAAAAATGAGGTACTAGCAAAATTGTAAAGAACTTTGCTAGTACCTCATTTGATGTGTTTAGCTTTCTTAGATGTATTTACGCATGAGACGTTGTTTCGTCATAATAAGACGATGAAGTATATTCTCATCTTGTGGGCATAAGTGTTTGAATTTAATACGATGAGAATATGCACCAGTACGCGTACGTTCACCTTCTAAAAGATTTTGACCAATTAAAGAAAGTGTTGTTTCTAGAAATGTAAAGGTTAAATAAACAAGTGTATCTGGTTCTAAACGGTGGGTACATACTAAGCAAACACCGCCTACACTAATATTGACAATAGTCCCTTTATACTGTGGTGAATTTGCTGGTAGGGGTATTGTAATATCCGTAGGCGAGAATATATAAGTTGCATCTATAGTTGCATCAAGTCTAAAGAATTGACGTTGCTGCTTACGAATAAGTGGTTTTACAATTTTACATGAATAATATAAATTATTTTCTTGTTTTATAGATGTGAGTATTTGAAGTTGTGTAGAATAAAGAGCTGTCTTACTTATAAAATTAGTTTCTAAATATCTAGAAGTAGGCAAAATAACCCAGTCTAATTGTTCCAGCGGTGCTAATATAAGTATAATATCATTGTCCCATTCAGAAACTTTAGTAAGATAGGTCTTGTCATCTAATGTAATACGAACATTAAGATTAATATCTTTTAATAAAATTTCTCTGTAAGCCATTATGCTATCATGGGTTAGCACAGCTATGTTTTTTGTAGTGCCTCGTTTTAACAATGTCATCTCTCCCTGTGATGTTTAATATAATATATCCAAAGGTTATTATACAGTATTTGTTTATTTTTAAGCAAGATATTGAAAGTAGTGAGGAAACAATAGCGAATAACCTTAAAAGACTTGAAAAAAATTGGTGAATATGTAACAATATTTCTTGAAATATAATGAGATAGTAACTTATCATAAAGGAGCATAACAATGCCTAAGAGAAAACAAATTGTAGAAGGCGTAATTGAACACGCAGTATTTCCAAACAAGGGAGTACTCTATTTAGATAAAGAACCAATTTTTGTAACAGGAACTTTCAAAGGACAAAAAGTAAGTGCCAGATTGCACAAGAGAAAAAAAGGTAACTGGGAAGCGCAACTACTAGAAGTATTAGAAACACCAGAATATTTTATTAGCCCTGAATGTGAATACTTTGGCAGATGTG
>JAZKZQ010000125.1:0-12082 GCA_045612745.1 Cellulosilyticum sp. | reverse complement strand
TCAACTATAAAATCATTTTTAACTTCTATAACTAACTGGCTTGTTGTAATTTTAATACCTAACTCTTCATCATCAACTATCTCACTTACTTGAAATTCACAGGACTTGCTAGGTATCGTTTCTATAGCTTTAGACACATCTCCTATTCTAAAACAAGGTACAAAAAATCGTATAATATCTGAGCTGATTACAATAACACTAGCTACCTGCTGGCTATATTCAAGTTTTACTTCGTTTCCTACTACTTCATAATGCATAAGCTTACCTAGTTTTCTCATAAACTTCCTCCTTATTTTTAAATCCCTTTTTATTCTCTTCTCACTAGTAAAATCAAATCCTACCATACTCATTATTATACTACTTTCGAAATAGTTTCCAATATATTTTATAAAATTTAAAATAATATTATATAAAAATAAGGTGTTATAACACCTAAACTCCTTTAGGGTAATAACACCTTATTTTTATTATTATAAATTATAACTAATCTCTTAATTTAGCACCACAGTTCATTTCAAGTCCATTAAGTACTTTTTTCATTACTTTTTGGATTTCTTCATCTGTGAGTGTACGGTCTTCTGCTCTGAAGATGAGTTTGAAGGCTACTGATTTGTAACCTGCTTCAATTTGTGCACCTTCGTATACATCGAAAAGTTCTACTTTTTCAAGTAATTTACCACCACGTTGGCTGATTACTTTTTCAAGCTCTCCAACAAGTGTTTCTTTAGATACGAGCATTGCAATATCTCTTGTTGTTGCTGGATATTTAGGTAATGCTTTGAATTTAAGGTCTTTGTTAATGGCTTCAATCATTGTAGCTAAGTCTAACTCTGCCATATATACTCTTGTATCTACACTGTAGTTTTTAGCAACTTGAGGATGAATTTCACCGAAGAAGCCTGCTTCTTTGCCATTAATAAGAAGTGTTGCAGTACGTCCTGGGTGCATAAATTCAAGTTTTGTATTTCTTACAAATTCAAGTTTTCCAATGTGAAGACCATCCATAAGTGTTTCAATCATGCCTTTGAATGAGAAGAAGTCTACATTTTTGCCATATTGACCAATTGTAAGCTTCTTGATTTCTGCTGGTAGTTCATGTTCAAATGCATGTTTACCTTCTAAAATTGGCTCAGCATCTGCTGATGGTTTGATATAAACTTTACCAATCTCATATAAAGCTGCATCTTCAACTCTTCTATTAAAGTTAGTTGCAAGAGAGTTTAAGATACCATTAAGTGTTGTTGTACGCATGATACTGAAATCTTCCCCAAGTGGGTTTGTGATTTTCATTACATTTCTTAATGGACTATCTGCTTTAATGCAAAGTTTATCAAATACCTTTGGACTTTCAAATGAATAAGTAAAGGCACCGCATACACCATGCATGCTCATAATTTCTCTAATTTTATCACAAGCTACTTGTTCAAATGTTTTAGCCCCACGAGTTGGCTCAGCTCTTTCAAGTGTTGGTGTGATTTTGTCATATCCATAAAGTCTTGCTACTTCTTCTGCAAGGTCAGCCATCATTGTAACATCTGTTCTAAATGTAGGAATTGTTACTGTTTTAGCAGCCTCGTCTGGTACAAACTCGATAGAAATGAAGTAGTTAATCATGTCTTCCTCTGTAAGGTCAGTACCTAAGAAGTTATTAATCCATGCTACATCATATGGAATTGTAATGCTTTCACGTTTTACTGGATAAACATCAATTTTACCACTTACAACTTCACCAGCACCTGTCATATTAATAAGTTGTGCTGCACGTTCTAAGGCAAGTGTAATGTTGTTTGGATCAAGTCCTTTTGTATATTTTGTAGAAGAATCACTTCTAAGATTTAATTTCTTAGATGTTTGACGTACATTGTAACCATTGAAGTTTGCACATTCAAATAAAATTGTAGTTGTTTCTTCTGTTACTTTTGAGTTATCGCCACCCATAACACCAGCAAGTGCTACTGCTTTTTCATCATCAGCAATCACAAGCATTGATTCATCAAGGGCTACTTCATCTCCAAATAAAGTAATAAATTTTTCACCTCCTTTGGCATTTCTTACATGAATGTTATGACCTGCAAGTTTGTCATAATCAAAAGCATGCATTGGTTGACCAAATTCAAGTAACATGTAGTTTGTAATATCTACGATATTATTGATTGGACGAAGACCTGCTGATAATAAACGGTCTTTAAGCCATTTTGGTGATGGTCCAACTTTTACATTTTTGATAATTCTAGCGGCATAACGTGGACAAAGTGTTTCATTGTGAATTGTCACTGTTGCCATTTCTTCTGCATTTCCGCCTACTTCTTCCACTGTGATTTCTGGGAATTTAAACTCTTTACCAAATGTAGCTGCTGCTTCTCTTGCAATACCTAAAATACTAAAGCAGTCTGCACGGTTAGAAGTAATTTCATATTCTACTACTTGCTCACCAAGTCCGAAGTATGGTTTAACATCTACACCAAGTGGCATATCTTTAGGGAAAATGTATACGCCATCATGTGGTGCATCTTCGATATCATCTTCTGAAAAACCAAGTTCTTCTACAGAACAGAACATCCCTTCAGAAACTTCTCCTCTAAGTTTACCAGCTTTGATTTTAAGACCACCAGCAAGTGTTGCACCATCTAAAGATACAGGTACAATATCACCTTCGTTAACATTTGTAGCAGCTGTTACAATTTGGAGTTCTCTTTCACCATTTACATCTACTTGCATAATACGAAGTTTATCTGCATTTGGGTGCTGCGCTACACTCATGATTTTACCAGATACTACTTTTGTAATTTCTTTTCCGCTTTCTTCTACTGCTTCTACTTTTGAGCCAGACATTGTCATTGCATCTACGAATGCATTAATGTCTACATCGATATCTACATATTGTTTAAGCCATGACATAGGTACGTTCATTGTATTTTCTCCTTCCTACTTCCTAGAATTGTGATAAGAAACGAATATCGTTTTCGTAGAATAATCTTAAGTCATTGATACCATATTTAAACATGGCAATACGTTCAAGACCTACACCAAATGCAAAACCTTGGTATACTGTTGGATCAATGCCTGCCATCTCAAGAACTTTTGGATGTACCATACCACAACCAAGGATTTCAATCCAACCAGAACCTTTACATACATTACAGCCTTCTCCACCACATGCGAAACAAGATACGTCAACCTCTGCACTTGGTTCTGTGAATGGGAAGTAGTGTGGTCTAAATTTAACTTGTGCTTTATCCCCAAATAATGCTCTTGCAAACTCTGCAAGCACACCTTTAAGGTCACCAAATGTAATATTTTTGTCAATTACAAGACCTTCAATTTGATTAAAGATTGGTGAGTGTGTCGCATCTACTTCATCTGAACGGAAAACACGACCAGGTGCAATCATACGAATAGGAAGGTTTTCATTTTCCATAGTGTGAACCTGTACTGGAGATGTTGCTGTACGAAGTACAAGATTGCTATTAAAGTAGAAAGTATCTTGTTCATCACGGGCTGGATGCTCTTCGCCTAGGTTAAGGGCATCGAAGTTGTAGTAAGCTGTTTCAATTTCACGTCCTTCTACAATTTCATATCCCATACCAAGGAAGATATTTTGTACTTCTTCTAATGTTTTTTGAAGTGGGTGCATGTGACCTACTTTTAACCCTTTACCTGGCATTGTAATATCTAAAACTTCTTCTTGAAGCTTTTTATTTTGTTCTGCTGCTTCTAAAGCTACTTTTTTAGCTGCAAGAGTTGTTTCAATTGTTTCTCTTACCTCATTTGCCATTTGACCAATAACAGGTCTTTCTTCACTGCTTAAGTCCTTCATATTACGAAGTACTGCTGTAAGCTCACCTTTTTTACCAAGGTATTGTACTCTAAGCTCTTCTAATGTATTAAGAGTTTCTGCTGTCTCAATGCTTGCAATCGCACTGTGTTTGATCATCTCTAAATTATCTTTCATTTCTTAAAGCTCCTTTCTTAGACTGTGGTCTTACCACCTTTTCTTATTGTGCACTTTTATAGCTAATGAGTATCAAAAAGCCATATAAAAAAGCTCCGTCCCCCATAAAAAGGGACGAAGCTTATAATACTCCGCGATACCACCCTGATTCTTACAAGATATAGACTCTCATTCATATCTCATAAGCACTTGAAAGCTCTAACGTAGCTACCGTTATCCTCTACTCTTAGCCAGACTGATTTTAAGGATAAAGCTCCAATGTGAAATTCAAAATCAAACCTTGCCTAAAGTACTTCCAGCCAATGATACTTCTCTCTGATAGGGATACTTGATTTTTACTATGCATTTTCATTGCTTTTTCATTTTGACAATATAGTACTATTTTACCCGACTAAATTGTTTTGTCAAGCTTAAAATGCATCAATATTCCCTAAAACATAGTCTTTAATAAGATTTACATCTTTTGTATCTACTTGACCACTACCATCTACATCTGCATTTTTAAGCGCAGCTTCATCTAAGTTACCTTTATGATTGACTACATAACGATATAATACAGCATAGTCTGTAGAATTTACCTTACCATCTTTATTGACATCACCTTTTACAACATCTTGTGGATTACTGTTATCATCGCCAGCTTCACCACCACCACTTGCTGTACCATAGTACTCACTTACAGTGATCCCATTGACGCCAAGTGGAATCTCATGGTCAAGACTTACAAATTTACCTGCTTCATTTTGCCATAATGCTGGTCTTAGTAATGCATATTTCTCTTCATCCCATATCATAAAGTCATAGTTTACAAGTCCACCAGTATCTCCTGAGTTTGGATTATAGCACCAGAAGGTGTGGTGAATTTTATTTTCAATAATGTAATCTCTTAAGTATTCAAGCCACTGCTGATTTTTACTACCATCAAGGAATCCACCCCATTCACCAATTAAAAGTGGTGCTGTATCGTCTTCCATGATATAAGCCCAGTTATCTCTCCAGCAATCTTCATATAAAGATTCTTTTGTAAAGTCGCCTTTGAACCAATCTTGCATATATACAGTTGGACCATAATCATGTGGTGAGTAAACGATTTGTTTTTGATAATCTCCTGCGAGTGTAACAGGATAATCTTTAACACCTCTTAAGTTACCACCCCACCAAGTATAATAATAGTGTGGATTTTCATACTCATCTTGTGTTGTGTAGTCATAACCTTCTTTAGGATAAGCCTCGACACCTTCAATCATAATGAGTAGATTAGGATTAATATCTAATATTTTAGTTGCAGCAACCTCTGCAGCATATTTCCAGTTATTATCATCTTTAGAGTCATCCCATTTTGCCCAAAGCTTTTCATGCCATGGTTTACCATGTGGCTCATTTTTAATATCAATAGCTAAAATTGTATCTTCATTTTTATAACGTTCTGTGAACCATTCTAATGAATGATGATAATCATCTATAGTATAACCTTCACCAAACCAAAGTGGATAATAGTGTCTTGTACCATCTGATGACGCACTATGAATGTCTATCATAATTTTGATACCATTTTCTTTACAAAGTCTTACTACTTCATCAAATAGTTGTAAACTATCCATGCCTTCTAATTCTGGATTCACATATGTATTTACATTTGGTTTTTTCCCTGTTCCATTTTCCCACTCAATAATAAGCTGTGACGTTACTGGTATACGTAAGAAGTTAATACCATGATCTGCTATTCCTTTAATTGCTGCACCTAGGTTAGCAGCCCAAATCCCATCAAACATACGTGTCTCTGTATTAAAACCAAACCAGTTACACCCTGTAAGCCATACTTCATTACCATTTTTATCTACAACTTTGCTCCCTTTAGTTGTTAGCCAGTCATCTCCTGTTTTGCCTGTTGTACTTGCAGCCATAAGAGATGTCCCTGGCACTAAAGTAGCAGCAGCCATCATTCCACCTAAAGTCATGCTTAATACTTTTTTCATAAGCTTCATTGTGCTTATTCCCCCTTCTACTTCATGCTTTTATTTCGAATCATCTCATATTATTTCGTTTTGAAACTAACGACTATCTTATTAAGATTTACATCATTTACAGCCCCTAATTTCTTAAGTGTAAGTGGTGTACCTGTAAAATCTTTTTTAGCTGTTACTTTAACTGCCATAAATGCACCATCTTCTACCAATAAGTTTTCACCTTCTTGTGTACTATCTGCATACATCACATTTAAAATACCTGTGTTCTTATGATAGCTTGTCATTAAGCTAGCTTTTTCTCCATTTGTATCTAATGTGCCTGTTGCTCCTGCTGATACAAAGTCAAAAGCATTTGTATCTAATGCAAGGGTAAAGTCTGCATTATTAATACCTACTGATACATTTTGAAGATTGACAAGTAAAGTTACTGTATCTCCAGCCTTTGCAGTGACACTAGGAAGTACTACTGCGAAATCATAATCTGTAGTATCTACTACATTTAAAGTAACTGTTACATCTTTACCTACATTAAAATCAAAGACATATTTATAAGTTCCTACTTCTAATGTTTTTAAATAGTCTTCACTAAAAGCAAAGCTACCATCTGCTGTCAATGTATAATCTGTAGTCTTTAATGCTACACCATTTAATTTAACACCCTCTAATGTGTTACCATTTAAAGTCACATCTGTAGCAATATCAGAAGTTACATCAGCATTTTTATCATATTCTAAAACTGTTTGAGATACCTCGGAATCTACAACACCCTCTACTGTTGGCTCACTTCCAGCTACAAGTACACCATTTTCATAAAGTGGTACATTAGCCCATTCTGTATAAGCACTTGTTGTTTCACCATAAGAGAAGTCATTCGCTTGATTATAATTTTGCCAACTACTGTTTGTAATACGTAATTGTATTTCAACAGTACCATTAGGTGCAAGTTCTCCTGAACCTTCTTTAAAACCTAGTTCTAGATAAGTATCTGCTGTATCAGTTGGTGTACTCATTGTGTAGAATGTTCCTTGTACATCTTGCGTTAATGTTTTATAGTTACCACCTGCAATCATGGCTGCATTATCACACCACATACATTGTGTAATGTTTTGATCTTTAGTGTAATAATATCTTAGTGTGTAATCCTCCAATGAAACTGTTTCTTTACTTGTATTTGTTAATTTGATTTTACATGAAATAGTATTACTTTGTGCTTGTGTCATACTATTAGCATATTCGATCTTCACATTACTTGCACAAAAAGCTGGTGTTACCATTAAACTAGAGGCAAGTATTGTTAAGCTCATTAAACCTAAATTCCATTTTTTTCTCACCTTAATTCCCCCTATCCAAAATCTAGACTACTTTCATTAAAAATGCATTGACACACAATAAATTATGATATTTTTATTGTAACTATTGTCTCATAGCTTTTTATAAAACTATGATTAAATCTCTATTTTATTGCTTATTTTTATTATAATACTTGCCTTTTTTTTGACTACTAAGGCCTCTTATAATGTGCTTTTTTCTCACATAAAATGTTTATATTTGACCACTTTTTATTTCTCTGATATCATGTATTATAGATATTTTACGGGCTATTGAAAGGAGCTTATACATGACGAATATTATTAAAGGGAATTGTATTATCGGGCAATCAGGTGGCCCTACTGCTGCAATTAATGCCTCCTTAAGTGGTATATTACAAGGTATATTAGAAAATGGTTTATATAATAAAGTATATGGTATGGTCAATGGTATTGAAGGATTATTACAAGGTAAATATCTTGAACTTTCCTCTTTATTTACAACGCAAGAATCTCTTGATAGGCTTACAAATACACCTTCTATGTATTTAGGTTCTTGTCGTTTTAAACTTCCTACTTGTGGACACAGTGAAGATGTCTACACCCTACTTTTTGACTTCTTTGAAAAGCATCATATTACTACTGTTTTTTATATTGGTGGTAATGATTCTATGGACACTGTTCTTAAATTATCTCATTATGCAAAAGAAAACAATAAAAATATAAATGTTATAGGTATTCCAAAGACAATTGATAATGATTTACCTATTACAGACCACACTCCTGGCTTTGGAAGTGCTGCAAAGTATGTGGCAACTACTTTACTGGAGATTGCACATGATACTTATATTTATAACATTCCATCTGTAACAATTGTAGAAATTATGGGAAGAAATGCTGGTTGGCTTACTGCTGCAGCTGCCCTTGCACGTACTGAATATTCACCAGCACCAGATCTTATTTATTTACCAGAGGTGCCATTTAGTATTGAAGGCTTTATTGAAGATGTAAAAGCAGTACGCAAAAAACGTAAAAATGTTATCGTAGCTATTTCTGAGGGGATTAAAGATGCAAATGGGGAATATATTTCTGCTTCTTCTAGTGCTGTAGATGCCTTCGGACACAAGCAACTTTGCGGTGCTGGTAAAACACTTGAAAATATTATCAAAGATGCACTTGGCTGCAAAGTACGTTCTATTGAACTAAATGTACCCCAACGTGCCGGTGGCCACATCGCTTCTTTAACAGACTTAAATGAGTCCGTTAATATCGGTAAAGCTGCTGCACTTGCTGGTTCACAAGGTGAGACAGCTAAAATGCTCTGCTATAAACGTACAAATAGTACCCCATACATAACAGAAATTTTTAGTTTTGATATTAGTCAAATTGCCAATCTTGAGAAAGTAGTTCCTAAAGAATGGATTACCCCTCAAGGTAATGATATTACAGAAGAATTTATAACTTACCTTAGACCACTCATTCAAGGTGAATCATCACTTTGCTTCTCAAATGGCATCCCTGATTATGCAAATATTAATCACTTACATGATAAAAACTTCTTTAGTAAGTAAACTCTAAAGCATGTTCTAAAAGTAGCTTAATAAAAGCCTTTCGCTTTATAAGCTACTTTTTTTACACCATAAATTACTATACAAAGCCCCTTTAAAATTGTATAATTATATAAAAAATATAAAATTTATGCGTCATTTTATATATATCATTCTAATGATAAAATTTTATTGACACACAAGGAGGATTTCATGCATATCGGAATTATTGGCCTTGGTCTTATCGGGGGATCTATCGCAAAAGCTTTTAAAAATGTTCATGTCCAAAATAGTTATATTACAGCCTATGATTTAAATTCAGCTGATCTTAAAATCGCTTATGACGAAGGCACTATTGATAATATTGCTAGAAACTGTACATCTGATTTTGCTAGCTGTAGTGTCATTTTTATTTGCACACCTGTTTCTAAAACAGCTGATATCATAACTGGTCTTTTACCTCATGTACGTAATGACTGCATTTTCACAGATGTAGGTAGTACTAAATATGAAATTGTTTCTCACATTACTAGTCTTATAGAAGAAAGTCAAAAACGTGTTTACTTTGTAGGTGGACATCCTATGACTGGTTCAGAACGCTTTGGCTATAGTGCAGCTACGCCACAACTTTTTGAAAATGCCTACTATATGTTAACACCTATGGGGGATACACCAGATTTCATCTTATTTATTTTACAAAAACTTATTGAACGTATGGGGGCGCTACCTCTGGTTTTATCTGCGACGTATCATGATTATGCCACAGCTAATATTAGCCACTTACCACATATTGTAGCTAGTAGCCTTGTTCACCTCATTCGTGATAATGATGGTACAAAACGTCATCTTCATGCTTTAGCTGCTGGTGGCTTTAAAGATTTAACACGTATCGCCTCATCTAATCCAGATATTTGGACAGGTATTTGTTTATCTAACAAAGGACAAATTAAACGTGTATTTGAAAGCTATCGTCATATTTTAGACCACTTCTTAGAAATACTAGAAAATAATGATGAAGATGGCCTCTATACTTACTTTAATACAGCACGTATTTACCGAAATACTTTCAAAGAGGGTTCTACAAGTGAAATGGCTAAAACCTATGCACTTCATGTAGATGCAAAAGACGAACCTGGTGCTATTGCTGCTATTGCATCACTACTTAGTGCACATCAAATCAATATTAAAAATATCGGCATCATTAGCGACCGTGAATTTGATTCAGGGGTACTTAAAATTGTAGTGGGTAGCAAATCTGACCTTTTACAATCCACTGAAATCCTTTCTAAGCATCGCTACAATATTTACTACTAATCAACTTAAGGAGGCACTTATGCTTATTCAACCTATTACAAGTTTAAAAGGTACTATTGAAGTACCTGCTGATAAATCTATATCACACCGTGCTGTCATGTTCGGTAGTTTAGCACTTGGCACCACCCATATTACTAACTTCTTAATGGGTGCAGACTGCCTTTCTACAATTTCTTGCTTTCGTAAATTAGGTATTGACATCGAAATTAACGGAAGTGATGTAACCGTTCATGGTAAAGGTCTTCATGGCCTTACAAAAAGTGAAGAAATCCTAGACTGTGGCAATAGTGGCACCACAGTACGCCTCATCTCAGGTATTCTATCAGGTCAGGACTTCGAAACAACCCTTACAGGAGATGCTTCTATTCAAAAAAGACCTATGAAACGTGTGACCCTCCCACTTCATCAAATGGGGGCTACAATTGAAGCTAAAGAGGATAACTTTTGTCCACTTCATATTAAGCCTCATACTTTAAATGGGATTACCTATGAATCACCTGTAGCAAGTGCTCAAGTGAAATCTGCTATTTTACTTGCTGGCCTATATGCAAACGCTCCTACTACAGTGATTGAACCCTTTATTTCCCGTGACCATACAGAACGTATGCTAGAGGCACTTGGGGCAACTATTACACGTGAAGGCACTAAGGTAACCATTATGCCTTGTAAAGAACTACATGCCATTCCTATTGTCGTACCTGGGGATATTTCTTCTGCTGCTTTCTTCATGGTAGCAGGACTTATTACACCAAACAGTGATATTATCATTAAAAATGTAGGCATCAACCCTACTAGACGCGGTATCTTAGATGTCCTTCTAGAAATGGGCGGAGATATTACATGCTTTAATGAAAAAATCGTTGGCGGGGAGCCTGTATGTGATATGCGTGTACGCTACTCCAAATTGCATGGTACAACTATTGGGGGTAGCATCATTCCTACACTCATTGATGAAATACCAGCCCTGGCTGTAGCAGCTCTCTTTGCAGAAGGCACAACAATTATTAAAGATGCTAAAGAACTCCGTGTGAAAGAATCAGACCGTATTGACACCCTCTACACTGAACTGACAAAAATGGGTGCCCATATCCAAACACAGGAAGATGGCTTTATCATAGAAGGCGGTTATCCACTTCAAGGGGCTACGTTAGAAAGTTACCATGACCATCGTATTGCCATGTCACTGACAATCGCAGCAACTCTTGCCACTACACCATCTACCTTATTAAACCCAGACTGTGTGGCAATTTCATTCCCTAACTTCTTTTCACTCCTTGAAACATTAAGTCAAAATTAGTACATTAATATTCACTAATTAACGCAATATTTATTTCCTACAAATAAAGGGACCACTTAATATAAATTTGTGGTTCCTTTATTTTTCTACTTGTATTTTTTTCCTTTTAAGGTGTTTTTTATTATCCAAATCTACTTCTTGTTAATATTATAGTAGTGAATTAATTTTGCGAAGAGGAACTCACTATGAATAATAATATATTAAATTTACTACTCTTATCTACAGCGTCCTTGTCTTCTAGAGGGTATGCAAAGAAAGGCAATCTCCGTGATGATGCCAATACTACTCCCCAGCAGACACCCCCTCAGCAGATGCCTTGTCAGCAGGCACCTCCCCCTACTATAATTAATACGATGCCTATGTCTCAGCCTATTTTTAGTCCTGAGGTAGATGCACTTTTACCTAATCATTTAAGAGCACGTTTCGTTTTACCGCCACTGCCATTTGCTTATGACGCACTAGAACCTTATATTGATGCCGAGACACTACGCCTCCATCACGACCGTCATCATCAAACCTATGTCGATAATTTAAATAATGCTATTGCTAGATATCCTGAGCTGTATGCTTATACCTTAGGAGAAATGCTTACTTTTTCTGACAGATTACCAAGTGATGTACAATCCGCTATTGTTAATAATGGTGGTGGTCATTATAATCATACCTTCTTGTGGCAAACACTTTCTCCAGATGGAGGT
>JAZKZQ010000124.1:0-18940 GCA_045612745.1 Cellulosilyticum sp. | reverse complement strand
ATTTGAATATGACTATTAAGTCAAGAGGATAAAATGATATGAATGAAAAATTTTTAAGACTAAGTCAAGAAAAACAAGAAAGCATTTTACAAGCAGCGATTAGTGAATTTGCAGAAGCAGGATATGATAGGGCATCAACGGATAATATTGTAGCAAAAGCTAAGATTTCAAAAGGGAGTTTGTTTAATTATTTTATTAATAAGCAAGGATTATACGAAGATGTTGTAAACTATGCAATCACTAAGGTACAAAAGGAGGTCGTAGGACAATTATTAGAGATTAAAGAAAAAGATTTTTATGGGAGATTAAAACGTTTACTAGTTATCAAACATCGTTATATACTACAGTATCCATTAGAAGTAAAGGTTATAAGAGATTATCTTAATAATAGTATGCCTAAAGATAATACTATTGTAAAGAGATATAGGGCATTAGAAAAAAAATATATACAAGAGCATCTCATTACATATTTAGATGTAGAATTAGTTAGAAAAGAGTTGCAAGTAGAAGATGTACTTTTTGCAACAAATACATTGCTTCAAGCAGTATTAGAAAGGCAAGAGGAATTAGCCCTTTTTGATCAAGAGGCAGGAAAAGCGGAAATAGTAGAGAGAGAGTTAGATAAATACATTTACTTGCTGCGCTATGGAATTCATGGATAGGCTTAAAAAAATTTTTAAAGTAATAGTGGAGGGCATTATGAAAGGGAAAAAGATATTTATTATTTTGGCGGTAGTGGTTGTAATGGGGATTTTAGTAGTTGCTGCTATAAAGAATAAACCGCAAGCAGAAGAAACAATTGGAGGAGATAAAGCTGGGATACGTGTGCAAGTTGAAAAGGTAAAAACAGACAATATTCAAACAAAGATTTCATCTAGTGGTAAGCTAGAGGCAGTAGATACACAAACAGTTTATCTAGATACCAGCAATAAAGTCATAAGTGTTAAAAAAGAAGTTGGAGATGCAGTTCAAAAAGGTGATGTGATATTAACCTTAGATAAGGAAGCAAAGCTTTCAAATGAAAAAAGTCTACAAGTATTAGAAGCACAACTTGCAGTAGCAAATGAAGCTTTAAATAATTTATTAGGTGAAAGTGAAAAAGGTGATGTATTAAAGGCAAAACAAGCTATTGCTACATTAGAAAACAGTAAGAAAAAATTAGAAAACAGTATCACACAGACTAAAATAAAGATTGAAACATTAGAAAGAAATTTAGCTACAGCAGAAAAGCAGCTTAAAGTAGATAAAGAGCTTTTAGTAGAAGGACTTATTTCGCAAGATGCAATAGACAAAGAAAAAGATGCTATAGAAGATATTAAAAAGAATATTACTGAAAATAGAGATTCAATCGCTGTATCTCAAGGTGAAATAGAAACACTTAATTTACAAATGACAACAGCACAATATGATTTAGATGTGCTTTTAAACAAAGAAGCTAGTAAGACCAAGGAAGAGGCTATTTCAGCTAAAAAAGCAGAGATTACAAATTATCAAAAGCAAATATACGATGTCAAGACAAGTTTAAATAAAGCTACAACTACTATTGTAGCACCTATTGATGGTGTTATTACAGATCTTCCAGTAGAAGATGGTATGAGTGTGTCAGCAGGAGCTACATTATTTACCATTGTTGATCCAAGTAAGTTAAAGGTTGAATGTGATATTTCACCATACTATGCACCAGATTTAAAAGTTGGCTTGGAAGCTATTGTAAAATATACAGGTTCAAAAACTATTGAAGTAGAGGGTGAGGTTACAAAAGTAGCAGCAGTTGCTACAGTAAAAACAACAACTAGTGGCGAAACAATATCATTACCAGTTGATGTAGAGATAAAAGAACCAGGTGGTATTATTAAACCAGGATTTTCTGTGGATGTAAAACTTATTACAAATACAAGAGAAAATGTATGTGTCGTTCCTCTTTTGGCAGTACTTGAAGAAGAGGAGAATGAATACTATGTATATATTGTAAAAGAAGATGGTTCCTTAGAAAAAAGAACAGTAACACAGGGACTTAGTAATGGACTCTATATAGAAGTAGAAGGTGTAAATGAAGGAGAGATGATTGTAAGTAATCCATCAGATACATTAACAGAAGATACAAAAGTTTCGTATGAAAAAGGTGATATGTAGTGATAGATATTCAAAATGTTAATAAGATTTATCGTAATGGAAGACTGGAGCTTCAAGCTTTATTTAATATTAATTTTAAAGTAGAAAAGGACGAGTTTGTTTCTATAATGGGTGCATCTGGTTCAGGTAAATCGACATTCCTTCAAATACTAGGATGCCTGGATCATGCCACAAGTGGGACTTATATACTGGATGGTATTAATATTTCAGAGGCCAATGATAAAGACTTCTCTAAAATTCGCAATCAGAAAATAGGCTTTGTATTCCAAGCTTTTAATTTACTCCCTAAGCTTACTATTACAGAAAATGTAGAATTACCTATGATGTATGCAGGTATTAAACCTAAAGAAAGAAGAGAGAGAGCTGTAGATGCCCTTATTAAAGTTGGTCTTGGAAATCGTATTAAACATACACCTAACGAAATTTCTGGTGGTCAAAGACAAAGGGTGGCTATAGCAAGAGCCCTTGTTAATAATCCAGCCATTATACTAGCTGATGAGCCTACTGGTAATCTAGATAGTAAATCTAGTGTAGAGATTATGAATATATTCCAAGGATTAAATAATGAAGGAGTAACCATTGTTATGGTTACTCATGAACCGGATATTGCAGAGTTTACAAAAAGAAAGGTTGTTTTTAGAGACGGTATAATCATTGATGACTCTCCTATTCTAAGTAGACGAGGTATATAAGTATGGATATAATGGAAACGATTAAAATGGCTCTTAAACAGCTTTTAGGTAATAAGGGAAGAACCTTTCTTACCATGATGGGGATGTTTATAGGGGTTGGCTCTGTTATTATGATTTTTGCATTAGGAAGTGGGGCACAGGATTTTATTAAAGATGAATTTGTAGATTTAGGTTTAGGTTTTTTTGAAGCCTATACAAAAGAAGATAAGAGTGAGTATTTAATTAACTTAGAGGATGTAGAAGTTGTTAGGCAGTTAGAGGAAGTAGAGTGTGTCGTAAGAGGAATAGGAGAAGATGCTATACTTACTAATACTAAGGGCAAGACATTTAAAATGAGTGTGACAGGTGTAGAAGATGGCTTTACAACAATAATTCAACCTCTTACTTTAAGGGCAGGTAGAAATATAAATGTGCGTGATCAACAAGCAGGAACAGCAGTTATCTTAATTGCAGATGTAGTAGGGAAAGCTTATTTTGGTAATATTTCTTATGAAGCAATGATAGGAGAGGCTATGGATATCACAATCAATAGTCAACCTACTAGTTTTCAGGTTTTAGGTATATATAAGACTGAAACGAAAGAAAATTTAACCCAAAAAGAAAAAGAGGAATACTATAAGTATGAAGACTACTATATGCCATTTAATACACTTAAAAATATTATGGGAACTGGTGATGAGGTTTCGATGATTGCAGGACTTGTGAAAGATGGTTATGACCAAATTGCAGTTACAAGTAAGATTGGTCAACTGCTTAATCATAAGCATCATTTAAAAGATGGTTATGAGGTAGTAAGTGTAGCACAAATTGTTGAAATGGTAGAGACGATGATGAATGTTATCACTATGTTTATTAGTGCATTAGCGAGTATTTCACTTGTAGTAGGTGGCGTAGGTATCATGAATATTATGCTTGTAACGGTTAAAGAACGTACAAGAGAGATTGGTATAAGGAAGGCTTTGGGTGCGTCTAATAAAGTAATTTTAAGACAGTTTATTATTGAGGCTTTACTTCTTACAGTTATTGCAGGACTTTTAGGGATGCTTATAGGTTATGTAGGTGCTATAGTCATAGGTGCAAACTTTAGTATACAGGCCAAATTTACAATGGGTATGATTATGTTTGCTACCATAACATCTATAAGTATTGGTTTAATCTTTGGTGTTTATCCAGCTTATCAGGCAGCTCGGCTAGACCCAATAGAAGCGTTAAGAGCAGAATGAGGAGGAGAGAAGTATGAATGAAACATTAAAAAGTGCCTTTGCCCAGCTTAAAGGTAATAAGCTTCGAACTTTCTTAACGATGCTAGGAATGCTTATAGGAATAGGTGCTGTTATTATTATATTAAGTTTAGGAGAAGGGGTAGAAGGTTTTATTGATGATCAGTTTGCCACTGTTGGTAAGGGCAGTATAACGATTGAGACAAATGACAAGACCGAGGAGTATTTAATTACACCAGAAGATTTAGAAGTTATAGCAGAAATCCCACAAGTAAAAACTGTTATGCCAGTACACAAGCATTATGCTACTTATGCTTCAGATTATAAAAATGAAGAGAAGGCACTTGTGACATCTGGCATTACGCCTAATTATGAAGAAGTTCAAAGTTTAAACTTGCGTTATGGACGAACCTTTACAGAGCAAGATGAGATGTTACGTTTAAATGTTATATTAGTTGAAGAAAATTTTGCGAAAATAATGTATAATATAACTAATCCTAAAGCTTGTATAGGGAAAGAACTAGATATTAATGTAGGGGGAGAAGTACATACTTTTGAAATTGTAGGTGTGCTTAAAAGTTCATATCCCTCTAGTGTCTCAGAAAGTATGGTTATGCCTATTATTTATATGCCATTTGCTACATTAGATCAATATGTCATGGATGGAGAAGGAAAAGCCTATGATGCGTTAGTTGTTATTAAAGATGGCTATGAAGCTTCTGATTATAGTAAAGCAATAGGCAAGCTTCTAGATAAGAGGCATGGGCAAGATGGTTTGTATAGTGCAAACTCAACAGCAGAAGTAGGTGATACATATAATAGTATTTTAGGGAAACTTAGTTTATTTACCAGTGTTGTAGCAGCTATTTCTTTATTAGTAGGTGGTATAGGCATTATGAATATTATGCTTGTAACAGTTAAGGAGCGTACAAGAGAGATTGGTATCAGGAAGGCATTAGGTGCCACTGATAAGCGAATTCTTACACAATTTTTAGTAGAAGCAGTTATTTTAACTGTATTAGGTGGTGTAGGTGGTTTACTCTTAGGATATTTAGGTGGATTCTTAATTGGTGCAGCTATAACGATTACAGCTAAAATAACAGCTGGAATGGTCATATTCTCCGTAGGAACATCTAGCGTTATAGGTATTATATTTGGTGTTTATCCAGCATATAGGGCTGCAAAACTTGATCCTATTGAAGCGTTAAGAGATGAATAAAAAATAGAGGAGGAAAACTATGAAAATTAAGGGTGCAGGAAAGTTATTAGTAGTAGTATTAGGAATGAGTTTAATCAGTTCATCTTTATGGGCAACTGAAACACAGAAGCCTGTTTTAGAACTTCAAAAAGCAATTGATATGGCAATTAGTAAGGATGATACACTTGGTCAATATTCAAGAAGCCTAGAAGTATACAAGGAAGAAAAAAGGTCATTGATGGATGTATCGAGTGCCCAGTATAATTCAAAGAAAATTAGTGTTGATGAAACAGAGCAAAAAAAGATCTATAGAAAAGATGTTATAGCAAAAGATGTTACAGATGCTTATGGAGATATGGTGTTATTAGAGAAGAACATGGCTTTACTAGAAGAACAGATTAGTTTAGGTGAAAAACAAGTTAAACAAGTGGCAATTAAAAAAGAAAAAGGATATAGTGATGCGTTAACTTATGAAAAAGCTATTCAAGAATTAGATAATACAAAACTAAAGTTAGAACAAGTTAGTAGAAATTTAGAAGATAGTAAGAAAAATTTTTTACAACTTACGAATTTAAACATTAATAACTATACTTTAAAATTATCAGCAGACTATGAACCATTAGTACTTGAGAAAGATATTACAGCTTATGCAACAGGTATGGCAAGTCAACTTGTAAAATATGTGAATCAAAAAGCAGATTTAGATGAAGAATCATTTTGGGATAATATTTATCAATCTGGCCCTGAAGGGGGCGGACCTACATATTCTGATTATCTAAAGAAAAAGGTAGAAGTACAAGATGCTAAAGACAATGCAAAGTCAACATATGATAATTATAAGCTATTAATTGAAACTAAATATACAACATTAACTACACAGCTTGATACAGTAAAAGCTAAGATGAATGATTATAATACGATGTTAAAAGATATGCGTGTATTAGAAATTAAATATAAGGCAGGTTATGTTAGTGCTATAGATTATGAGGCAAAGAAGGTTGAACTAGATAGTTTAGAAGTAGCTTACTTAGAGCAAGTTTTTGCATACAATAGCTTAAAAAATGAAATTGAAAAGCCTTGGACAATGGAAGGTATATCATTCTAATCAAATAAAGTATTAAGATGAAAAGATAGTACAGATTAAAGATGTACTATCTTTTTTTGCAAAAATGAAGTAAAAACAAAAATATTATTCTAGTTTTAACAAACAACGTATAACTAAACTTTTGTTTTACAAAGAGAAGTAAGCATAAAGTGAATTAATTTTGCATAAATACATATGCTAATGAATAGAAAAGCTAGAAAATCAAAGGGCCTTATGAAATTTATTACTAAACAAAATGTTTGGTATCCATAAATTTTACCATAAATTATATTGACCTTTTATGTAGAAATATGTATAATCTTTTAGTATGTGTTTAATGTCTGTAAACAAAAAGTTTATTTATATAGGAATACACATTAGAAGTTTATAAATATACATCATGTATTTTACATATGAGTTCAAAAATTAAAGAAGGAGGCAAAGAAATGGATATTGGTGCAAAGATTAACCAATTACGCAAGAAAAATGCGTTAACTCAGGAAGAACTTGCAGATAGATGTGAGCTTTCAAAAGGGTTTATTTCTCAAGTTGAGCGTGGACTTACATCCCCTTCAATTGCAACACTTATTGATATTCTTGAATGCTTAGGCACAAATCTTAAAGACTTCTTTAATGAATCAAGTCAAGAAAAGATTGTGTTTACAAAACAAGATGTTTTTGAAAAAGAAGATAAAGAAACAGGGAATATGATTACCTGGCTTATTCCAAATGCACAGAAGAATGATATGGAGCCTATACTTATTAATATAGAGCCTGGAGGAAAATCAACTATTCAAGCACCTCATGAGGGTGAAGAATTTGGATATGTACTGGCTGGAAATATTTATGTCCACTTAGGGAATAAAAAGTTTAAAGCAAAAAAAGGTGATAGCTTTTACTTTAGACCAACAGGTGATCATTATTTACAAAATACAGGTAAGACGAGGGCAACAGTGCTTTGGGTTGCTACCCCACCAAGTTTTTAAAGGAGTAGGCGTAAAATGGCAGAACATAAATTAGAAAACGATTATATTATTGACTTAAAAAATATCAGTAAATCTTTTGGAGATACAATTGTACTAGATCAAATTAATATGTATATTAGACGTAATGAGTTTTTGACATTACTAGGGCCTAGTGGTTGTGGTAAGACAACATTGCTCCGTATTATAGGTGGTTTTGAAGAAAGTACAGATGGCGAAGTACTTTTTGAAGGAGAAAATATTGCTAAATTACCACCTTATAAAAGAAAGATTAATACAGTTTTTCAAAAGTATGCTTTATTCCCTCATATGAATGTAGGTGAAAACATTGCTTTTGGCCTTAATATAAAAAAGATGGATAAAAAGTTAATTGCAGAAAAAGTACAGGAGATGCTAGAGTTAGTTGGCCTTAAAGGCTTTGAAAAAAGAAAAATCGACTCCTTAAGTGGTGGACAACAACAACGTATTGCTATTGCAAGAGCCCTTGTCAATGAGCCAGAAGTATTACTTCTTGATGAGCCTCTTGGAGCACTTGACCTTAAGCTTCGTAAAGGTATGCAAACAGAGCTTAAACGTATTCAGCAAAAAGTTGGTATTACATTTATTTACGTTACCCATGATCAAGAAGAAGCTTTAAGCATGTCAGATACAATTGCCATTATGAATGCAGGGAAAGTACAACAAATTGGTTCACCAGTAGATATTTACAATGAACCTAAAAATGCTTTTGTTGCAGATTTCATTGGTGAAAGTAACATTTTACATGGCACAATGATTGATGACTTCTATGTTAACTTCCATAGTACTGAGTTTAAATGTGTAGATGCAGGATTTGGTACAAATACACCAGTTGACGTTGTTATAAGACCAGAAGACATTCGTATTATTGAAGCAGAAAAGGGTATGATAAAAGGTGTGGTAGAATCTGTGACTTTCAAAGGTGTACATTATGAAATGGTTATAGATAGTGGTGAGTTTAAATGGCTTGTACATTCTACAGTGATGTCACCAGTAGGTGAAACAGTAGGGATGGTGATTACACCAGAAGATATCCATATCATGAGAAGGAGATAGACGATGAATAAGAAATCATTAGCGTATCCATATGTAATATGGGCAGGGATTTTTATCATCGTGCCTTTATTACTTATTGTATACTTTAGTTTTTTTGTAGATGGGCAGTTTACACTGCAAAACTATACAAAATTTATGGAGGATTATTATATTAAGGCAATGGTTAAGTCAGTAAGCTTTGCTTTTGTGAGTACAGTTGTTTGCTTACTACTGGCTTACCCTCTTGCAATGATTTTAAATGGCAAAGATATATCTAATCGTGGCATTGTATTATTACTTATTATTTTACCAATGTGGATGAACTCATTACTTAGAACTTATGCATGGGCAAACTTACTTGAAAATAATGGGGTTATTAATAATATTCTTGAAGCGCTTAACTTACCAACAGTGAAGTTTTTATATGGTAATGGTGGTGTAATCTTTGGGATGGTGTATAACTTCTTCCCATTCATGGTGCTACCAATCTATAATGCTTTAGCGAAAATTGATAAGAGATTACTAGAAGCGTCACATGACTTAGGTGCAAATGACATTACTACATTTAGAAAAGTTATTTTACCACTGAGTATGCCAGGGGTTATAACAGGTATTATCATGGTATTTATGCCAGCACTTACAACTTTCCTTATTACACGTTTACTAGGTGGAGGAAAGATTATGCTAGTAGGTAATATTATCGAAGAACAATTCACAAGAACAGGAGATTTCGGATTTGGTTCGGCAGTATCTATGATTCTTATGATTATTGTACTTATTACATTAGCCTTTATGTCTCGTAAAGGTGCATTAGACGAAGAAGGAGGCTTATTCTAATGAAGAGATTTTTAAAGCGCTTCTACGTTGCAATTATTTTACTTGTAATGTACGCACCTGTTGCTGTACTGATGGTATTTTCATTTAATGATTCAAAGCTTCCAATATGGAAAGGTTTCACATTAAAATGGTATGAAAACTTATTAAATGATACAAGTATTCAGCAAAGCTTAATGTATACCTTAATTGTTGCATTAGTATCCTCTATTATTGCCACAATTATTGGTACACTAGCAGCTATGGGAATTCATCAAATGAAGGGATATAAGCGAAATTTAATGATTAATATCACATATATTCCAATGCTTAGTCCAGATATTGTTATTGGTATTTCACTTATGATGTTATTTAATGTACTGCATATTCCGTTTGGCTTACCAACGCTGATTATTTCACATATTACTTTTAGTATTCCATTTGTGATTTTATCAATTATGCCAAAGCTGAAACAAATGAATTTCAATATTTATGAGGCAGCCTTAGACTTAGGTGCAACACCTTGGTATGCATTTAGACGTGTTATCTTACCAGAGATAATGCCAGGCGTAATATCTGGTGCATTTATTGCCTTTACATTATCTATTGATGACTTTGTTGTAAGCTTCTTCAATACAGGGGCAGGTGTAGATACCCTTCCTATTAAGATTTATGCAATGGCAAGAAAAGGGGTTAATCCAGCGATTAATGCCATCTCAACAATTATGTTTACAGCAATTATTCTAATCTTAGTGATTAGTAACATTAGAGCAAGCCGCAAAGAAAAAGAACAAAGTATATAAGAAAGGATTCTACCATGAAAAAAACTTTAAAAAAGATTTTAAGTGCAAGCCTTATGGGTGTGTTAGCACTATCTATAGTTGGTTGTGGTAATAGTGAACCGAATAAACAGGTAGTTGTTTATAACTGGGGTGAATACATTGACCCAGAAGTTAATAAAATATTTAAACAAGAAACAGGTATTAAAGTTATTTATTCTGAATATGCCAATAATGAAGAGATGTATGCGAAGGTAGAGCAAGGGAATGTATCATATGATGTAATTTTCCCATCTGATTATATGGTAGAGAAGATGATTAATAACGATCTTCTAGAAAAACTGGATTATTCTAAGATTCCTAACTATGAAAATATTGATGCGGAATTTAAAAACTTACAATATGACAAAAACAATGAATACTCAATTCCTTATATGTGGGGAACAGTAGGTATTGTGTACAATAAAAAGATGGTAGATGAGCCAGTAGATAGTTGGGATATTTTATGGAATCCTAAATATAAAGATCAAATCTTTATGTATGATAGCGAAAGAGATTCAATCATGGTAGCACTTAAAAAACTTGGCTACTCTATGAATACAAGAGATAAAGCCCAACTTGAAGAAGCTAAAAATCTTCTTATCGAGCAAGCACCACTTGTACTTTCTTATGTAGGTGATGAAGGAAAAAATAAGATGGTAAATGAAGAAGCAGCACTTATGGTTGCTTATGCTGGTGATGCAATGGTTATGTTACAAGAAAATCCAGACCTTGCCTTTGTTATTCCAAAGGAAGGATCTAATTTCTTCGTAGATGCAATGGTTATGCCAAAGAATGCGGTAAATAAAGAAGCTGCATATCAGTATATGAACTTCTTATGCAGACCAGAAATTGCAGCAATGAATGCTGAATATATTAATTATTCTACACCAATTAGTGCAGCAAGAGAACTTCTACCAAATGAAGTTAAAAACAGTGAAGTTGCTTATCCATCCAAGGAAACAACAGGTGCATCAAATATGGAAATGTTCAATGACCCATCAGATGTGATTAGTGAATATAGTAGTATTTGGACACAAGTCAAAGCATCAAATAACTAAAATGATAAAAGACCCTAGTATGACGTGCTAGGGTCTTTTTTGCTACAAATTTAACTTTTCATAGATATATGGATACAAATGGGATATAATAAATATTATGTAATAAGGTAAAAGTAATGAATTGGAGGCGACAGAGATGAAACGTAAGGCAAAGGATGAAGTGTTTTTAAATAAGCAATTACTAGATAAAAGTACATTAGCTGCGTGTTTAGATGAAGATTTACTGGAAGAAGAAGAATTTGCGAAAGAAGAGCAAATTTATATTAGGAAGAAGAAAAACCATGGGGCATGGCCTTCTTTAATTTTAGGGATTTTTGGTAGTGTAGGTTGGATTGTACCTATTATTGGATTACCGATTACTGTGGTAGGGACAGTACTTGGTGCCATGGGAATGGGGAAAAAACGTGAATATAGAGGCGTTTCTATTGCAGGGTTTATAGTTAATTTAGTCTTTTTAATGGCAGCTATTGCAAAGGGTATTGTGGACATTGTATTTTACTGTAAAAAACGTCGCTAAAAATATATTTATAAGATATTAAACTAAAAAAGTTGCTATTAGGCAACTTTTTTTATGTTTGTGACATTATTAGCACCTAAGTTTTAAATATAGCATACATTAATATTAAAGAGCGACTATGTGAAGGAGGAAACGAAGTGTATAATGAGGTTATTATTATTAATAGTGATACACTTGGGCGTGGAGATGAAGAAGTTGGGCGAACATTGCTTGGAACTTTTTTAAGAAAAATGTTAGCTAGTTTAGATAAACCAGATGCAATTATATTTTATAATTCAGGCGTTAAACTTGTAACTAAAGAATCTAAATTTAGAGACATATTAGAAGGTCTCGAAGCAAGTGGCGTAGAACTTTTGGCATGTGGCACCTGTGTTTATAGTGTATGCGGTAAGCGTTCTCTATCAGTGGGACGTATTACGGACATGGAGGAAATAGCAGACATTATTTTAAATACGCAAAAAGTCGTTACCCTATAGAGAAACCATTTATAAACTAGATTCATTTATTGTAGCAAATTGGTTTCTCTCAATGATTTCACATTACTAAAAACTATGAATAACTAAAAGTTATAAATGTGAAATCTATATTACAAAATGATATAAATATGGAAGCTCTTAGAAATAAAAATGGCTGCTTACACAGATTGTGTTTGCAGCCATTTTTTAATAATCTTCTCTAGATTCACGAATAGAAGCAAGTAGCTCTTCTATAACTGATAATATTTGGGGTACATCTTGATTTTCAATATAATCTACTGAACCACTCATAAAGTACTGTGCAAAGTCTGTACTAAGTGAACGCATGGAATTTTGAGATTTACTCCAATTACTGTATGGACTAGCTTCTGATGTAATGATACGAAGAGGAATATCTCCTAAATCACCACCATCCAAAATAGTTTGTGCATTCTCCGGTACCTTAAGTTTCTCAGCAATAATATTACGATTCCAAATTCTTTCTAGATTGATCCCTTTGCTTAGTATTTTGAGCTGTTCAGGAAGCAGAGCATTCATACAAAGTAGTTTGCTAACGTAGTCTGTATTTTGAGCTAAGCGTAACAGTCCTATATTACGGGCACCATTAATCATAAAGGATTCAACTATCATAATATTATTGAATTCGGCTCCAAAACTAGGTGAAGCCCCATCTATAAGTACAATGCCAGCTATATCTTCAGGATAGCGTTGGGCATATCTGAGGGCTTCAAATGACCCCATACCATGTGCTACATAAATAAATGGTTTAGGAAGCTCAGATTCATCTAGGAGCGTATGAATTTCGTCTACAATTGTATCAATATCTCGTGGGGCAGAAGTATAATCACTCCAGCCATAGCCGGGTTTATCATATACAGCAACACTGGTTTCATTAGCAAGTATACTATGCAAGTTATAAGTATCCACATAAGGCATAGTTTGCCCAATGTCAGAGGTGAATACAATAGGTACATTACCACTACCAGCGGTATAAAGATGCATATTCACATCATTTACTTTCATAAGGGAACCAACCCTGCCAAGTTTATCTGCATTGTTATAAATCTCTAGTCTTTGATAAATAATACCAACTAAAAGTAATGTTGCTATGATAATGTAGACTAAACGTTGTCTAATTTTTTCATGCCTGCGGCTATATCTTTTTACAACCATTTTTTTACGTCTAATCATGGCGTAATCTCCTAATCTACTCCTTGATAGGTTATTTAATCTTATTATATCACATTTGGCACATATGCCCAACGGTTAAATAAAAATTTTGTACAAAAAGCTTATTGCTAGCATAAAATAAGAAAATAGTATAGTATGGAAGGTAAGAAAAAAATATTAAGTGAGGGAAAAAGATGAAGATTTTGCATACTTCTGATTGGCATTTAGGAAGAAGTTTAGGTGGTTTTTCATTATTAGAAGACCAAAGGTATATACTAGAGCAAATATTACAGATTATTGAAAGACAACAAATAGATGTACTTATTATTGCAGGAGATATCTATGATAAAAGTATTCCAAGTGAAGGGGCTGTAGAGCTTTTTAATGAATTTATAAGTAAAGTTGTATTAGAACACAAGATTTATACTATAGCCATAGCAGGAAATCATGATAGTGAAGAACGTATAGATTTTGGAAGCAAACTTTTTGAAAGTCAGAACCTGTATATAGTGGGGAAATGCCCTAAGGGTTATGAAAAAATAGGAATAACTATAGGTCAGGAGACCGTAGATGTTTTTCTTGTACCCTATATTGAACCTTCTAAAGTAAGAGAAATTGCTGGTAATGAGGAAATCAAAAGACATGATGATGCAATGGCTTATTTAGTAGAAGAAATGAAGAAAGAGCAAACAGAGCATCCAAGTATATTAGTGGCACATGCCTTTGTAACGGGAGGTGAAGTGTCTGATTCAGAGAGAAGATTAAGTGTAGTGGGGGGAGCGGAACTAGTAAATGCACAGCATTTCGTAGATTTTAATTATACGGCATTAGGCCATCTTCATAAGAGACAGGCTATGGGACGAGAGTATATCCGTTATAGTGGCTCACTTTTGAAATACTCCATATCAGAAGCTAATCAGGCTAAAGGTTATGTGATTGTAGAGCTGTCTCAGGAAGGGGAAGTCAAGATAGAGGAACATAGCTTTAAGGTACTGCGTGACGTGCGTGTTTTAAAAGGTAATGTAGAAGACATTATTGCAGCGTCTATAGAAGATACTCATAAAGAAGACTATGTGTATGCCAAACTTACAGGTAACTATGTACAAGATGTAACAGCAAGGTTACGCCATATCTACCCTAATATTTTAGGAAGTGAATGGGTAATAGAACAAAGTGGGGATAACAGTAAGGAAGAATTGGCACCAAAGCAAAGTACTGATTTTTTAAAGACTAAAGAGCGTACAATAACAGAGGTCTTTATGGAATTCTTAGAGTTTATAGGTGAAACTGACTTTGAAGCAGATGAAGTAACCATGATTGAAGAAATTGTAAAAGAAATTGAGGAGGGTAAAAATGAGGCCTAAACTACTGAAGATGACTGCTTTTGGCCCTTATGGTGGGGAGCAGATTATAGATTTTACACAACTAGAAGATGCAAATATGTTTTTGATTTATGGACCTACAGGTGGTGGAAAGACCACTGTATTAGATGCTATATGTTATGCCCTATATGGTGAAACCAATGGAGGGGAACGTAGTGGTGAAAATATGCGTAGTAAGTTTGCCGAAGAGGGGACTGTGACAGAGGTTGAACTTTTCTTTACACTGCGTGGTGAAGAGTACCGTATTGTAAGACGTCCTCAATATGAACGTGCACCTAAAAAAGGAAATAGCGAGAAGCTTGTAAAAGTCATGAGTGAAGCAGAACTTTACAAAAAAGAGGACGATGAATATAAAATTATCACTTCTAAATTAAGTGAAGTGGGAGAAAAGATTACAGAGCTACTTCATTTTAATATTGGCCAATTTAGGCAAGTCATTATGATTGCCCAAAACAAGTTTAGAGAACTGCTAACAGTAAGTAGTAAAGAAAGACAACAAATCTTACAAGATATTTTTGAAACGGGTATTTATCAAAATGTGGAAAAGGCATTAGATGTTTTATCAAGTAGTGCCAAAGAGCAATTGCATGACCAAGAAGCTAGTTATAAGGCGGTTTTAAATACAATTGAACCATTAGGTAACGAAATACTACTCACATATATGCAAACGAAGGTCATTTATAATGCCCCAGAGGTTTGTGAAATTTTAGAGACAAGCTGCAAGGAAAAGCATAATGAAAAAGAAAAGCTAGATACAAAGCTCCTTGAGATGAAAGAGGCAATCACAGCTAGCAGGGAAGAGCTAGGAAAGCTTACCCAAATGTATGAAGACACTGAAACAAAAATAAAAGCAGAAGAGAAGCTAAGGGTATTAGCGTCACAAAAAGAGCAGTTTGCTGTGTTAAGGGAAAAGATTGTTTTAGCGGAAAAGGCAATAGGTATTGCACCCCTTGATAAGGCAGTACAGGATCTTAAAAAAGGCGTTTTAGTGCAACAAGATAAGCAGGAAAGCTATAAGACAGCAGTAGAGATAACAACTAATCAGCTACAGGAAAAAACAGAGCTTTTAAGCAAAGAAGAAAACTTAGTAGATGAAGTAGCCCAGCTGAAAAAAGAATATAGTATTTTAGAAACTTATGTACCAAAGGTAGTAGCCCTAAGTACAGCTTATGGGGAAAAAGAGAAGCTAGAAACACTTGTTCAAAAGGGTGAGGTAAGATATGCTCAGATTTTAGAAGCCTTAGAAGCCATGCAAAAGGGTGTTTTAGAGAAGGAAGCAGCAGTTAAAGAAAAAGAAAGTTTACAAAAAAACTTAACAAGTAAATACATGGTACAAAAGGAAATGGAAGCTGTTTTAAAACTTAAGGCAGAGAAAGAAAAGAAAGAAAAAGAAGCCCAAAGTTTATTTGTAACCCTAGAAGCATTATATGGCCAAATACAAGCTCAAAGTAAAGTATATGATGAAAAGGAGACCACTTACAAACAAGCCTTTGGTATATGGTTTAACGGACAGGCTGCAGAGCTTGCTAAGACTTTAGAAGAAGATAAACCTTGTCCCGTATGTGGGGCACTACATCATCCTAAGAAGGCCGTTGTTACACAAGACCATGTTACAAAAGAAGAACTAGAGCAAATGGAAGTTGCTAAAAAAGAAGCAGAAGATAAACTTAATATTTTAAAACAAGAGGGTATTGCCAAGGAGGAGCAATGTAAGCTTTTAAAGGAGCTTATGGAGGAGTACACAAAGCAGTTAGTAGGCAAAGAAGAGATTACAACTGAAACTAAAAGGGTGTTAGATACTGAAATTAAAAGCTATGAAGACAAGATAGCTAAGCTAGAGAACTTACAACAAAGCCTAGAAGAAGATCAAAAAGCCTTAAAAGATTATGAAAAGCGTAAAGAAGATGGGAAAGCATTTATTGATCAGACAAGGTTAAATTTAAGTGAGAAACTAGCATATATTAAGAGTGTGGAAAGTGATGTACCTGGGCATTTACGTGAAAAGCAAGCCTTAGAAGAAAAGTTAAATACCCTTAAAGCAAGCTATGAAAGTAAAGAAAAATATTATAAAGATTTAGTAGCCACAGTAGAAGCGTTGAAGCAAGAAAAAGCACAAAAGGTAGCAACTTTAGAAGAAGCAGAGCAAACCCTCATTGCTTTAAAAGCCCAAGGTGCAGAGCAAAAGGAACTTTTACTACGTACAATTACAGAAGCAGGCTTTGTGGATATGGCTGCTTATAAGGCTAGTAAGATGGCACAGGAAGAAATTCAGGCTGCTAAAGTAGCTTTAGAAAATTATACAAATGAAAAAATGGTGTTAACTAATAAATGTAAAGAGCTTGAGGAAAAGACAAAGCACTTTAAAATAGAAGATTTACAAAAGGCGAAGGATAAATATGATGAAATCTTTAAACAAAATACAGCACTTAGTGTAGAAACAACAAAGCTTGAACATTATTTACAAACCCATGAAAGAATTATTACTGAGCTCAAAGGAATTTATGAGGCTGTGACAGCACTTTTAAAACGTCAACGTATTTTAGATAAAATTAGTAGTTTTGCAAAGGGTAAAAATAGTAAAGGTCTTTCTTTTGAGCGTTATATTCAAAGCAGTATTTTTGAAGAAGTATTAGCAAGTGCTAATAAAAAGTTAAAACCAATGACATTAAACCGCTATGAATTGTATCGTGCAGATGATCTGTCTAGAGCCAATGCACAGGTTGGTCTTGATATAGGGATTAGAGATTATTATAGTAATGAGACAAGACCTGTAAATACCCTTTCAGGTGGGGAAAGCTTTATGGCAGCCTTAGCCTTAGCCTTAGGTCTTTCTGAGGTCATACAAAGGCTTGCAGGGGCGACACCACTGGATACACTCTTTATTGATGAAGGCTTTGGTAGCTTAGACGAAGAGGCATTAGAAATGGCTATCAAAACCCTTTTAAATATACAAGATACAGGACGACTGATTGGCATTATTTCCCATGTAAGAGAGCTAAGAGAACAGATTCCTGTAGGCCTTGAAGTGACAACAGGTCCTACAGGTAGTCATGCAGTTTTCCGCCTTTAAAAATCAAGGGTAAAAATACTATCATTATAACCAAAAATATTGTATATTATTAATTATAATAAGGTGTAAACTCCAAGTAGAGTTTATGCAAGGAGTTGAAATGATGGACATAAATTTAATAACAGATATTTTATTAAATAAGATATCGAAAGAAAATATATTAAAAAATGAACCAATGAAAAAGTATACAACCTTTAGAGTAGGTGGCCCTGCTGATGTTATTGTCAAACCTAGTACAATAGAGGAGTTACAGTTTACAGTACAGACCTGCAAACAAAATAACGTGCCTTTTTATGTCATAGGTAATGGCAGCAACCTACTTGTAGATGATTTAGGTTTTCGTGGTGTCATTATTCAGGTATATAAAAACTTAGCTGATGTCAGCGTATCAGGTACAACCATAACCGCTCAGGCAGGGGCATTATTATCAAAGGTTGCTACAAAGGCAGCAGAAGAGGAACTCACAGGTTTTGAATTTGCTCATGGTATACCTGGTACATTAGGCGGGGCAGTTACTATGAATGCAGGTGCTTACGGTGGTGAAATTAAAGATGTCATCGTAAGTGCGAAAGTTATGAATCAAGATGGCGAAATATACGAATTAAGTCGTGATGAGTTAAAGCTAGGCTATCGTAAGAGTATTGTTGAAGAAGAAGGACTTATTGTTTTAGAAGCTACACTTGATTTTATAAAAGGTGAGAAAGAAGCTATTCTTGCAGCCATGAAAGACTTTAATGGACGCAGAAGAGATAAGCAGCCCCTAGATAAGCCAAGTGCAGGAAGTACCTTCAAAAGACCTATGCCAAAAGAAGGTGGAGGTCAGCTTTATGCTGGGAAACTCATTGAAGACTCTGGGCTTAGAGGTTTCCGTATGGGCGGCGCAGCTGTATCAGATAAACACTGCGGTTTCGTAGTAAACGAAGGTGGTGCGACCTTTAAAGAGCTTATGAAGCTTATCAAACATGTACAAAGTACAGTAAGTGATAAATTTGGTGTACACTTAGAGACAGAAGTAAAAATAATAAGAAACCAAGATAGATAAATGAAGAGGAGGCTACTATGAATTTTATTATTGTAACTGGCATGTCAGGTGCGGGCAAAAGTAGTGCCATTAACTTCTTTGAAGACATGGGTTATTATTGTGTGGATAACCTTCCACCTACATTAATCAAAAATTTTGCACAGCTTATTGTAGCCCAACAAGAGAAGTTAGACAGAGTAGTATTAGGTATAGATATAAGAGGCGGTAGTTTATTTGCAGACCTTTTTA
>JAZKZQ010000123.1:0-26207 GCA_045612745.1 Cellulosilyticum sp. | reverse complement strand
GGTATGATTGTATGTTCATCAATAAAATTATTAGCATCATACTCATAAAACCAAGGCAATGCATAGAATAATTTATCAAGCTGTATACCAATTATGGGATTTATGCGAATATACCTATTATCATTCTTCAATTCATCTTTTAGATTTCTTGTAGACATACCATATTCTTTTACATACCTAGCAAGAATACTATATATAGTTTCTCCTGGATAAGGTGTTGGAAAATACTTAAGCATTTTTATTCCCTCCTAATTGAAATCAATATTTTTCATCTTAAACTCTAGATTAAATTCGTAAAAAGACGTAAAAAATCGTAAAAAATCGTAAAAAATCGACAAAAAAAAGACGTAATCCACCAAAAACTTGAATTGGTCTAAAATTTGTAGAACCAAACTCAATTTTTTTTTTTTACGTCTTTTAAATTTTACTTTATTTAATTTTATTATATTCAATATGTATATACTGAATATATATACATATCTAGTTTCCACCTTAGTGTCTAGTTTCCAGTTTAATGTCTAGTTTCCATTTCTAGTGTCTCTGCATATTATTTTTACTTTTTATTCTTTTATTTTTCTTACTAAATAACGCGTTTGATGCCTACTACAGGTTTTCCTGTATTTGAGAATGCACTGCTAATGCAGATGCCTGTTCTCTCATCATTTGCATGAATAATTTGTCCACCGCCGATATAGATTGCTACGTGAGAAATATTTCCATCATAACCATAGAAAATTAAGTCTCCTGGTTGTTCATTACCACGTTCAACACAATAACCGTTACTTGAATATTGTGCACCTGAGCTTCTTTGTAAACTAATGCCAAAGTGTTTCATAACTTGTGAAGTGAAACCTGAACAGTCCACACCATTCGTTAAGCTGTTGCCACCATATACATATGGGTTCCCTAAAAACTGTTTTGCATAACTTACAATAGCCTCACCTGTTGCACTGGTGCTTACTGTTACACCACTTGAAGTTGTTGATGTGCTTGTAGTAGGTTTTGTTGCAGATACATTTGAACTTTCTACTTGTGCTTGTGTCAATTTTACACGTTCTACGTCTGAAAGTGATTTAGTTGGTAAGTATTTTAAGAAATCTGCTGTTATATAATCTTTATGTACGAATCCTTCAAAACCTTCTTGGTTAATTTTATACCAATCCCCTACTGCGTATTGGACTGAAATTTCATCTCCTGATGCTAATTTACCGATTACTTTCCCTGTTGATGTAGATGGATAATCTCTTACGTTAAGCCCTCCATTTACTTGTACTGTTGCTACTGTACGATGTACTGCTATGTATTCCCCTTTTACGTAAGCTCTTTCCCCATCTTGTAAAATAATTTTAAACCAATCTCCTTGTTGTGCGATGATTTCTACTGGATCACCTAATTGTACTTGTTCTACAATTCTTGCTGTTACTTTTGCCCCTTCTCTTACATTAAGCGTTGATGTTGCTACTGTTCCGTATGCTTGTCCATATGCTAAGCTAGGTATTATTGCTGCCGCTGCAATAAGTGTGCCCATAATTGCTTTTTTAAATTGCATGTACAAGGCCTCCCTTTTGATATTATTGTATTCTCACTGCTAATGTGCTAAGCACCCCATAGATATTCTTAACAATCATCTCATCTATAACATGCTTAAAACATTAACAAAGTTCTTTTTATTAATTGTTAAGTAATTATTACAAATTTATTATATTGAAAAGTGAGTTTTTTGTCAAGTTTATGGTAAGAATTTAACCAAAATATGTCATGTTTTGGTTAGCTTTTATGATATTTTTATTTACTACCTAGTATCTTACATTATTTGCTTCATCTTTACTTGTTTTTAATTAAACCTTATTCCCTTTATCACAAAAAAAACATGTTACATACTTCTACAATTATGTAACATGTCTTTAATCAACTTTTATAAGCCTAATGCTTTATTTTGTTTGTTAATAAAATGTGCCAGTTCATAGCGTGACTCTGGTGCTGTTTCATATACACAGTAGTCTGGTTTAAGCAGTTCTACAATTTTCTTAGCTACTTCATGATCAAATGGCTGATGCCCATCTAGCATATTAATGTGATTTTTAAGAATACTTCGCTTACGTACTGGGTCCTTTTCACGTTGATATCTTTCTAAAAGATACTGATGATCTCTTTGCATATAAAACTTAGGTAAAGCTTTATTTAAATGCATCCCCTTAATCCATTTTCTTATATCCCCTAGATTTGTTATCACTTCTTTAATATATTGATAGGCTTGTTCTTCTCTTCCAATCTTGCTATTGGTTAAAGTCAAGTGAGATACATCTACAAGATATCCTTTATGCTTATACTTTACACCTTCAATAAAACGCTTTGCCAGTTGTGGATTTAAATAGGTTAACCCTGGCCACCATAAATTTTCAAATAAAAGCATTGGTCCATCTGCATCTTCTTCAAATACTGCATTCACCAGTTCTAGTGTGGCTTCAATGATTTCTTCATCTGTATAGTCAAACTGCCATGTAAAAGAGTCTTCGGGCAAGATATGACTCACATGAAATACCATATATTCTGCTTCAAGTGTTTTAGCTCTTTCAAATTGCTTTTTATAATTTTCAACAAGTATATCCGGTTTAAGCCCACCGTAATATTGGATAATCTCTTCTTCAGTATTAAAAAGTTTCTTAAGCTTCTCCTCATCTTGACGCCAAAAATCTAACCACATAGGATAAAATGATAAATGGACACCTGTAATAATTTCTTTTGGAATTTGCGTTAAATCATAATCCATGGTAAGACCTAGTTCAATTCCTTCAATATTATTCTTTGTAACAAACTCCTTAATATTCTCCCAATCATGGTCAAACCAATTCAGTTGCCTCATAACTGTGGATAAATGAAATAATCGCTTCATATTTGCCTACTTTCTAAATTACTATTTTGATTTAAGTTCATATGTTCCTGGTGCCTTAGCACTTTTAATGATCTCACGAAATGCTTGTATCTGTTCTTTTGTAAAGTTATGTTTTGGAAGAACTTGTGCACTTACTGCATTCATATACAGTCTAAAATCATGTTTTGTTTCTACCACTTTTACAAATACATCCCAAGTTACTGTATCTTTCTCTTCTCCAATGTCTAAAAGCACACTCTCTTTTGTAAACTCATATGTCACCCCATAAGCAAACTGCTTCATTTGCATTTGAGAAAGTGTTACTTGCCATACACGCCATGGAATCAGTGCAAAAATCAAAATAGGTACTAATAAAATAATAATATGCTGAGAAAGATATACATCCCACCCTACATTTGTTGTAAACATTTGATAAAAAAAGTAAATGAGGACTGCTCCTCCAATAATTAATACAATCTTATTTAATAAGTTTTTCCAAGCCACTGACATATTGTATCTTAATACATCTTTAACTTTAAACTGCACATTAAGCTTTAATGCTTGTGCTTCATTAGTATTCATAATTTGTCGTTCCTCCTGATGTTTTGTTCTACTTCTTCATAAGATAGTTGGATTCTTTTGTATTATAGCATAGGCACTCTTACCAAGCAAAATTTTTAAAGCCAACTAGGTATCTAAATTTTCCCTAGTTGGCTTTATTGTATACACTTTGTCTTTGATTAAAGTGTTGTACCTAGAAGTGCAGCACCTATAATACCTGCAGCATTTCCAAGTTCTGCTGCTTTAATCTTAGTTTTTAATGATAAGCCACCGTACATCTCTTCTTGTACAAAATCTTTAATTGGCTTAATTAAATAATCTTTTTGTGCACTCATTCCTCCACCTAATACAATTACATTAGGCTCTAGTATATTAATCAAATTGGTAGTACCCATTGCTACATATCTAAAGTAATCTCTAAGTACTTCTGCAGCTATAGGATCTCCTGCTTGGGCTGCATCAAATACATTTTTAGCTGTAATATTAGCGATTTGTCCACCCTTTGCAAAAGATACCATTTGGCTATTGATATGTTCCTTAGCTGCTTCTTGTGCTTCTCTAATTAGAGCAGTTGCTGATGCATATTGTTCCCAACATCCTTTTCTACCACATCCACACTGTATACCATCTTTTACAATCACTTGGTGCCCTACTTCTCCTGCACCACAAAATCCACCACGATAGATTTTACCATCTATAATAATGCCACCGCCTACACCTGTGCCCAGTGTGACAACCACAACATTTTTTTCACCCTTAGCAGCACCGGCTACTGCTTCTCCTAAAGCTGCACAATTGGCATCATTTTCTACATAAACATCACAGTTTAAGTATTTTTGGATCTCTGTACGCACATCTACATGATCGAAGTTTAAATTACTAGAAGAAAGAATTACGCCTTCTTCTGGTGATGCAATTCCTGGACTACCAATACCAATAGAATGAATATCTTTTTCTGTAAGATTTGCCTCATTAAGTATATCCTTACATAACATAGCCATATCTTTTAAAACTTCTGCTGCTGGTCTTTCTCTAAGAGTTGGCACTGTCTGTGTTGCAATAATCTCATAGTTTTCATTTACTAAGCCTGCTTTAATTGACATTCCACCTAAATCTACACCTAAATAATACATCTAAATCCCCCTTTGGTTAATTACGACTCTAAATTATTTTTTTGTAAATTATTCATAACACGGTTATTAAGTGCTTCTGCCGCGTTGTAACCCATTTTCTTTTGTCTAAAATTAATTGCTGCTGTTTCACAAATAATTGCTACATTTCTACCTGGTCTAATTGGAATTGCATTTGTTACGACCTTGATACCCATGATATCCGTATATTCATTAGTAAGACCTAAACGGTCATAGTGCTTTGTTTGGTCCCATCCCTCTAAACGAATAATAAGGTCAATATTTTTTGCTTCCTTTACAGCACCTACACCGAAGATTTGTTTGATATCTACAATTCCGATACCTCTTACTTCAATAAAGTGTCTAATGACTTCCGGTGCTGTCCCTAAAAGTGTTTTGGCAGAAACCTTCTTAATTTCTACAGCATCATCTGCTACAAGTCTATGTCCACGTTTGACAAGTTCTAGTGCTGTTTCACTTTTACCAATACCACTTTCACCTGTAATTAAAACACCTTCTCCGAAAATATCTACTAATACCCCATGCATAGATAAACGTGGTGCTAATTCTACATGTAACCAACGGTTAGCTTCTGCAATAAAGCTTGAAGTTGGTAAATCTGTCTTAAAGATTGGAATGCCATTTTGCTCTGCACATTGTAATAAATATGGAAACGGTTCAATTTCTTCTCGGCAAATAACAATACATGGAATATCTGCAAAATCCATAAGTTTTTTAATCTTACGGTTACGTTCTTCTTCATTCTCAATCTTTTCAAGGTAGGTATTTTCAACTTTTCCAATAACTTGCAGTCTTGTTGGGTCAAAATAATCAAAGAATCCTGCAAGCTGCAACGCTGGTCGATTCACATCACACTGTGTAATTTTTCTATCTTTATAGTCTATATTTGGTGTTAATATATCTAATTTAAAATGTTCTCTCAGTTGTGCTACCGTTACAAAATACATTTTTTTCCTCCTTGTCCTTTTATCAGACAAAATTATTATAACATTTATTTTCTATCTTTAGTATAAGTCATATTGACTAATTCTTATGAAAATAATTATATATATTCTCTGCCACAGACTCAGGAATTCCTTCAACTTCACTAATTTCTGCTTGGCTTGCTTGTCGTAATTGCTCAATTCCTTTGAAATGCATAAGAAGTCTTTTCTTTCTTTCCTTTCCAACGCCCGGAATATCGTCTAATACAGATTGTACTTGTGCTTTACTACGCAGCTTCTTATGATATTCAATAGAGAACCTATGCACTTCATCTTGTACTCTTGTAATAAGCTTAAAGCCTTCTGAGTGCGTTTCTAAAAGCACTTCTTCTCCCCTATACAAAAGCCCTTTTGTACGGTGATAATCATCTTTCACCATCCCACAGACTTCTATATTTAAATTAAATTTAGCAAGTACTTTCTCTGCCACATGAACTTGTCCTTTTCCACCGTCCATTAATAGTAAATCTGGTAGTTTTGTAAAACTATTTTCTGCTTGTTCACTTTTGTAGCGTTCAAAACGTCTTGTTAATACTTCTTCTAAACTACCATAATCATTGGGTCCTTCGATACTCTTAATTTTAAATTTACGATAATCACTTTTCTTAGGTTTTCCCCCTTCAAAAACAACCATGCCACCTACTGATTGAATACCTTGTGTATTGGAAATATCATAGGCTTCCATACGATATGGTAGATTATGAAGACCTAATGCTTCTTGAATTTCTTGAAGTGCCCCGTGAGTACGTTGCTGTTCTTTTTTAATTTGATCCCCAAATTGTCCTAGAGTTACCTCAGCATTTTTGCTTGCTAATTGCATTAATCCTTGTTTATTACCTTTCTGAGGTGTAATAAGTTGTACTTTACTACCACGTTTTGTGCTCAGATAACTTTCTAGTACTTCCCGCTCTGCTGGGACTCGCTCAATCATAATTTCCTTTGGCACAAATGTGGCATCTGCATAAAATTGTACTACAAAGTCTCTAAAGATATTTTCTATCACTTCATCTTCTGTCCCTTGTAAAAAAAAGTGTTCACGTCCTACAAGTTTACCTTGTCGTACAAAATAAACCTGTATCAGTGTATCTTCAGGACTTTTAGCAAAAGCAATCACATCTTGATCTGCCATACTACTGGCTACCGCATTTTGTTTTTGTTCTAACTTCTGAATAGCACTTATTTGATCCCTAAATACAGCTGCTTTTTCAAATTGAAGATTTTCTGATGCCTCTTCCATTTGTTCTTTGAGTCCTTTAATAACTTCTGTATATTTACCCATCAAGAAATTTTGCAATTCTTGAATCATCTTATTATATTCTTCTTGATTCATTCCTGAACTAATACAAGGTGCACCACATTTTCCAATATGATAGTTTAAGCAAGCTCTTTCTTTATCTATATCCTTAGGTAAATTCCTAGTACATGTACGAAGTCTCCAAGTTTGCTTTACTACATCTGCTATTTCCCACATAGCCTTGGCATCCGTATAAGGTCCAAAGTATTTAGCCCCATCTTTCTTCATTTGTCTTACAATCATCATACGTGGAAAAGGTTCTTGTACTGTCAGCTTAATGTAAGGATATTGTTTATCATCTTTTAAACGAATATTATATTTAGGATTATACTTCTTAATTAAATTACACTCTAAAACAAGTGCTTCTACCTCGGAACGGGTAATAATATATTCAAAGCTTACAATATGCTGTACCATTTTAACTACTTTAATAGAATGATTCTTGGAGGCTCTAAAATATTGGCTTACACGTTTTTTCAAATTAATTGCTTTTCCTACATAAATAATATGCCCGTTTAAATCTTTCATTAAGTAAACACCTGGCACTTCAGGTAATCTTTTTAGTTCTTCTTTAATATCAAACATGTTTGCCTCCTTTTTCCCTAGTATTCTCTATCTGTCCGCATATTATTATATCATACTCTCTAGTGTTACCATATTATTTCATTTTAATTAAAATAACATTTTTATACTATCATTTATCTTGTTTTTAAGTTATATTATATACAAGGTTAGTCATAAACAACAACCTATTTACAACAATACCTTTAAGGGGGAATACATAATGAAAATGAGCAAAAAATATAAACGTCTCTGCCTTACATTCGGGCTCGGTACTGCATTATGCGCAACTGTCATTAATGCAGCCAACTATACAAAAACTTTAAATGCAACATACAGAAACATCGGGGTAACATACAATGGTACTGCAAAAACATTAAGCGCAGAACCTTTCCTTGTGGATGGTTTAACTTATGTACCACTTCGTGCAGTAGGTGAAATCATGGGAGCTGATGTAAACTGGAATGGTACAACGAATACTGTAACAATTACTAATAATAGTGGTGATACTACTAGCTTACAACAACAATTAGCTTCTGCAAACTATCAAGTAACAACACTTCAACGTGAACTTGAAACAGTTAAAGCGGAACTTGAAACATATAAAAAATCAGGTAGTTCAAGTTCATCATCAACAAGCGGTACAGATATTACAACAGCTGAGCTTGATGCTACAGAAGACTACCTACATACTAATTTTTATGATGATTTACATGAAGATATCGCAATTAACTTCGAACTCACTAAAAAGAGTTCTCGTCTTGAGGTAACCCTTTCCTACACTAGTAGTTCAGAAGAACGTAAATATAATGACTTAAAACAACGTGAAATTCAAAACTATATTGAAGATGTATGTGAAGCTATTGCTACTCGTCACTCTGGTATTGAAATTCAAGGTGTTATCGAATATGCAAAAACAGGTGCTGAAAAAGCTAGCTTTACTTATTCTAAAACAGGTCGTTTAACTGTAGATTTTGGCCTTGATGAATATGATGTAGAAGATATCATTTACCATACTTATACAAAGCTTACACTTCCAGGAGCTGGAAGTACTAATATTTCTTCTGTAGATGCAAGTATTAGCTCTTCTAATTCTACAATTACTTTTGTAATTCATGTTAACTCTTCAGCAGATACATTGAAAGATTCATGGAATAAAAATTATACAACAGATCAATATTTAATAACAAAAGAGTTCAGAACTATTAGGGATGCTATTCAAGAAGAAACAGACTTTGATATAACTGGTGAACTTTATACATCTGATAATAAATTATTAGGTCAATATGATGGTGCTAGTAATAAGCTTCAGTTAAAATCACTCTAGGAAGTATCACATAATTAATCAACCTAGTTAAATCATAATCCTTTATTCATAAAAAATGCGAGCATTATAAAATAATTTCTTATTTTACAATGCTCGCATTTTTTTTAATAACTTTATTACTTTTCAAGTACTCTTTTTAAAAACTTCCCTGTATAAGATTTTTCATTTTTTGCCACTTGCTCTGGTGTACCTTGAGCAATAATTGTGCCACCTCTTGTCCCACCTTCTGGGCCCAAATCTACAATATGATCAGCTACTTTAATCACATCTAAATTGTGTTCAATAACAACTACTGTATTGCCACTTTCTACAAGTCTGTCTAAGATACCTACTAATTTATGCACATCTGCAAAATGTAAACCTGTTGTTGGTTCATCTAAAATATAAATCGTTTTTCCTGTGCTACGCTTACTTAATTCTGTAGCTAATTTCACACGTTGTGCCTCTCCACCTGATAATGTCGTGGAAGGTTGGCCTAAACGAATGTAAGAAAGCCCTACATCAACTAATGTCTGTAATTTACTTGCGATATTAGGAATATTTTCAAAGAATTTGAGTGCTTCTTCAATGGTCATATCTAATACATCTGCAATAGATTTATCCTTATATTTTACCTCTAAGGTTTCACGATTATAGCGTTTACCTTTACAAGATTCACATGGCACATATACATCTGGTAAGAAATGCATTTCAATCTTAATCATGCCATCTCCTTGGCAGGCTTCACAACGTCCACCTTTTACATTGAAACTAAAACGTCCTTTTTGATAACCTTTCATCTTCGCTTCTTGGGTTTGTGCAAACAAATCACGAATCTGATCAAATACGCCTGTATAGGTTGCAGGATTTGAACGTGGTGTACGGCCAATCGGTGATTGATCAATATTTATGACCTTATCCAAATGTTCTAGTCCAGTAATCTCTTTATGTGGCCCTGGTTTTACCTTTGCACGATTTAAATCTCTTGCTAAACGTTTTAATAAAATCTCATTAATTAATGAACTCTTTCCTGAACCAGATACACCAGTAATGCAAGTTAAGGCACCTAAAGGAATACGTAGTGTTACATTTTTAAGATTATTAGCTTTAGCCCCTGTAACCGTTAACATATTGCCATTTCCCTTACGTCTTACCTTCGGAATTTCAATCTTTTTACGACCACTTAAGTAGGCCCCTGTTTCAGATTTCTCATTAGCAAGTATAGCGTCAATTGGACCTGAAGCAATAATCTCACCACCATGTTCGCCAGCACCTGGGCCAATATCTACAATCCAATCTGCAGCTTGCATAGTATCTTCATCGTGTTCTACAACAATCAAGGTATTTCCTAAATCTCTAAGACGTTGCAGGGTTTCAATGAGCTTATCATTATCTCTCTGATGGAGCCCAATACTTGGTTCATCTAAAATATATAGTACGCCTACAAGTCCTGAGCCAATTTGCGTTGCCAAGCGAATACGTTGTGCCTCTCCACCGGAAAGTGTACCAGCTGAACGGGCTAAACTTAAATAATCAAGGCCTACATCTACTAAAAATCCAAGTCGTGCTTGAATTTCCTTAAAGATTAACTCTCCAATTTGTTGTTGTCTATCCGTAATATGCATATGGTCAAAGAATTTCTTTAACTCTCCAATAGACATATGCGTTAAATCATCAATATTTTTATCTGCTATTGTAACTGCTAATATCTCTGGCTTAAGTCTTGCACCTTTACAACTACTACAAGCAATACTTGTCATCAATGCTTCATATTCTTGCTTGGTGCTTGGTGAACTTGTTTCTAAATAACGGCGATAAGTATTTTCAAGGACACCTTCAAAAGCATATTCATAATGTTTTGTGCCATATTGACCATTAAAAACAAAGGAAACTTTCTCATTCCCTGTGCCATATAAAATAATATGCTGAATCTTCTCAGGTAGCTCGTTAAACGGTGTATCTAAATCAAAATGGTATTTCTCCATCAAAGCATGCATTAAAGCATAAGCATAACTTTCTGGCTTCGCAATAGAACCCCAACCAAGAACAGCAATAGCACCTTCTCTAAGGGTTAAACTAGGTACTGGAATGACTAACTCTGGGTCTACTTCTAAATGTTCTCCTAAACCTGTACATGCAGGACAAGCACCATGTGGATTATTGAATGAAAAAGAACGTGGTTCAATTTCATCAATGCTAATATTACAATCTGGACAAGAAAAGCTTTGACTAAAACGCATTTCTTCCCCATCAATAACATCTACAACCATTAATCCTTCTGAAAGGCTCATAATGGTTTCAATTGAATCCGTTAAACGCTTTTCCATGCCTTGTTTAATCGCTACACGATCCACAACAATTTCAATGGTATGCTTTTTATTTTTATCTAACTTAATCTCTTCTTCACCTAAGTCATATACTTCTCCATCAATACGAACACGTACATAACCTTGTTTACGGGCATTTTCTAATACCTTTTCATGCATTCCTTTTCGCCCTCTTACAATAGGTGCTAAAAGCTGCAGTTTTGTACGTTCTGGTAAGTTCATTAAAACATCTACCATTTGATCAATAGTTTGCTTCTTAATTTCTTTACCACATTTAGGACAATGTGGTATACCAACCCTTGCAAAAAGTAGTCTTAAATAATCATAAATTTCAGTTACCGTTCCTACAGTAGAACGCGGATTCTTATTGGTTGTCTTTTGATCAATGGAAATGGCTGGTGAAAGTCCGCTAATACTCTCCACCTCTGGTTTCTCCATCTGTCCCAAAAACTGCCTTGCATAAGCCGATAAAGATTCCACATATCTTCGTTGTCCTTCAGCGTAAATCGTATCAAAAGCCAATGAAGACTTCCCAGAACCACTAAGCCCAGTAAAAACAATTAACTGGTCACGTTCTAATTCCAAATCTACATTCTTTAAATTGTGCTCCTTTGCACCTTTTATAATAATTTTATTCTTCATATGTTCCCCACCACATAAAACTCCTTAAGCTATTATCTTTGGCCTCTCAGGTCTTATGCCCTTTCTTTTGTATCATAAATATTATCTTTTACATATTTATAGGCTACACTACTTGCCTTTATTATATCACATAGCTCCCCTTTTTCAAACATTTGTTCGAGCTTACGCCACTTATTTATAACTTTCAATTATTTATTATTCACTTCTTATTTTTTATTATATCCTTTTTTCATAAAAAAACACATGCCATCATAGCATGTGTTTTAGTTCATTACTTCATTATAAAATTGCCTACTTGATCCATTAACATATTAAGAGCAACTGAATTAAATCCGCCCTCTGGAATAATAATATCCGCACGCTTCTTACTTGGATCTACAAACTGCTCATGCATTGGTTTAACTGTATTTAAGTATTGATTAATCACAGAATCAATATCTCTACCACGTTCTTTTACATCACGAAGTAAACGTCTTACAATACGTACATCAGCATCTGTATCTACAAATACTTTAATATCCATTAAATCACATAATTCTTTGTTTTCAAAGATTAAGATTCCTTCTACAATAACAACCTTTGCTGGTTGTACTGCTACTACCTCATCAAGTCTTGTATGTTCTACAAATGAATATACTGGATGCTGAATAGTTTCACCACTTTTGAGGGCTCTAACATGTTCTACTAAAAGGTCTGTATCAAAGGCATTTGGATGATCATAATTTAATTTGGTACGTTCCTCATAAGAAAGCTCTGAATTTGCTTTGTAATAGTAATCATGTGATAATACAACCACCTTATCCTCAAATGCTTCTTTAAGTTTATTTGTTAAAGTGGTTTTACCAGAACCAGAACCTCCTGCAATACCGATTATCATGATGTCTTCCATAGTGTCCTCCAATTATCTCTTCTGTTTTTAAGCTTCTAGCCATTACTAAATATGATATCATATTTCAGTTTAATTATCTACCTCTTTCCACATAAAATACTCCATAAAGTACCACCTAATTTATGGAAACTATTTTTTTCCATAATTACACCTAGACTTATTATGTTAATATTCCGCTCCTTTATTAGTTTTTTATATTAAAGTATATAATAGTAATAATATGGTTATTATTAACTTAAGCAAAAGAGATTTTTTAAAGGAGTATTATTATGATAAAAATAGTTACAGATAGTACCTCATATCTTCCATTAAAATATATTAAGGAATATGATATTTCTATCGTTTCATTAGGTGTCACTTGGCAAGCCAAAACTGAACGAGAATTAGATGTAAACTTATCTAATTTTTATGATGAATTAAAACAATGTGGAGAAATCCCAAAATCTTCTCAGCCTTCTCCTGATGAAATATATACTACATTTGAAGGTATAATAAAAGCAGGTCATAGTATTGTAGCAATCTTCTTATCCTCTGAAATGAGTGGAGCTTATGCAAGTGCTCATCTTGTGAAGGATATGATTTTAGAAAAATATCCTCAAGCTGAAATTGAAATTATTGACTCACGTACAAACTGTATGCAATTAGGTTACATTGCTTTAGCCGCAGCCAAGGCCGCTGCTGAGGGTAAGTCTCTCCAGGAAGTTATATCAGCTGCTCATTTTACCATTACACATAGTCGTTTCTTATTTACCCCTGAAACACTTACTTATCTCAAAAAAGGTGGGCGTATTGGTAGTGCTTCAGCACTTTTTGGTACCCTACTTCAAATCAAGCCAATCTTGACTGTTAATAATGGAAAAACTGATGTCTATGCCAAAGTCCGTACCAAGAAAAAAGCAGTAGAAACCCTTATTGAGGGCTTAATGAAAGATTTAGATACACATCAACTTTTAGGTGTCACCGTACATCATATTAATGCACAAGAGGAAGGGGAAATATTAGCCCAAAAACTTTCAGACCGTTTAGGTATTCATGTGGACATTACTTCAATTGGTCCTGTTATTGGCCTTCATGTAGGTCCAGGTAGCATTGGACTTGCCTATCACTATAAATAAATTTAAATATTATTTATTATAATTAAGATCAAAAAAAGGATTGCAAAATGATTTATGATTTTGCAATCCTTTTTTAATATAAATTTCTAAGTCTCTTTAATGAGTTATATAAACCTTTTTAAGTTCAATAAGTGTATCACGAAGTTCAGCTGCTTTTTCAAATTGAAGTTCTGTAGCCGCTTTTTTCATATCTTTTTCCACTTTCTTTATTGCCTTTTCTAACTCTTCTTTAGACATAGATTCTGGATCTTTTTCTATGATACGAGACTTATCTTCTGTTGCAGCCTTAGTAGCCACTATAAGGTCTCTCACCTTTTTCTTAACTGTCTTTGGTTCAATACCATGTACTTTATTGTATTCCTCTTGAATTTGACGACGCCTCGCTGTTTCTGACATAGCGTTAGCCATAGAACGTGTTACTGTGTCACCATACATGATGACACGTCCTTCTGCATTTCTAGCTGCTCGTCCTATAGTCTGGATAAGTGCTGTCTCAGAACGTAAAAATCCTTCTTTATCCGCATCTAAAATAGCAATTAATGAAACCTCTGGAATATCTAAACCTTCCCTTAGTAAATTAATACCTATTAAAACATCAAAGACACCCATACGTAAATCACGAATAATCTCAATACGCTCTAAAGTATCAATATCAGAGTGTAAGTATTTTACTTTTACTCCCACTTCTTGTAAATAATTTGTTAAATCTTCTGCCATACGCTTTGTAAGGGTTGTCACCATAACCTTGTCCCCTTTAGCTGTTACCTGATTAATTTCACCTAATAAGTCATCAATCTGCCCTTTTACTGGCCTTACTTCTATGATTGGATCTAAAAGTCCTGTTGGACGAATAATTTGTTCTGCTATTTGCAGCGAGTGTTCTAATTCATACTGTGCAGGTGTAGCAGATACAAATAATAATTGATTAATTTTCTTTTCAAACTCTTCAAACTTAAGAGGTCTATTATCTAAAGCAGATGGTAATCTAAAGCCATAGTCTACTAAAACCATTTTTCGTGCACGGTCACCATTGTACATCGCACGTACTTGAGGAATTGTCATATGAGACTCATCAATTATCATTAAAAAATCATCTGGGAAGTAATCTAACAACGTAAAAGGTGTTTCTCCTTCTACCCTTCCTGATAAATGCCTTGAATAATTTTCAACTCCTGAACAATATCCCATCTCTTTAAGCATTTCAATATCAAAGTTAGTTCTTTGTGTAAGACGCTGCATTTCTAAAAGCTTATCCTCGCTCTTAAGTTCATCTACACGTTCTACAAGCTCCTGCTCAATGCGTTTAATTGCTGCTTCCATCTTATCTGCTGAAATAGCATAAAATGAAGCAGGGAAAATAACTACATGCTCACGATATCCTAAAACAGCACTTGTTAAAGCATCAATTTCTGCAATTCTATCAATTTCATCTCCAAAGAATTCTATACGAATAGCCTTCTCAGACATAGCAGCTGGAATAATTTCAACCGTATCCCCTCTTACCCTAAAAGTAGCACGTGCAAAGTCCATATCATTACGTACATATTGAATATCAATTAATCTTCTTAATACTTCATCTCGGTCCATTTCCATTCCTACACGTACAGATAATACCTGCTCTGCATAGTCAATTGGGTCTCCTAAACCATATATACATGAAACACTGGCAATAACAATTACATCATCTCTTTCGCAAAGTGCTGCTGTTGCCGAGTGTCGTAATTTATCAATTTCATCATTAATACTAGAGTCTTTTTCAATATAAGTATCACTTTGTGGCACATAAGCTTCTGGTTGGTAGTAATCATAATAGGATACAAAATACTCTACTGCATTATTAGGAAAGAATTCCTTAAACTCACTATACAACTGTGCTGCTAAGGTTTTATTGTGTGCTAAAATCAAAGTAGGTTTTTGTACCTTCTCAATAATATTCGCCATAGTAAATGTCTTTCCCGAACCTGTTACCCCTAATAAGGTCTGAAATTTGTTACCTTCCATAAACCCCTGTGCTAACTTCTCAATAGCTTCTGGTTGGTCCCCTGTAGGTTTAAACTCTGAAACGATTTCAAATCGACTCATTCCATATCCTCCTTTGTCCTCGTTTTTTAATATATTATCAAATGTTGTATCGAAACACTTTTTATCAAATAAATGTTTATTTCTCCATTGTATATAAGTTTACCACTAATTTCAAACCTTAATCTTATTTTTAAGAAAAATTAGCTTTTTACACAAAAAATAGGAGCTGTTAACCTACAACTCCTGCATATAAGAGGAATCACCAATTTACCAAAATTGATTATGCCTCACCCTATTATTATCTCAAAATACGCTTCTATCCTATAGATAGATATTTTACTTATCTCCTTTCCTATAAATTATCGACTGAATTATTATGTGCACAAAAGGAAAATCTATACTACTTTTATTTATAAATCTTAATGTCCCTGCAATAATAATAAACCTACAAGCAAGCCTATAATCGTTGCAATAGTAGTCATACGACCATTCCAAACCTTCTTTGCTTCTGGCATTAACTCTTCACATACCACATAAATAATTACACCAGATGCAATACCTAGGGTAGTGACTATATACCCCTTATTGATTCCACTAATCATAAAACAAAGTGCTCCCACACCTGCCTCTAGAACACCTAGCATAATAGTTAAAAGGGCTACATACTTAAACTTAGTTCCCCCTTGTTTAAAAGCCATAGCAAGCGCCATACCTTCTGGAATACTATGTATAGCTAGAATTGTAGCAAACTGCATGACAGCCTCTATTCCTGTATGCCCTAAAGCACCTAGTGTTACCCCCTCCGGAAGGACATCCAAAACCATACCAATAGATAAAGCAAGCCCAGCTTTACTAACCTTTGTCCCTTTATGACTTAAATGGCTTTGTATACTAGGAACAGCATCATCCATTAAAAGCCCAATACACCCGCCAATAATCATACCCACGCATACAAGCGCCATTCTTCCTGAACCTAAAGCTTCGGGCAATACATCAAAACAAATCATTGCAAGCATTAATCCCGAAGTCCCACCAAACATCATTCCCATAACACGCTTATTCTTCATTTGCCACATATAAAGTAAATAAACACCAACTATAGTTCCTAGAGCCTTACCTACAAAGCCAATTCCCATAAGTTGTTGCACTGTAGCTGCCGCAGGCATATCCCCACTCCCCTCTTCTCATATGTTACAGCAAAAATATACTCCTTATATAAATATGGACTTGCCCCCTATTTCAGAACCAAATCCATAAAATCCTATTAAAAACTTACTTCTCCTCCCTACTCCTCTAACCCCTCTTCTCTCTAACTCTCCTTCAATCACAAAACATTCACTTCCTTTTTCCCTTCTACCAGGGTTAGCTATAAAATGCTGCAACCCTCATCAAGCATAAAACATTCACTCCTTCTTTTCTCCCTCTACAAGGTTGGCAAAAAATGCTGCAGCCCACCAAAACCTTACCGGGTGTGGATAAGTGGGGACATCTATTTTTATCTGACCTTCGAACGAAGTGAGGGTCAAGGAAAAATAGATATCCCCACTTATCCATGCCCCCAAGCCGCAAAAAAAGGGGCTGCAGCATTTTTTGCCACAACCCTAATTCATTTTACTGGTTTGAAATCTCTTTTAATTTATCTGTTTGATCTACAGTTGTTAATGTAGAAATGATTTCTTCTAAATCACCATCTATAATCTGATCTAAACGGTGAAGTGTTAATCCGACACGGTGGTCTGTTACACGACCTTGTGGATAGTTATAAGTTCTAATACGTTCACTACGGTCCCCAGAACCAATCAAGCTTTTCTTCTCAGCTGCATGCTCTGCATGTGCCTTCGCTTGTTCCATATCGTAAAGTCTTGTACGAAGGATTTTAAGTGCCTTTTCTTTATTTTTAAGCTGAGATTTTTCATCTTGACAGTAAACCATAATACCTGTTGGTACGTGAAGTGCACGTACAGCTGAGTCAGTTGTATTAACACATTGTCCCCCGTTACCAGATGCACGACATACGTCAATACGTACATCATTCATATCTAATTGTACGTCTAATTCTTCAGCTTCTGGCATAACAGCTACTGTTACTGTAGATGTATGGATACGTCCACTTGACTCTGTTGCTGGAATACGTTGTACACGGTGTACACCACTTTCGTATTTAAGTTTAGAGTAAGCACCTTGTCCTTTTACCATGAAAATAACTTCTTTGAATCCACCGATACCATTTTCATTCACTGACATAAGTTCAGTTTTCCATCTATTTTTTTCTGCATAGTAAGAGTACATACGGTAAAGGTTGGCTGCGAATAATGCTGCTTCATCTCCACCAGCACCACCACGGATTTCAATGATTACATTTTTATCATCATTAGGGTCCTTTGGTAACAGTAATAATTTAAGTTCATTTTCTAAAGGCTCTACGCGCTTTTTATTTTCAGAAAGTTCTTCTTTTACAAGTTCTCTAAAATCATCATCTAAATTATCTTCTAACATGATAAGTGCTTCATCAATAGATTCAAGCACTTGTTTATATTCAAGATATTTTTCAACGATTTCTTTTAAATCGCTATGTTCTTTCATAAGTTTTTGCCATCTATCTTGATCTGCGATAACTTCTGGATTACTAATTTGCTCACCAATAATTTCATATTTATCTACTAAATCTTGTATTTGCTCAAACATTTGGTTCACCTCTCTATATGTTACATATTACGCTTTATTTTAAACTGGTTTTCGTGCCATGACAACTCTATCTTTGCCCGCCAAATCTTGGTGCACTTCTATCTCAACGTAGCCTGCTGCTTCTAAAATAGTTGTTACCTCTTTTGCTTGATTATATCCGATTTCATATGCGATTATGCCACCTGGCTTTAAAATCTCTTTCGCATCTTTTGTAATACGTTTATAAAAACTTAAACCATCCCCCTCATCGGTTAAAGCCATACGTGGTTCATGACCAATTACTTCAACCATAAGTTCTCTGCAATCATCCTGAGAAATATATGGGGGATTAGATACCACTAGGTCTACTGTTTCTTTTTTATTATATGCATCAAGTACATTACTTTGTAAAAGTTTAATACGCTCTTCAAGCTGATGTATTTGTACATTTTTCTTAGCAACCTCTAATGCTCCTTCTGAAAGGTCAATAGCTGTCATCTTTAATCCTTCAATATATTTCGTTAAAGAAATACTAATACATCCTGAACCTGTACCAATATCTACACCTTTTACAAAGTTTTCCTCTTTATTTTTTTGAATTAAAAGTTCAATTAAAGTCTCTGTATCTTGCCTTGGAATGAGGACACGATCGTCCACATAAAATGTAAGTCCCATAAATTCTTGACTTTTTGTAATATACTGTAAGGGAATACCTTGTGCACGCTTTGCAATAACATAAGTATAAGATTCTTTTAAGTGGTCAGCTAATTTTTGATGACGTTCAAGTAAAAGTTTTGTTTCATCAAAACCTAATATGTCTTTCATTAAAAGCTTTGCATCAATCCCTGCATCTGGGCGCTTATAACTCTCAAGAACAGCTTCCCCCCATTTCATCACTTCATAAATGGTTTCTTTATCTTTAATTTTATTGCATAGGCTCATGCTTAAGTACTCCTTTAACAGCTGCAATAGCTACTTCAATTTGTGCATCATCTGGCTCTCTCGTTGTAAACTCTCTTTGTAACCACATACCTGGTTTACTTAATAGCTCAGCCAGTTTATTGCCTGGGCATAATCTTGCCCAGCGAATAAATTCATATGAAATACCTGATACAACAGGTACTAATAAAATACGTACTAATGTTCTTTGCCACAACACTTGTGTTGTAAACACACTAAACACTAAAATACTAACAATCATAACTACAAACAAGAAACTTGTCCCACAGCTTTTATGTAGGCGTGTACATCCTCTTACATTCTCTACAGTCAGTTCCATGTCTTGTTCCATGCAGTTAATCGTTTTATGTTCAGCACCATGATATTCAAAGGTGCGCTCAATATCTTTCATTTTTGTAATAAGTTTCATGTAAACAAGGAAAATGGTAATACGAATTGCACCTTCAATTAGGTTTTGTATAAAAGAACTTGGTATAACTTTTTTAAATAAGGTACTTAAAAACATAGGTAAAATCATAAAGATGCCAATTGCTAGTATAAATGATAGGCACATTGTAAGTCCCATAATTATTTTTTCACCTTTATCACCTAACTTATTCTCAAGCCAAATTTCAAACTTGCTAGGTTCATAGTCTGCATCTTCTTCACCATAGAGTTCTGCTGAAAAGCTTAATGTTTTCACACCTAAAATAAGGGATTCTACAAAAACTGCTATTCCTCTTAAAATAGGCCATCTTAAAATTTTGATACGATCCATGATACTGACGGATTTTTTACTTTCAGTGACAATATTTCCATCAGATTTTCGAACAGCTACAGCATAATATTCTTTACCTTTCATCATAACGCCTTCAATAACAGCTTGACCACCGATATTTACTTTTGCCATTGTCCTGCCTCCTTTTTTACAAAAAAAAAGGTTGAGACCATCCTCTCAACCCATTTTCATGATTTGCCTCAAGGCAATTATCACATATTAATGTAACTAAAGTATGAAGCTTGTAATTACATACCAAATTTTTTGTTGAATTTATCAATTCTACCTTTAGCAGATGCTGCTCTTTGTTTACCTGTGTAGAATGGATGACATTTTGAACATACCTCTACATTGATTGTTTCTTTTGTTGAACGAGTTTCAATAACTGTTCCACATCCGTTACATACAACTGTTACTGCTTCGTATTTTGGTTGGATTTCTTTATTCATTACCTTCACCTCTTTCATGACACTTTTCTATGTTAATTTTAACTCTAGCAATTTTGTGACAACGTCAGTATTATAACATGTCTTAACTGCTATTGCAAGTACATAGCAGAAATTAATTGTTAACACTTGTACTTTTTCTTATTTTTTGTACGAATTCTTTATTTGTAGGATAAACAAGCATTGTATTAATAAGATTTTCCATAACTTCTGAAGTATTATTACGACTTAAGTCTTTCCTAATACTATACGCAGCACTAGCTTCACCTGGTGATAATAATAAATCATCACGTCTAGTACCTGATTTATAAATATCAATAGCTGGATAGATTCTTTTCTCTGATAAAGAACGATCAAGTACAAGTTCCATATTTCCTGTACCTTTAAACTCTTCAAAAATCACATCATCCATCTTACTTCCTGTATCTACAAGGGCTGTCCCTAAAATGGTTAAACTGCCACCATTTTCGATTTTTCTAGCTGCACCAAAAAATTTTTTAGGCATATGAAGTGCTGCTGGATCAAGACCACCTGATAAAGTTCTTCCACTTGGTGGAATGGTTAAATTATATGCTCTTGCCATACGTGTAATACTATCTAGTAGAATAACAAGATCTTTTCCTTGTTCTACCATACGTTTTGCACGCTCTAGCACCATTTCTACTACTTGCTTATGATGCTCTGGTGGCTCATCAAATGTAGAGGCAATAACTTCTACATCTTTTCCATTAATGGAACGACGTATGTCTGTTACTTCTTCAGGTCTTTCATCAATAAGAAGTACAATCAGTGATACATCTGGATGATTAAACGTAATAGCATTTGCAATTTGTTTTAAGAGAATTGTTTTACCTGCTTTAGGTGGTGCAACAATTAAACCTCTTTGACCTTTTCCGATAGGTGCAATAAGGTCAATAATACGTGTGGAAAGGACATCTTTTTCATACTCAAGATGAAGTTTCTCCGAAGGAAATACTGGTGTTAGTGTCTCAAAGTTTGGACGATATTTTGCTTTTTCTGGACGGTCCCCATTTACTTTATGCACATAGAGTAATGCACCAGCTTTCTCACCTTCTTTAGGCCTACGCATATCTCCTTCTATCCAATCCCCGGTTTTTAAATTAAAACGACGAATTTGTGAAATAGAAAGGTATATGTCATTTTCCCCTCTCATAAAGTTTTGTGAACGAAGAAAACCATAACCATCTGCCATAATCTCTAAAATCCCTGCACCCGTCATACGATCGCTACGTAAATCATTATCTGCCTGTGCTTCAATTTCTTCTTTTAAAACTTCTTCTACCAAATTCTCTTCATTGAAAGTACTGTTTACATCTTGTGTACTTATATCTTTTGACTTTTCTTGCTGTGACACTTCTTCTACCAAGTAGGAGTTATTATCTTGTAGACTAGCTATTAACTCACTTTTACGCATTTTATTTATATTTTTCATGCCCAGCGCCTTAGCCTTTTGCTTCAGTTCTGCTAAAGTCAATCCGTCTAAATCATTCATTCGTTAATAACTCCTTTAAAATAACTTAATTTTTTACTTTAAAACTTACTTTTATACGCTACAAAGAAAAATAACAAGGCGTACCTTGTTATCCTAATTACAAAGTGAGACACGTGCTAAGTATCACGCGACTTATCTCCACATAGTGTAACATACTTTCCCGCCACATTTCAAGCTATGTTTACAAAAAGACCCATCCCCTAACTAATTTTAAAATATTTCTTCTCTATTTCATATGCACTAATAGGCCTACTCAGAAAATATCCTTGCCCCATCTCACATCCCAATTGACTTATAATATAAAGTTGTTCTTCATTCTCAATACCTTCTGCAATGGTCTTTAAGTTAAGCGTCTTTGCAATAGAAATAATCGCCTGTACTAAAGACCTGTCTTGCATATTTTCTACAATCTCTCTAATAAATGATATATCAATCTTCAAATGATCAAACATAAGTTTCCTTAAATATCCGATAGAAGCATAACCTGTTCCAAAATCATCAATAGAAATAGCAAAACCATACGCCTTAAGTTCATCAATGATAGCCTGTGCACTCCTTATATCTTCCATAACTGCCGATTCAGTAATTTCTAAAACAATATATTTAGGGCTTATTTCATACCTTTCTAAAACACCTTTTATTTGTTTTGCTAAATCAATATTCTTAAACTGAACTGCTGATAAATTAACAGAAACAGGTACAACTTTATAACCAAAGTTTAACCAGTGTCTCATTTGCTCACATACTATTTCTAATACTCTAATACCAACTTTATCAATTAAATTCATTTTTTCTAAGATATCTATAAATGTACCCGGCGCCATAAGTTCTCCACTTTTTTTACGTCTTCTAAGCAGTGCTTCCATACCTACAATCCCTTTGCTTCCTAATTCCATAAAGGGCTGATAATATACAACAAATTCATCATTTTGAATAGCTTCCAACATTTCAATTTCTATTTTTAATGTACTTACTGCTTCTTCTTTGATGGTATGATTATAAAATATGTATGGTTTATGCCCGTTCTCTTTTTTAGCTTTTGCTAAGGCTATTTGTGCCATTTCCATTAATTCTTCAGCTGTTCTTGCATCTTTAGGATAAGTAACACCACCAGCTCTATAAGATGCCCATATGCATATGCTATCTACCTTAATAGGTGCTTCCATAATCTCCTGCATACAACTAAAGAACTTAGACTCTACTTCCTCTTTACTCATCTTACTATGAATAATTGCAAACACATTATCACTATATTTAAAAATCTCTTGATTACAATTTAATTTCCCCTTTATACGCTGACTCACCTCTTTAAGAATACGATCGCCTATGCTTACACCATATAAATTATTAATTTGTCCCATTCTTTTAATATCTAAAAGTGTTACTGTAAAAATTTCTTGTTTTTTTCTACTTAATTTTATCGCTCGCTCTAAACTTTCTAAAAATACATCCTCATTAGGTAAATGCGTTAACTTATCAAAATAATTAATATGATAAATTTCCTCTTTTAACTTTGTTGTACTTGTAATATCTTTAGATATACAGGTATAGTACTTTAATCCATTAGGTGCATAAACAGGGCTGACTGTATTCATTAAATAAATACGTTGATTATTATTTATAAAACGATTGCTCATAAACTCTATACAATGTCCTTTACAAATAACCTTTTGAATCTTGTCTAATATGCCATTGTCTGATACATCTATTCCCACAAACATATACATATCTTGACCTAATATGTTTATAGGTTCTACGCCACATAATTTATAAACCGTTTTATTGGCATATATAATTTTTCCATAACTGTCACTAATAATAAGCCAATCATTTAAATTACCAAGTATTTTTCCTAATAAATAATTCAAGGTAGATTGATCAATTTTATATATATCTTCCATAGTTCTTTCTCCTCACGCTTACCACTGTTTGCCGAACATTAGAATAATTATTACATTCCAAAAATAAAAAATTTTGATTATTTTAAATTATACCATATTTACTGTTTATATGTCATTAACTTATATTCCTTCAAGTAAATTATTTTTCTTCTCGATTACAAAGCTAGTCCCTTATTTCATAAAAAATCGAGGACATTGTAAAATCATTTCTTATCTTACAACATCCTCACTTATTTTAAATTCACTTATTAATTTCTATTATCCATTCTTTCTATATACGTATAGCTATTTAAAATACGTATTTACTTATTAAATGCTTCTAGTTTTTCACTTACCCTTTTCTTTACTTCTGTTTTTTCTATACCTGTTATCACTTCAATACCTTCCCATATATTTTTAATCGTATAAATATGAAATTTTCCTTGCCTTACAGCATCAATAACCTCTTCGCTCAGCATAAGATCTTGTGTATTTTGATAGGGTATCATAACACCCTCATTACCTTTTAGACCTTTCATGCTACAGACTTTATAAAACCCCTCGATTTTTTCATTCACACCACCTATAGGTTGTATTTCACCAAATTGATTTACCGAGCCTGTTGTGGCAATATTTTGTTTAATAGGTATCTCTGATAAACTAGATAAAATACCATATAATTCTGCACTTGAAGCACTATCGCCATCTATCTGGCCATAGCTTTGTTCAAAACAAATATTACAACTTAAAGAAAGTGGCATTTTCTGTGCAAATTCATAACCTAAAAAACCAGTAATAATATGAATGCCTTTTGTATGAATTGCACCACTTAAGTCCGCAGCTTTTTCAATATCCACAATACCTTGTTTACCTTGATATGTGGTCACTGTAATCTTAACTGGTCTACCAAACATATAGTCATCTATTGTATATACAGCAAGCCCATTCACTTGCCCTATTTTTTCCCCTGAAGTTTGAATGAGCATAGTTTCTTGTACTATATGGTCATCAATTTCCTGTTCAAGCTTTTGATAAAACCTTTTTCTCCGACTAATGGTTTTTTCAATGGCTTTATCATTAATTGGTACTTCTCCATAAATACTTGCCTCTCGTATAATATCTGTAAATCGCTCCATACTAGCCGGTAACTTCTTAGAATTGCTTATGCATCTACTACTATATTCAACTAACTTTAGCAAACCCTCTATAGTTACATCTGGTAACCCCTCCTGCTTACATAAAGTAGCCATATAGTTTGCTAATGCCTCTATATTGTCTTTATTATTATCTATTTCATCTTCAAAAATCACTTTTACTTTAAAAAGTTTTTTAAAATCTTCATCATGAAGTCCTAGTACCTCATAAATCTCTCGACTACCTATTAAAATCACCTTAATATCAGCTTTAATTGGTTGTGGCTTCATGCTGCTTGTAAGGGCAATCCCTACATCCTCTGCATCATTCATGTGAATATATCCCGTTTTTAAAAGTTGTTTAATAGCAAGCCAACTATTAGGGTTTTCTAAAATACGTTGCATATGAAGTAACAAGTATCCTCCATTAGCCTTATGAAAAATACCTGGCCTAATATGCGTAAAATCTGTATGCATTGTACTTAGTTCTGTATCTAAAAGAATTTTTCCCGTAAGACAAATTTCTCCTAAACTACTATCTACTATTACAGGTGCCCCCATATTAGGTGAATGGGTAACAAGTAAATTTACACGATACTTATTTGCCATTTTTTGCAGCTGATTACCCCCTGCCCAAGGAAATATATCTTTTAGCTTAGCATCCTCTTCCTTTTCACCTTCAAATAACTCTAAATGTTCTAATATATCCTCTGCTATATCATTAAAATATCTGCGCAAAAACGTGTAATTTATATATTTTTCCTTCAATACTTTAATCATTGTGCCTACATATTCAAGTACAACTTCCTCTTCTAAATCACGTATATATTCAGCATATTTCTTTTCTTCAGCTTCTATCCTCTCTGTTAATTCATCTGCATACTTGTATAATTCCTCTAGTTTATTTTCTATCTGCTGTTTTTGCGTCTTAGTCAGTGTATTATATTCTTCTTTTGCATAAATTTCTCCACTCGCATTAAGTGGTGCAAAACCTATTGTATCCCCTGTATTTTTCACAAGAATATCCATGCTCTCAGCTTTTTCACTAAGATCCATTATAATCTGCTCTTTTAGCTTATCTAATTCATCTATTATAGCTCTCTTTCTTTGATTCACATCTTGTCTTTGAAG